>NZ_JBVIJT010000004.1:350676-700140 GCF_055581265.1 Streptomyces sp. NPDC031466
CCTTCTCCCCCTTCATGCCCCCCCTCCCAAAAGCAGAGACCCAACCCCCACCAGCCCCCTGCCCGTTACCTACCCCCCCCCCTCTTTCCCCCCCCCCCCCCCCCCCACCCACCCCCCCCCCCCCCCCGCCCGGTGGATACGGCCGTGTCACCTGCCGACGCGCTCGAGCTCCCGTTCGTCCCGCGCGTCGGGCGTCATCGTGTCGCCGAGGGACTTGTGCAGCTTCTCGCCCTCCACGTCCACGTTCGGCAGCGCCTTGTCCAGCCAGCGCGGCAGCCACCACGCGGCCTTGCCGAGCAGCGCGAGCACGGCGGGCACGATCGCCATACGGACGACGAACGCGTCGAAGAGGACGGCCACCGCCAGTCCGAAGCCCATCATCTTGATCATGTCGTCGTTCTCCATGATGAAGCCGGAGAAGACGCTGATCATGATGATCGCGGCCGCGGCCACGACCCGTCCGCCATGGGTGAAGCCGGTGACGATCGACTCGCCGGGGCGCGCCCCGTGGACGTACGCCTCGCGCATCCGCGTCACGAGGAACACCTCGTAGTCCATGGCGAGACCGAAGACCACGCCGATCATGAAGATCGGCATCATGCTCATGATCGGGCCCGGCTGGTCGACGCCCACGACGTCCGCGAGCCAGCCCCACTGGAAGACGGCGACGACGGCGCCGAGCGCGGCGGCCACCGAGAGCAGGAAGCCGAGCGCCGCCTTGAGCGGCACGAGGATCGAGCGGAAGACCAGCATCAGGAGCAGGAACGCGAGGCCGACGACCAGACCCAGGTAGGGCAGCAGCGCGTCGTCCAGGGTCTGCGAGAAGTCGATGGTCATCGCGGTCTGGCCGGTGACCAGGATCTCGGAGCCGGTGTCGGCCCCGATGCCCTCGGCGCTGGACCGGATCGACTTGACCAATTCCTCGGTCTTGTGGTCGCTCGGTCCGCTCCCGGGGACGACGCTCAGGATGGCGGTGTCGTCGGCCTTGTTGGCCGTGGGAGGCGTCACGGCGACGACGCCGTCGACCTTGGCGAGCTTCTCGCCGACGGTCTTCGCGGCGGCCGCCACCCCGGAGTCCTTGCTGACGGTGACCATCAGCGGGCCGTTGAAACCGGCGCCGAAGGACTCGGACAGCATGTCGTACGCCTTGCGCTGGGTGGTGTCCGGCGCCGCCGTGCCCTCGTCGGGCAGGCCGAGCTCGAGGCTGGTGGCCGGGATCGCCATCGCGCCGAGGCCGACGACCGCGACGAGCAGGACGGCGAGCGGGCGGCGCAGCACGAAGCGCGCCCAGCGGGTGCCGAGCTTGGGCTTGGCGTTCGGGTCCTGAAGCTGGCTCGGGGACTTCTTGCGGTCCTTGCGGCGCAGTACCTTGCGGCCGGCGAAGCCGAGCAGCGCGGGGATCAGGGTGAGCGCGATGAGGACGGCGACCACCACGGTCCCGGCGGCGGCCAGGCCCATCTTGGTGAGGATCGGGATGTTGACGACCGCGAGGCCGGAGAGGGCGACGACGACGGTGAGTCCGGCGAACACCACGGCGGAACCGGCGGTTCCGGTGGCGCGGCCCGCCGCGTCCTCCGGAGTGCGGCCCTCGGCTATCTCGGCCCGGAAGCGGGAGACGATGAACAGGGCGTAGTCGATGCCGACGGCGAGGCCGATCATCGTCGCCAGGGTGGAGGTCGTGGCGGACAGGTTGAGGGTGCTGCCCAGCGCCCCGATGGCGCTGACGCCGATCATGACACCGATGATCGCGGTGAGCAGCGGCATGCCCGCGGCGACCAGCGAGCCGAAGGTGAGGATCAGGACGACGGCGGAGATGGCGATGCCGATGAGTTCGGCGCTGCCGCCCATGTCCTGCTCGGCCATGACGGCGTCGCCGCCGGCCTCGACGGTCAGGCCCGCGTGCCGGGTCTTGTCGGTGGCCTTGGTCAGGGCGTCCCGCGACTTGTCCGTGAGTTCGGTGGCGGCCACCTTGTACGTCACGGAGGTGTAGGCGGTGGTGCCGTCCTTGCTGACGGTCTTCGCCTTGTACGGGTCGTCGACGCCCGCCACCTGCGAGCCCTCGCCGATCGCCGCGACCATCTTCTCGACCTCGGCCTTGGAATCGGCTGAGGTGATCTTCTCACCCTTGGGGGCCCGTATGACGACGCGTGCGCTGGCGCCGTCGGCGCTGGCGTCCGGGAAGCGCTTCTCCAGGAGGTCGAAGGCCTTCTGCGACTCGGTTCCCGGCATGGAGAAGGAGTCCTCGGGCGGGGCCGGGGCGGTCGAGGCAGCGACGCCCGCACCGACGAGGAGCGCCACCCAGAGCAGCGCCACGTAACGGCGTCGCCGGAAGGCGAGGCGGCCTAGTTTGTACAGGAACGTAGCCACGGCGAAAGGGACCCCCGTCGGGTTGGAGCTGGCAGGAGCCGGCCCTCCGTCGGTGCGATCGACGCACGTCGGGCGGGTCGGCAGGATTCCTCTCCATACTCGCCGCCCACGGCAGCGCAAGAGTCCGACTGCGAGCCCGACTATCGGCCCACGGGCGGTGTACTGCGTGCGGTGGAGTCTCATCCCCTGGGAGGAGAGCCGCGGTCCCCGTCTAGTTCACAGGGTGCAGTCACGTGTCAATACTCGCCCCGGTCATTGGCGCGGAACGATCGGTTCCCCCTGTCTGTGGTCCATCGGTGATCCACCTCCTGAGGTCTCGCGTCGTGCCGCGCCCGGGAATCGACGCGCGGGACGGTAGGGCGGAAGTCCTAGGACCGATGGCCGGTGCGGGCAACGCCGGGGGGCCGTGGTCCGGGCGCGTCCGCCCCCGCCACACTGGGCCCATGGACACCGAACAGACCGATGCCTACCTGCGGCGGATCGGCGCCGCGCGCCCGGCCGCCCCCACCGCCCGGGCCCTCGGCGAGCTGCACCTCGCGCACCTGCGCAGCGTCCCCTTCGAGAACCTCTCGGTCCACCTCGGCGAGGAGATCGAACTGACCGCCGAGGCCCTGGTAGCGAAGGTCGTGCGGAAGCGCCGCGGCGGCTTCTGCTACGAACTCAACGGCGCCTTCGGGGTCCTTCTGACGGCCCTCGGCTTCGATGTCACACCGTTGCAGGCCCGGGTGTACGACGAGGAGGGGCGGCTCGGCATCCCCTTCGACCATCTGGCGCTCCTGGTGCGTACGCGGGACGGCGGCCAGTGGCTCGCGGACATCGGGTTCGGCGCCCAGAGCCATCTGCCGCTGGCTTACGGCGAGCGGGGCGAGCAGACGGACCCCGGCGGCACGTTCCGTCTCGTGGAGAGCGCGGAGGGCGACCTGGACGTTCTCAAGGACGGAAAACCGCAGTATCTGCTGGACCCGCGCCCGCGCACCCTGGCGGACTTTACGGGCGGCGCCTGGTACCACCGCACCTCCCCCGCCTCCCACTTCACCCGCTCCCTGGTCTGCTCGATCATCCACGGCGACAGCCGGATCACGCTCAGCGGCCGCTCCCTGACCACCACCCGCGACGGCGAGCGGACGGTCACCGAGCTGGCCTCGGAGGCGGAGGTCCTCGCGGCGTACGAGCGGTACTTCGGCATCCAGCTGGAGGGGGAGCCGCGCGTGCGGCCAATCCGGTGACCAAGTGGCGATGAGTTCCGGGCGCTGCGACGGTCCCCATAGAGACAGTTCGCCCGGCAGACGCGGGCGGGACCGGCGCGTACGCGACAGGAGAGTGCCATGCCCAAGATCACTCCCAACCTCTGGTTCGACACGCAGGGCGAGGAGGCCGCGAACTTCTACGTCTCGGTCTTCCCGAACTCCGCGATCAAGAACATCTCGTACTACGGAGAAGGCGCCCCGCGCCCGGCGGGCACCGTCCTGACGGTGGACTTCGAGCTGGACGGCAAACCGTTCACGGCCCTCAACGGCGGCCCGGAGTTCACCTTCAGCGAGGCCGTCTCCCTGTGCGTCGACTGCGCCGACCAGGAGGAGGTCGACTACTACTGGGCGAAGCTGTCCGAGGGCGGCGAGGAGGGTCCCTGCGGCTGGCTCAAGGACAAGTACGGCCTGTCCTGGCAGGTTGTGCCGACCCTCCTCATCGAACTGGTCACCGGCCCGGATCCGGAGCGCGCCCAGCGCGCCATGCAGGCCATGTTCGGCATGAAGAAGCTCGACGTGGCGGCGCTCCGGGCGGCGGCCGACGGCTGAGGCCCAGGGGCGCGAGGCGCGAGGCCGAATTGGCGCACGATCGCGGTGGATGATTGGCCCGCTCGCGGTCGTCGTCCGCGGCCTACCTTCGACGCGTCACACCAGGGCCGGCCCACCGGGCCGCCGACTCGGGGAGCGTCGTGTCGATCCGTGTCCTTCCGCCGCCGGGGGCGCCACGCGCCCTCGCGGCCGCGCAACTGAGCAACTCCGTCGGTGACGGCGCGTACTACGTGTCGTCGGCGCTCTACTTCACCCGGGTCGTCGGCCTCTCCCCCACCCAGATCGGGCTCGGCCTGACGGTGGCATGGGCGATCGGGTCGGTCGCCGGGGTGCCGCTGGGCGCGCTCGCCGACCGGCGGGGGCCGCGCGGGACGTCGGTGCTGCTCGCCCTGGCCACGGCGGCGGCGGTGGGGGCCTTCCTCTTCGTCCGCTCCTTCCCGCTGTTCGTCGTGGCGGCGGTGGTGTACGCGGTCGCCCAGTGCGGTCTGGCGGCGGCCCGGCAGGCGCTGCTCGCCGGGCTCGTACCGGCCCCGGAGCGCACGGCGGTGCTGGCCCACCTCCAGTCGACGCTGAACGCCGGTCTCGCCCTCGGGGCGGCCATCGGCGGGCTGGCCCTGCGCCATGACACCGCCGAGGCCTACCGCGCGGTCTTCGCACTCGACGCGGCGGGTTTCCTGCTCTGCGGGGCCGTGCTGCTACGGCTTCCCGCGCTGCCGCGGACCCCGGCCGCAGCCGTGGGCGGGCCGAGGCTCGCCGTGCTCCGCGACCGGCCCTACGCGGTGGTGGCGCTCCTCAACGCGGTGCTGCTGCTGCGGATGCCGCTGCTCAGCCTCGCGATCCCGCTGTGGACGGTGGAGCGCACCGCCGCCCCGGGGTGGCTGGTCTCGGCACTGTTCGTCCTCAACACCCTCGCGGTGATGGCCTTCCAGGTGCGCATGGCCCGGGGCGTGACCGGACCGGCGACGGCCGTCCGCGCGGTGCGGCGCTCCGGGCTCGTCATGTTCGCCTCGTGCGCGGTCTTCGCGGTGTCGGCGGCGGGGTTCTCCCCGTGGGCGGCGGCCGCCGTCCTGGTCGTCGGCGCGGTGCTCCAGGTGATCGCCGAGATGCAGCAGTCGGCCGGGGCGTGGCAGATCGGCTTCGCGCTGGCGCCCGCGCGGCACGTGGGCCAGTACCAGGGCTTCTTCGGCACGGGTGTCCCGGTCGCCCGCACCGCGGGACCGCTCCTGCTGACGTGGCTCCTGGTGGCGTGGGGCGTGCCGGGGTGGCTGGTGCTCGGCGCGGTCTTCCTCGCCGCGTCCCTGCTGATGGGGCCCGTGGTGCGGTGGGCCCGGCGGGCGGGGGCGGCCGCGCGGGAGCCGGGCCACACGGCCCCGGCCGAGGGGTCTGCCGTCGCGGTCGGCTGACGGGAGCCGTACGAAAACGCGCCCCTCGCCGGGTGCACCGACTCGGGTGCCCGGACGAAAGCGCCTGAACGGCCGGCTCCGGAGCGTGGGACCCTGGAAGGTGAGCATCGGCTCCAGGGCGGTCGGACACACGCCCCGGGAACGGCGCGGCGGGCGGCGCTGTGGCCGGTAGCCGCCACGGGGCCTGGCGGGGTCGGCGCGGGTCGGGTAGTGCTGCACGTCGGCCCCGACCGACCCCTCACTCCCGGAGGTGCCCCATGGCCACAGACCGGCCGAGGAAAAGGACCGCATCGGGCAAGACCCGGTTCGACGACATCTACGACCAGCCGGACCCCCGCGCCTATTTCCGCACGCTGGCGCCGTACGAGTACGAGATCCCGCACCACGCCCAGGCGGTGTTCCGCCGCACCCGCGACCTGCGCGCCCAGGTGCCCGGCAGCAGCGGCCCCGTCACGGTCCTCGACGTGTGCTGCTCCTACGGCATCAACGCGGCGCTGCTCAACCACGACCTCACCCTCGCCGACCTGTACGCCCACTACACCTCCGCGCGGACCACGGCACTCCCCCCGCACGAACTCGTCCAGTACGACAAGGAGTTCTACGCCTCGCGGCGGCGCGCGGACGCCACGCCGGTCATCGGGCTCGACGCCGCGGCGAACGCCACCCGCTACGCGCTGGAGGTGGGGCTGCTCGACGAGGCGTACGCCGAGGACCTGGAACAGCGCCCGCCCAGTGCCGGGCTGTGCCACGCGGTCGCGCGCGTCGGGCTGATCGCCGTCACGGGCGGTATCAGCTACCTCTCGCACCGCACGTTCGACGCGCTGCTCGACTGTGCGCGCACGCAGGTGTGGGTGAGCGCGTTCGTGCTGCGGAGCGTGCCCTACGGCCGCATCGCGGCGACGCTGGCGGCGCACGGCCTGCGCACCGAGACGGACAGGTCGCGCACCTATCCGCAGCGGCTCTTCACCGGTCCCGAGGAGCGGCGGGACACCGTGCGGCAGGTGATCGTGGCGGGTGAGGATCCGGCCGGGCGCGAGTCCGAGGGGCGCTTTCACACGCGACTGCACGAGTCCCGGCCCACCCGGACCGGCCTGGGCCCGCCGCCGCTTGATTCCGGTGACGGCTGATTCCGGTGTCGACCGACTTCGGTGCTGCCCCGGGGCTCGACCGATGGACAAGCGCAGGCATATCGTGAAAACAGTGGCCGACTCGGACGTCAGGGGGGTCGCCATGGTGCAGGAGCTGCTGACAGCAGGCGCGGCGGTCGCCTCAGGCTGTCTGGTGTACGGGATGGCCGCAGCCCGGGTGATCAAGCAGTACGAGCGTGGCGTGGTGTTCCGTCTCGGCCGGCTCTCCGGACATGTGCGGGAGCCCGGCTTCACGCTGGTCGTCCCGTTCGTCGACCGGCTGCGCAAGGTGAACATGCAGATCGTGACGCTGCCGGTGCCCGCGCAGGACGGCATCACGCGGGACAACGTCACGGTGCGGGTGGACGCCGTCATCTACTTCAAGGTGGTGGACGCCGCCGAGGCCGTCGTGCGGGTGGAGGACTACCGCTTCGCGGTCTCGCAGATGGCGCAGACGTCGCTGCGCTCCATCATCGGCAAGAGCGACCTCGACGACCTGCTCTCCAACCGCGAAAAGCTCAACCAGGGCCTGGAGTTGATGATCGACAGCCCGGCCATCGGCTGGGGCGTGCAGATCGACCGCGTCGAGATCAAGGACGTGTCGCTGCCCGAGACGATGAAGCGCTCGATGGCCCGCCAGGCCGAGGCCGACCGCGAGCGCCGGGCCCGCGTCATCAACGCCGACGCCGAACTCCAGGCCTCCAAGAAGCTCGCCGAGGCCGCGAAGGAGATGTCCACACAGCCCGCCGCGCTCCAACTCCGGCTGCTCCAGACCGTGGTGGCCGTCGCCGCCGAGAAGAACTCCACCCTCGTCCTGCCTTTCCCGGTGGAGCTGCTCCGCTTCCTGGAGCGGGCCCAGCAGCCTCCGGCGGCCGCCCCCGAGGCGTCAGAGCGCCAGCGTGTAGCGGGTCCCGGGGCGGCCGTCGAGCCGGACGTCGCCGGCGGGGAGGAATCCGACGCGGTCGAGCACGGCCCGTGAGCCCGGATTGTCGAAGGTCGTGGCGGCACGCAGCCCGGTGAGGCCGTACGCGGTGCCGGCGAGGTCGCAGACCTGCCGGACGGCACGGGTGGCCAGGCCCCGGCCGGTGGCCCGTTCCGCGATGCGGTAGCCGAGTTCGGCGCTGCCGTCGGTCACATCCACGAGGTTGACCCGCCCGAGCACGTCGCCCGCGTCGTCGACCAGGACGTGGAAGTAGCAGACACCCTCGGCCTGTTCGGCCAGCAAGGCGCTGTGCCGCGTCGCGAAGTCCCTGAAGTAGGCGTCGCCCCGGTCGGGCACCGACGCGGCGAAGTAGGCGCGGTTGGCCTTCTCGAAGGCGAGCAGGGCCGGTGCGTGCCCGGGGCCGAGGAGCTGGAGTTGGGGAGCGTTCGAGGAGGCGGACATGGGCGCACCCTATGCAAGATCGACGGAAGGGGTCGGGGATTTACGCCCCCCCCCCCGGAACCTCTCCCGCCGCCCTGCTGTTGACTCATGCGCCGGTCCGAACGCGCCCGCGGGTCGGCCGGCCCGGCGACTGAACTGACCGCCGGGCCGGTCGACCCCCGCACTACCTCGCGTCCCGGACCGTTCCGGTGATCACCGGTCCGCCGTCCTGCGGTTCCCAGTTCTGGTCATACACGAACAGCTGGGCCTTCAGGTGCTCGTCCGGCTCGCGCACGGTGTCCTTGATGGTCGGCACGCCCACCTCGACGCTCTTCTTGCCGGCGGGCAAGACGAGGAAGAGGGATTCGCCGTTCTTCCACATCTTGGAGAGCGCGCGCCCCGGGCGGGGTTCCTGGCCCGCCTCGTCCATGAGCCAGCGCGGATCCACGTCGAGCGTGGAGAGTTCGGCACCCCGGTCGACGGGACGGAACGCGAGTCCGGCCATGAGGTCCACGTCGATGGGCTCCGCGAGCGTCAGCCGCCACTTCAGCCGCTTGCCCTCGGTGACGCGGTCGGCGACGGGCTCAAGGGTCAGCTTGGGCATCGGGTCGTCGTTGCGTGCCGTCACGCCGCCGTGGTGGGACCCGATCACGGCGCCGCGCACCGCCTTGGCGAACGCGTCGTGCGGGACGTCGTAGCCGTAGCGGGTGTCGCCTCGCACCTCGATCGGCACGTCGATGTCCTGGGCGCCCGGGCGTACCGTCACCGTGCGGTGGCCGACCTCGCCCGAGCCGGGCCTGGGCGCGAAGAGGCGGATCTTGCCGGTGCCCGAGCCCGAGACGCGGACCGGGACGTGGTGCGTGCGTACCCCGGAATCGCCCTCGTCGACCGTCAGCCGGCCGATGTCCACCCGGGGCAGCGCGGACTGCTTCACCGCGGGTGTCCCGGCCCGCCAGCCCCAGGCGTCCACCAGCCACGCCTTCCCGGAGCGGGTGCGCGGGGTCAGTTCCAGGGTCTTCACCTGCTTGAGGTCGAGCTTCGCCCGGGCCTCGGCGGTCAGGGGCACGCGGACCTCGCGACCCCAGTAGGAGGTGGTCCGGCCGCTGCCGGGGAGCCCGTCGACGCGGACCCGGCCTAGCTCGACGCGGTGCCCGGAGGCGTCCACGAGTGTGACGTCCAGCTTGGTGCCGGTGGTGTTGGGCGGCACGATCACCCGCAGCGCGAGGTTCTTGGCGCCCGCCAGCGACACCGGGCGGGCGGGGCTCACCCGTACCGGGGCGCCGGCCCGTGTCCAGCGCATCGCCACGGCGTCCCGGCCGGGCTCCGGCGAGACCTCCCAGCCCGCGAAGTGCGGTGAGCCGCCCGCCATGTCGGGCGGCAGGCAGGAGCGGGTGGCGTCCGGATGCACCTGGGCGCAGAGCCGGCCGCCCTTGACGGTGGTCGAGGAGTCGGGCAGGAAGGCCTCCGTGCGGCGCGCGCCGACGGCGTGGCTCAGCACCCGCGCGGGGCCGGCCGAGGGAGCACGCCGGTTCGAGCCGTCGAGGAGGGGACGCACCCGGTCGTCGCCCCCGACGAACAGCCGTGCCGCCGCGGCTATGTACGTGGCGCCCGCGGTCTGCTGCTGCTTGGCCGTCAGGCGGGTCCTGCTACCCGGCGAGCACACCGGGTCCCGGCCCTCGGACTGGAAGTCGTCGTCGGCGGGCGCCTTGGCCTGCCCGGGAGTCCATTCGGTGTTGAAGAAGTTGTGGTTGGCGCCGACCATGTAGAGCGAGCTGTGCAGGGCGGTGCCGTTGCTGACACGGCGGGTCCCGTCGGCGTAGAGCTGGCCCTGGAGGTCGGAGACGTCTCCGTCGCAGCCGGGCAGGATCGTCGCGGAGGGCACGTCCGGGACCGGGTTCTGCCCGAAGATGGTGGGGCCTATCAGGACGTTGCCCCGTATCTTCCAGCGCACGGGGCCGTGGTAGCCGTCCTGGTCGGCGGGCGGAGCGTAAAGGCTGTCCAGCGCGGCCCGGTTGACGCCCTCGCCGCCGCGGGAGTGGCCGACCAGGAGCACCCGGTCCAGGTCCGCGGGCGCGGTGTCGCGGACCGCCGCCGGGGCGCCGTCCCGCTTCTCGGCCCAGTCCGCCCAGCGGGCGAGGTGCAGGCGCACCAGCGAGGAACGGGCCTGCGCGCCGGCGTCCTCGGCGAGGTGGTCCTGGCCGTTGATGCCGTTGGCGGCGATGGACACCGTGACATAGCCCTGGGAGGCCAGGAGCTTCTGGGCCTTCTTGTAACCGGACTGGCTCGGTACCGGCTTGGAGCCGCCCTTGCAGGGCCAGGAACCGTCTGCTTCGTCGCCGCCGCCGTAACAGGTGGCGTGCCGGCCGTGCAGGAACAGCGCCAGTGGCCGCTTCCCCGGGGCGTCGGCGGGGCCCACCACGTCGGCCTTCATCTCCACCGGCTGCGCGTAGCCGGGCAGCCGCACGGAGTCCAGGGTGTACGAGCCGCCGACGGTGCGGTAGCGGCCCGGCGCGCCGGGGTCGACCTCGTTCGCGGGCGCCGGGGCCGGCAGCGACGCGGAGCGCGGGGCGTTCGACTCCCGTCCGGCTCCCGCCTCGTCCAGGCGGCGGCCGCCGGCGACGACACGCAGCTTCTTCGCCGCCCCGACGCGCGCGCCGCCGAGCGGCAGCCGGAACGAGCGGCCGTCGCGGGCCGCTTCGGGCCGCCCGAGGAGCTTGTCCCCCGCGTAGAACTCGACGCGGGCGTCCCCCATGGGCACCGGTTCGGGTGCGGCCCAGACCAGTTCCCTGCCGTTGCCCTCGCCCACCACCCGCCAGCCGTGGGGAAGGCCGTCGTCGTTCCCCGGCGGGGTGGGTGACGCGGGGGGCCGGGCGTCGGCCGACGGCAGCGCCTGCGCCGCCCCCGGGGACGCCGCCGCGAGTGCGAGCATCGCGAGCGCCGTGGTCGCCACTCTTGACACGCGTCTCAAAGTGGTCCTCCTCTGGATCACTGTCCGCGGAGCACAGAAACGAACTCATGTGCCCCTCTTGCTTCTTCGAGGACGGCAACCGGAGGCTTCGCGTTGCCTCCCCGCGCATACGGACCGCAAGGGACCGGCAGGGCCGGATCCTGCTGTACGCGGCGGCGGACTCCCCTGCCAGGATGCGGTCATGCACATCTACGAAGAGCGGCTGAGCGTCCCCCGCTCCTGGTGGGCCCTGGTCGTCCTGGGCGGAGCCGGACTGGGGCTCGGAGCGATTCCCTTCGGACCGATCGTCGCGGCGACCGTGGCGACGCTCGGCATCACGGTGGCCTCCGCGATCGTGCACGCGCACGGCAGGGCGCGCATCCTCGTGACACCGGGCTCCCTGGTCGTCGGCGAGCGGACCGTCCCCATCGAGGCGCTGGGGATGACGGAGATCCTGGACGAGCGGGAAGCCTTCGAATGGCGCACGGCCAAGGCGAATCCGTACGCGCTGCTGCTCCTTCGCTCCTACATCCCGACCGCCCTGCGCATCGAGCTGAGGAACGCCTACGGCGGCGCGCCCTACATCTACGTCTCGACGCGCAGGCCCATGAACCTCGCGGCGGTACTCGCCTTCTCCCGAAGCTGACCGGAACTGACCGGAACCGGCCGAGGTCCAGCAGCTCACAGCCGGCGAGCGAAGACGTCGACATGCCCGTGCCTCAGTTCCCTGGTTCCCTCGCTGGACCGGTGGTCGGGGCGGGCGGGAAGGTGATCACGTGCAGACTCCAGAGACTGACTCCATGGCCGGTTCCCGCTCTTCCCTCCCCTGGTACGCGCGTCCCGCCGCACGGGCGTGGATCTGCGCCCCTCCGCGGTCGGATGCCCGCGCCTTCCACCGCTCGCTGCCCGGCTACGCACCGACCGCGCTGCATGACCTCCCGTCACTGGCCGCCGAGTTGGGCGTAGGCCGGGTTTTCGTCAAGGACGAGTCGACACGGCTCGGCCTGCCCGCGTTCAAGGCGCTCGGCGCCTCTTGGGCGATCCACCAGGTTGTGGCGAGGGCGGAGGAAGGGCCGTCGGCTTCCGGCGCGCGGCCGTGTCTGGTCACGGCCACCGACGGCAATCACGGCCGGGCCGTGGCCAGGACGGCCCGCCAACTCGGGTGCCGGGCCCGCGTGTTCGTCCCTGACGGCGTACATCCGGCGGCCGTGGCCGCCATCGAGGGCGAGGGCGCCGAGGTCACCGCCGTGACCGGCCCCTACGACGCGGCGGTGGAAAGGGCGGCGCGCGCCGCCGAGGCGCCGGACACGGTGCTCGTCCAGGACATGGCGTGGGACGGCTACGAGGAGATTCCGGCGCTGATCGTCGAGGGGTATGCGACGCTGTTCGCCGAGATCGACGCCCAACTGGAAGCGGCGGGCGCCGGGGCGCCCTCCCTCGTCGCGATCCCGGTGGGTGTGGGATCGCTCGCCCAGTCCGCCGTGACCCACTATCGCGGCCGGCGTCCCCTTCCCGGGCCCTCCCCCGCCCCCGCCCTCCTGTCGGTGGAGCCGGAGACGGCCGCCTGCGTACTGGCGAGCCTGCGCGAGGGGCGGCTCACCGGGGTGACGACCGGCGTGACGGCGATGGCCGGCCTCAACTGCGGCACGCCCTCGGCGCTCGCCTGGCCCGTGCTGCGCGACGGACTCGACGCGGCGGTCACCGTCACCGACGCCGACAGCGCCACGGCGGTGCGGGACTTGGCGCGGCTCGGTGTCTCGTCCGGACCCTGCGGCGCGGCCTCCCTCGCCGGGCTGCGCGCCGCCCTCCGCGGCGAGGGCGGTGCCGCCCGCCGGGCCGAGCTGGGGCTCGGGCCCGCCGCCACCGTCGTACTGATCAGCACCGAGGGGACAGCCGCCAACCCCGCCGACTGACACAGCACCCGACTCCCTGCACACGTCGCTGACCCGGAAGTCCGGCCGTCCCGGCCATGGCCTGATGGGCAGTCACTGATGATCCAGCAGCGATTTCCGGACGATGCGAATGGTCGAAAAAGGAACCAATTTCGCGTTCTCGCAGGTCAAAGGGTAGTTGGCGTTTATACCAGTGACGTTCGTCCATATGCTGGACAAGCGACGCGGCATCGATCCACCACTCCTGAGCTGCCCGAACGCCCGTGCGGGAACCGCCCACCGAACGCACACATCCGGAAATCGACCATCCGTATTGGCACTCACTCTGCGCACCGGCAAGACTCCCCACCGCAGTCACCAACCGCAACGAGCGAAGGAGAGATCACCATGCGTCGCACCCTCAGGACGATGGGAGCAGCCGCCGCGGCGGCCACCTGCGTCCTCGCCGCGACATCAGGTACCGCGCAGGCCGGGGCTCCCAAGCCGACGAGCCTCCACGCGCCCTCGGTCCTGGTGCTCACGGTCGGTCAGGGCGAGGACGCCACCTCCGCGGCGGTCGAACGCGCCGTGACGCTCACCTGTGCACCGCGTCCCTCCGGCAGCCACCCCTCGCCGGCGGCCGCGTGTGCCGAACTCACCAAGGCGGAGGGCCAGTTCGGCCTCCTGGTGAACAACACGCCCGATGCCATCTGCACCAAGGAATGGCGGCCCGTCACAGTGACCGTCAGCGGGGTCTGGAACGGCAAGCACGTCAGCTGGTCCAGCACCTTCGCCAACCGGTGCATGATGAAGGCCGGACTCGGGGAGGGTGCCGCATTGACCTTCTGACGAGATCCGACCCTGATCCACACTCAGGGGAGTCCCGGTGACCTTTCGTGGGGGAAGGCAGCCGGGATGCGGGGCGGCCCCCGGTGTCCGAGGACACCGGGGGCCGTAGTGTGCGCCGGGCGGCGCGTCAGGTCGATCTCCGCCCGCTCGGCGGCGGCGCCTCGGCGGCGCGCACGACGCCGTCCGCCACCGCTCGGGCGATGGCCCCGTCGTCGTAACCCGCCGCGCCGAGAACCTCTCGGGTGTCCGCTCCCGCGCCCCGCACCTCGGGCCGTACCCGCGCCGGCGTACGGGAGAGGGACACCGGAGAGGCGATCCCGCGGTAGTCGCCGTCCTCGACCACCAGTCCGCGGTGGCGCACCTGCGGCGCGGTCAGCGCCTGTGCCACGTCGTGCACCGGCGAGGCCGGCACACCCCGTGCGGTGAGCAGGGCGGCCAACTCGGCACGGAGGTGGGCCGCGACGGGCTCCTCCAGCGCGTCCCGCAGCTCCCCCTGGTGCCGCACGCGGTCCGGGTTGGTGCGAAAGCGGGGGTCGTCCGCGAGGCCGGGAACACCGAGTACGTCGGCGAGCGCGGCGAACTGCCGGTCGTTGCCGACCGCGATGAACACCGGCCCGTCGGCGGCGGTGAACGAGTCGTAGGGGGCGATGGTGGGATGTGCCGAGCCGGTGCGGCGGGGCACGGCGCCGCCCGCGAGCCAGGAGGCCGAGTGCGGGTGCAGGAGGCTGACGGCCGTGTCCAGGAGGGTGCAGTCCACGAGTTGGCCGAGGCCCGAACGGTGGCGTTCGTGCAGGGCGAGCAGGATGCCGGAGAAGGCGAGGATGCCGGTGACCTGGTCGACGACCGGCACCCCGACGCGCAGGGGCGGCCCGTCCGGCTCGCCGTTGACGCTCATCAGACCGCCGTACGCCTGGAGCACCGCGTCGTAGCCGGGCTGCCCGCCGAGCGGGCCGTCGGTCCCGAAGCCGGTGACACGGCAGTGGACGAGGGCGGGGAAACGGCGGCGCAGTTCCTCGTCGGGATAGCCCCACTTGGCGAGCGTGCCCGCCTTGAAGTTCTCCACGAGGACGTCCGTGTCGCGCAGCAGGGTGTCGAGGATCTCGCGCCCCGCGGGCAGCGACAGGTCGACGACGATGTTCTTCTTGGCCCGGTTGAGGTTCTGGTAGTAGGCGGAGGTGCCGGGAGCGACGAACGGCGGCCCCCAGCCCCGGGTCTCGTCGCCCGCCGGCGGTTCGACCTTCGTGACGTCGGCGCCGTGGTCGGCGAGCATCTGCGCGCAGTACGGCCCGGCCAGGACCCGGGACAGGTCGAGCACCTTGACTCCGGCGAGGGCGCCCTGGGCCGGCTCCCCCCGCTCCTCGGTCGACGCGAAGTCCATGGATCACTGCCCCAGTTCGTTCGTTCGGCGGCCGGTCGGGATGCCGCGAGGCTAGAAGTCCGCAGGTCGGCGGGTCAAGAGCGGGCCGCCGCCTGCCGGGCCGATCGCCCGTCAGTACGGGCGGTCCCCGGCGATCGCGACCCGCTCCGCGATCCGGCGGTGCGGCGCGTAGTCGTCGACGGCGTAGTGCTGGGTCGCGCGGTTGTCCCAGAAGGCGACGTCGCCGGCCTGCCAGTGGAAACGCACCTGGTACTCCGGCACATGGGCCTGTCGCACGAGGTGGCCGAGGAGCCGGTCGCTCTCCGCGCGCTCCATGCCGACGATGTGCGTGGTGAAGGACGTGTTGACGAAGAGCGTCCGGCGCCCGGTCTCCGGGTGGGTGCGCACCACGGGGTGGGTGACGGGCGGGAAGCGGTCCTGGAACGGGGCCAGCCGTTCGGGGCCGTAGAAGCGGGCGAAGCCGGGGATGAAGTCGTGCACGGCCCGCGCCCCTTCGATGCGCTCCTTGACGTCGTCGGCGAGATTGTCGTACGCGGCGGCCATGTCGGCCCACATCGTGTCCCCGCCGAACGGCGGCACCTCGCGCAGCTGCAACACCGCGCCGAGGGCCGGGCGCCGGCGGAAGGTGACGTCCGCGTGCCAGACGTTCTCGTACGTGGGGACGGCGCCGGCTCCCTTGTCGAAACGGACGACGTCGTCGGCGGAGCCGCTGGCGAGCAGCGGGTTGGTCTCCAGTTCGCCCCAGTTGCGGGCGAAGGCGCGCTGCTGCCCGGCGGTGAGGTGCGCGCCCCGGAAGAAGAGCACCTTCCACTCCAGGAGGGCGCGGTTCAGCTCGTCGCGCAGGGCGGGCGCGAGGGGCCGCGCGAGGTCGGCGCCGCGGATCTCGGCGCCGATGAGCCGGCCGAGGGGCGTGACGTCGATCAGTTCGTAGGGCCGCTCCTGCCACCCCTTTGGCAGGCGGCGCAAGGTGCGGCGGCCTTCGTACATGCCGTCGGCGGGCACGCGGGCCTCACGCAGGACGGTGGTCGGGGGCTGGAGGGCGCGGTCGGTGACGGCCATGGGGGGTGATCCTTCGGGGCGCGGTGCCGGGCGGGGGCGACGGAGCGGTTCCGTACGGCTAGCGGCCCGAGCGCTCGCACCCGCGCCGCCACGGGACGCCGAACGTCCGTACGGCGGCGGTCAGGTGCTGGATCATGGTCGTCATTGTGGGCCGCGTGGCGCCCCGGGTCAACCGATTGCAGGGGGGCCGTTCAGCCGTGCCGGCGTGGCACCCCGAGCACTCCCCCGTACTCGTAGATGCCCTTGTTGAGTTCGGTGGCGCCGAGATAGGGCACGAGGTCCGGGTCGACCGGCGCGAGGGGCGGCTGGGCGGCGTCCGGGCGCCAGTCGGCGAGGTTCACGAGGCCCGGCTCCAGGGGTTCGAGGCCGTCGAGCAGCGCGTCGACCTCCGCGGGGGTGCGGGTCTGCCAGGGGACGCCGCCACCGGAGATGTGCGCGGTCATCGCCGCGCCCCGGGCCGGGTCGTCGGCGACGACCTGGGAGAAGCCGACGAGGCTGCCGGGGGCCGCCCGGTCGATGACGGTCCGCAGGACGCGGGAGGGTTCGTCGGCGTCGGTGAGGTGGTGGCCGACGGAGAGGAAGAGCACCGCGACCGGCTCGTCGAAGTCGATCAGGCGCCGCACGTCGGGGTGGTCCAAGATCGCCTCCTGATCGCGCATGTCCCCGTGGATCACGGTGGTGGAGGAGTCGTCGGCGAGCAGCGCGCGGCCGTGCGCGAGGACGATCGGGTCGATGTCGACGTAGACGACGCGGGCGTCGGGGGCGAAGCGCTGGGCGACCTGGTGGACGTTGGCGTCGGTGGGCAGACCGCAGCCCAGGTCGATGAACTGGCGGATGCCCGCCTCGCGGGTCAGGTACCGCACGGCACGGAAGAGGAACTGGCGGTTCTGCCGGGCGATGTCGACGCACTCGGGGAACGACGGCAGGGTGGAGAGCAGGAAGTCGCGGTCCACCTCGTAGTTGTCCTTGCCGCCCAGCATCCAGCCGTAGGCGCGGGCCGAGGTCGGGATGTCGTAGGGAATGGACGGACTCGGCGGCGTGGCCGCCGTCCCGGACCGGTTGTCACTGTCCACAGCGCGCTCTCCACCTCTCCCGCGGGGTTCACGGAACGTGTGCCGTCGGCGTGACACTATCCGGTGATCCACGTTCGGGTGAACTGCTCACGGGAAGTCCAACGGACGCGTGTTGAGCGGTGGTTGGGGACACGGCCGACCGTGTCCCCGGGGGCGGCGGCCGGGGCGTGCCGTGGTGTGCGCCACCCGCCCGCCCTCCGGGCCGCCGCATGGCGCATGATCGTGGCAGAGAGCCATCCGCACCACTGGATCCCGTTCCACCCCAGAGAGGACCTCCCCATGGAAGACCGCTTCGACGTCGTCGTGCTCGGAGCAGGACCCGGCGGCTATGTGGCCGCCATTCGCGCCGCCCAGCTGGGCAAGCGGGTGGCCGTCGTCGAGGAGAAGTACTGGGGCGGTGTCTGCCTGAACGTCGGCTGCATCCCGACGAAGGCGCTGCTGCGCAACGCCGAGCTGGCCCACCTCTTCACGCACGAGCAGAAGACGTACGGCATCGAGGTCGAGGGCCAGGTGTCCTTCGACTACGGCGCGGCGTTCAACCGCAGCCGCACGGTCGCGGACGGTCGCGTCAAGGGCGTCCACTTCCTGATGAAGAAGAACGGCATCACGGAGTTCGACGGCCGCGGCACCTTCCTGGACGCGAACACGCTTCAGGTGGCGAAGTCCGACGGCACGACCGCCACGATCGGCTTCGACAACTGCGTCATCGCCACCGGCGCCACGCCCCGGCTGCTGCCCGGCACCTCGCGCAGCGAGCGCGTGGTCACCTACGAGGAGCAGATCCTCGCCGATTCCCTGCCGCGCTCCATCGTGATCGCGGGCGCGGGCGCGATCGGCATCGAGTTCGCGTACGTGCTGCACAACTACGGCGTGAAGGTGACGATCGTCGAGTTCCTGGACCGCGTCGCGCCGCTGGAGGACGCCGATGTGTCCAAGGAACTGGCGAAGCAGTACCGCAGGCTCGGCATCGACGTGCTGACCTCCACGCGCGTGGAGTCCATCGACGAGTCGGGCGAGCAGGTCCGGGTGACCGTCACCGGCAAGGACGGCAAGGAGCAGGTCCTGGAGGCCGACAAGGTCCTTCAGGCCATCGGTTTCGCGCCGAACGTCACCGGCTACGGCCTGGAGGCGACGGGCGTGGCGCTCACCGAGCGCGGCGCGATCGACGTGGACGGCCGCTGCCGCACGAACGTCCCGCACATCTACGCCATCGGTGACGTCACGGCGAAGCTGATGCTGGCGCACACCGCCGAGGCCATGGGCGTGGTCGCCGCCGAGACGATCGGGGAGGCCGAGACGATGGAACTCGACTACCCGATGATCCCGCGCGCCACCTACTCGCAGCCGCAGATCGCGAGCTTCGGCTGGACCGAGGCACAGGCCAGGGAGAAGGGCTTCGACGTCAAGGTCGCGAAGTTCCCCTTCCAGGCCAACGGCAAGGCGCACGGCCTCGGTGACACCGTCGGCTTCGTCAAGATCGTCAGCGACGCGAAGTACGGCGAGATCATCGGCGCCCACCTGATCGGCCCCGACGTGACCGAGCTGCTGCCGGAACTGACCCTGGCCCAGCAGTGGGACCTGACCGTCCACGAGGTGGCGCGCAACGTCCACGCGCACCCGACGCTGGGCGAGGCCGTCAAGGAAGCGGTGCACGGCCTGGCCGGACACATGATCAACTTCTGACGGTGCCAGGGGCGCCCCGCCGCCGGGCGCGGGCCCGGCACGGGCGGGGACCGGCCCCGGTCGCCGCCCGTGAGCGTCCCTCAGGTCAGTCGGTGGGCCGCCAGTCGCCGAGCCAGTCCGCCCGCTCCTGCGCGGCGGCCTGGGCGTCGGTCAGGTGCGGGCGCTCCCCGCTGGGGCCGCCCGCGCCGGGGCCGGTGTTCTTGTACTCGGCGAAACGGTCGTCCTTCCACGAGAAGCCGCCCATGTCGGTCCACGGGGTCGCCTTGACGGCCGCGCCCAGCTTGCTGTCGCGGATGGTGGCCTGCGGGTCGAGGCTCGCGTCGCCCCCGGCGTGCCAGGGACGGCCGAGGTAGAAGCTGCGGGCGGTGACATCACCGTCGATGGTGGTGCGGGTGACGAGGAAGCCCTTGCGTCCGGCCGGGGTGCTGGGCGCGGTGACGTATCCGGCCGAGGTCCCGTTCCAGCGCTTCTTCAGGGTGAGGACGGACTTGTCGATGACCGCGGTGGCGCGGCCGAAGACGAAGTCGGTGTTGCCGATGACGTAGGAGTCGGTGAGCAGGACCCGGCCCGTCCTGTCCTTGGCCGCCGTGTCGAGCAGCAGGGTGTCCTGGTCGCCGCTGACGATGAGGTCGTCCAGGCGGATCCGGTCGGCGGCGGTGCGCAGCGCGACGGCCTGCTGGCCGTTCAGCTGCTGGTTGCGCGCCTCGTCGAAGTCGTTGGAGACGGTGAGGTTGCGGGCCTGGAAGTCGTCGGCCTCGACGGCGACCGTGGCGCTGCCGCCGGTGCCGTACGTACCCGATCCGTCGGGTTTGGCCATGCCGGCGGCGTGGCCTTCGACGATGACGGTGTCCTTGCGGCTGCGGCCGGTGCCCTCGAACGTGACGTGCGGCTTGTTCGCGGGGACCTTCACCGTCTCGCGGTAGGTGCCGGGGGCGATCCGGATCACGACCCGCGAGGTGTTGCCGGCGGGAACGGCGTCGACGGCCTTCTGGACGCTCGGGTACTGGCCGCTGCCGTCCTTGGCCACGGTGAGGGTGCCGGCCGCGGTGGCCTTGCCGCTTTCGTTGGTGCCGAAGGAACTCCTCGGCCCGGTACCGGACTTCAGGAGGGCGGGCAGGGCGGCCGCCTTGTCCAGGCGGTAGGAGTAGTACCGCTTCGGGTCGAACGCGGTGCCGCCGCTCTCGTTGCGGCCGCTGGTGCGGGAGAAGACGTTGCCCCGCTGGACGAGGGCGGCGGTGCCGTCCTTGATGACGGGGTTGTTCATGCCCTCGAAGTAGCTGTTCTCCAGGACCATCTTCGTGTTGCCGCGCGCGTAGTTGCCGTAGGAGGAGGTGATGTCGGTGCCCGGGTCGTCCTGGAGGTAGTTGTTGTAGAGGTGCGCGTGCGCGACGTTGTCGGTCGAGGGATTGCGCTGCGCGGTCTCGCGGAACCAGTTGTGGTGGATCGTCAGGTCCGCGGTCGTGTGCTCGGTCCAGCCGATGCCGAACGTCTTGTTGTTGTCGCTGAGCCTGTTCCACGACACCGTCACGTACGTGGTGTCCTTGCGGCTGTCGATCAGCCCGTCGGCCATGTGCCGCAGGTTGTTGTGGTCGATCCAGACATGGTGCGCGCCGTCCATCTGGATGGCGTCCCAGTCGTGCTCCTTGTCGTTCCAGATGCCGTGGTACGCGTCACGGATCGTGAGGTTCCGGATGATCACGTTGTGCACGCCCTGGCCGAGGAATAATCCGCCGCCGACGATCTGCCCCGAGGTGCCCGCGCCCACGATCGTCTTGTCGGAGGCGACCTTGATCTCCTTGCCCTTGGGGTCCATCGGGATCGTGGCGGCCACCACGATGACGTAGGGCTCCGGGGCGGTCGCGTACTTCTCCAGGTCGGCGAGATTCCGTACGGTGACCGTCCTCCCGTCCCGACCGCCGTAGGTCCCCTTCTGGCCGAGCGCGTGGACCGACGCGAAACCGTCGGCGGTGTCGTCGGCCCAGGCCGGCGCCGGGGCGGCCGCCGCCTTGGGCCGCGCGTCCGCACCGAACACCCCGAAGGCCGTGCCATAGGCGAGGACCCCCGCGGCCGCCAGCGCCGTCGGGGCACCCACCAGGAGAGCCTTCTTCTTCCTGCGGTGCCGCGCCTTGCCGCGGCCGTGCTGCTCAGTCATGTGTCGCTTCCCGTCTGTACGTACGTGGGGGCGCCCGTGGATCACGGGCCGCTGAGCAGTCGCCGCAGGGCGCACAAAGGTTGCCGCTCCTTTGGTCTTTCGCCGGGGACGGGCGGTCTCTCACCGAGGAGGGGCGAGGACGGCTGCCGCGCCCTGGGCCGGGAGGGAGCCGGTCGGCGCGCAGTGCTCGGCCACGGTGTCGGCGAAGGCGCGGGCCAGCGGGCCGAGCGCGTCCCAGCGGCGTACCGCCCAGCCGACCGAGAGCGGTGGCAGACCCGGGACCGGGATCATGCGCAGGCCCGCGAGGGCGGGGCCCCGCGAGTCGGGCAGCGCGGGCACGACCGCCTGCCCGAGGCCCAGCTCCGCGAGGAGTACGGCCGTGTCCCAGTCGGCGACGCTGGTGCCGGCCGGCAGCACCACGCCCAACTCGCCGAGGTGGAAGTCGAGATGGGCACGTGAGGTCGAGTTCGCCGGCGGCGTGATGAGCCGGCAGGCGGCCAGGTCGGCCGGTTCGACGCACGGCCGCCCGGCGAGCGGGTCGTCGGCGCGGACGGCGAGGACCCACGGCAGGGCCACCACGGGCCGCTGCTCGATGCCGCGCACGGGCTCCCCGAGGGTGATCCAGGCGAGGTCGAGGTCACCGGCGGCGAGCGCGTCGAAACAGCCGCTGCTGGAGCTCACCGTCTGGAACTCCAGGCCGACGCGTGGATAGCGCCTGCGGAAGTCGACGACGCCTTCGGCCATGAAGTGCCGCACGGAGGTGGCCCCGGTGGTGATCCGCACCGTGCCGCCGTCCCCGCGCGCCTGCTCCCGAAGGCGCCGCACCGCGAGGTCGATGCCGCCGATGCCCTCGGAGGCGGCGGCCCTCAGGACCCGGCCGGCCGAGGTGGGGACCACGCCCCGCGCGTGCCGCTCCAGGAGGGTGACGCCCAGCTCCTTCTCCAGCCGCTTGACGTGCTGGCTCACGGCCGACTGCGTACAGGTGAGGTCGCGGGCCACCGCGCTGAGGCTGCCCGCGCGGCACACGGCCACGAAGACACGGAGATCATCGAGAGTCACGGGAACCGAAGCTACCGGCTGGCCGGCCCCGGGTGAAGCCATCGCTTGGGGCGATGCAAGAAAACCCGAGGATTGACTTGGGTATGTGCCGGGCCCAAGATCGTTGTCGGCCCGGGCGGCGACCCGGTGACGGGCGTCGACCCGGGGTCCACCGGACTCCGAGGCCCGGGCCATGCCCCTCTGCGGAAGGTGATGTGTGGAAGCGCTCGAAATGGTGGCCGTCGCCGCCGCCGGTGTCGCGGCCGGCGGGATCAACGCGGTGGTGGGGTCCGGCACGCTCATCACCTTCCCCACCCTGCTGGCCTTCGGCCTCCCACCGGTGCCGGCCAACGTGTCGAACAACCTCGGCCTCGTGCCGGGCACCCTGAGCGCTGCGTACGGCTACCGCCGCGAGATGAAGGGGCAGCGCGGGCGCCTGGTGCGGTTCGGCGCGGCCTCCCTCATCGGCGGCCTGATCGGCGCGCTGCTGCTCCTGAAGCTGCCCGCCGACGCCTTCCAGGCGGTGGTGCCGGTGCTGATCCTGACGGCCTGCGTGCTGGTGCTGCTCCAGCCCCGGCTCGGCCGGCGGCTCAAGGAGCGCGAGGGCCGGGGCAGGCGGGACGGCGGCGTGCCGCTGTGGTGCGGCGTCCTCGGCGCCGGCATCTACGGCGGCTACTTCGGCGCGGCCCAGGGCGTGCTGCTCATGGGCCTGTTCGGCGCCTTCCTCCTGGACGACCTGCACCGCCTGAACGCCGTGAAGAACGTCCTCGCCTCGATCGTCAACGGCGTCGCGGCGGTCGTCTTCGTCGTGGTCGCGGACATCGACTGGACGGCGGCGGGTCTCATCGCCGCCGGCTCCACGGTGGGCGGGCTCGTGGGCGCGCGCTATGGCCGCCGCCTGCCGCCGGCCGCCCTGCGCGGCTTCATCGTCGTCGTGGGTGTCACGGCCTCGACGGCCATGATCCTGAACTAGGCGGGGCGTGCCGCGAGGTCCTGGACAGCGCGCGGGCGCCGGGGCCCGCACGCGGCACACTCCCTCCAGCCGCCCCCCTCAGCGGGGAACACCCCCGATGGTTTATCGTTGAAGCATGAAGCGGCCCCGGCCGAGATTCCCCCGTCCGGCCGGGGTCGCTTCGCTGCCCCGCCGCGGCCGCCTTCCCCTTTTTCACGCCTTCGTGGGCGAATAGGTTCATGCCTTCGTGGGCGAATATGCCGACCGCACCTCGTGGCACCCACCCGGGCGGCATCATGCGTCCATGGACGGTGCCAAGCCTGTGCAGGTCTTGTTCACGCCCGAGGAGTACGCCGCGATCGTGGGCCACGCGGACCGGCTCGGGATGCCGGTCGCGGAGTTCATACGTCACGCGGCGACCGTCCACATCGGGGACCACCCCGGCGCCCGAGTTCCCGAGGCCCGGCGCGGGGCCGGCGTGCCGCCCGTACAGCGGGACCTGGGGGCCGGGCGCAAGGTCGCGCTCCAGCGGTTCCTCGACACCCTGGCCGCGACGGCCGAGCCCCAGGAGTGAGTGCCCGGGATCAGGACAGGTCGAGCTCGGGCCGGTAGAGGTCGAGCCAGAGCGCGAGGTCCAGGGTGCGCTCCAGGCCGCGTCGCGACGCCTGGGTGATCTGCGGCGCCTCCCGCCCGGCGGCCCGCGCCGCCCGCTCCCGGTCCACGAGCTCGAAGACCGGGTGGCCGCGCCGGGCGAGCAGATCCTTGACGTGCCCCTGGAGCGCGGTGGCGTACTTGGGGTCCTGCGTGGAGGGATACGGGCTCTTCACCCGGTCGTACACCGACCTGGGCAGTACATCGGCGGTCGCCTCGCGCAGCAGGCTCTTCTCCCTGCCGTCGAAGGACTTCAGCGCCCAGGGCGTGTTGTAGACGTACTCGACGAGGCGGTGGTCGCAGAACGGCACGCGCACTTCGAGCCCCACGGCCATGCTCGCGCGGTCCTTGCGGTCGAGCAGGACACGGACGAAGCGGGTCAGGTGCAGATGGCAGATCGTGCGCATCCGGTACTCGAAGTCGCTCTCGCCGTCCAGGCGGCGGATGCCCTCGACGGCGCCCGCGTAGCTGTCCTTGACGTACGCGGAGAGATCGAGCGCCGCGGTCAGGTCGGGGCGCAGCACGTCGGAGTCGTCGCCGAAGTGGTTCGTGAACCGCACCAGCCAGGGGAAGGTGTCGGCCGTGCGCGCCGATTCGTCGAAGAACTGCAGGTAGCCGCCGAAGACCTCGTCCGCGGACTCCCCGGAGAGCGCGACCGTGGAGTGCTCGCGGATGGCACGGAAGAGGAGGTAGAGGGAGGCGTCCATGTCACCGAAGCCCATGGGGAGGTCCCGCGCCCGGATCATCTTGGCGCGCACCTCGGGGTCGGCGAGCGCGTCCGAGTCCAGGACGATGTCGCGGTGCTCGGTGCCCGCCGCCTTCGCCACGTCGTGCACGAAAGGGGTGTCGGGCGTGCCGCGCAGTTCGTCGGCGACGAAGTTGTCCGCCTGGCCGACGAAGTCGACGGCGAAGCTGCGCACCGTCTCGCCCGACTCGGCCAGCTGTTGCGCGGCGAGGGCCGTCATCGCCGACGAGTCGAGGCCGCCGGAGAGCAGCGTGCAGCGCGGCACGTCCGAGACGAGCTGGCGGCGGACGATGTCCTCCAGGAGTTCGCGCACCTTGGCGATGGTCGTGTCACGGTCGTCGGTGTGCGGCCGGGTCTCCAGGGTCCAGTACACGTGTCGGCGCAGTCCCGAGCGGTCGACGGTCACCACGGTGCCGGGCTCGACCTCGCGCATGCCGTCCCACACGGCGTGGCCGGGGGTCTTGACGACGGTGAACAGCTCGCGCAGTCCGTCCCTGGTGACGCGGCGCCTGGCCAGCGGGTTGGCGAGGATCGCCTTGGGCTCGGAGCCGAACAGCACGCCGTCCGGCGTCTCGTAGTAGTAGAAGGGCTTGATGCCCATGCGGTCGCGGACCATGACGAGCTTGTCGTGCCGGGCGTCCCAGATCGCGAACGCGTACATGCCGTTGAGCCGCTCGGCGAGGGCCTCGCCCCACTCCAGGTACCCGCGCAGGACCACCTCGGTGTCGGAGTCGGTGGCGAAGGGGTGGCCGCGGCGCGCCAGTTCGCGCCGCAGCTCGGTGAAGTTGTAGGTCTCCCCCGAGTAGACGAGGGCGACGGTGCCGGTCGGGGTCTCGGCCGTCATGGGCTGGCGGCCGCCGGGGAGGTCGATGATGGCGAGCCGGCGGTGCCCGAGCGCGGCGGGGCCCTCCGTCCACGTGCCGCGGTCGTCGGGCCCCCGGCAGGACATCGTCTCCGTCATGGCGTCCAAGGTGGTGGACGCGGCCGTCAGGTCACGGTCGAAGGAGACCCAGCCGGTGATGCCACACATGTCGTTCCTCCCGGTCATCGAATTAGATGTATCTAGCACCCATATAGGGATCCTGCGCCTGCGAGAGCGTGCGGTCAATATGCCGAGGGTCTCGCGACGGCTTGACCCGCATGGTTTCGGCCGGACTTTGCCAAGGCCAGAGGGTGACTCATGGCCCGTTCCGACTCCCCGGCCCCACGGGAAGGGAAGCGCGGGCGAGCGCGGAAGGAAACATTCCGGCCACGGGCAAAGTCTTGTCAACGGCTGCCCGGCTCCCGGCCGGACGCGTCAGCGGGGAGTCAGGAAGGCCTGCACCGCGGGCGCGTACCGGTCGGTGATCTCGGTGATCGCCGCGGCCCGCAGCCGTGGGCCGCGCGCGATGCCGTACATGACACCGAGCCCGAGCAGCATGCTCGCGGCCAGCTCGGCCCGCAGCCCCGCGTCCGGTCCGGAGAGCCGATCGGTCAGCCGCTGGACCACCTGGGCGCGGAAGTCGGCGCGCAGGATGTCGCCGCGCTCGCCGTGGAGCGGGGCGAAGACGATGCGCAGGATGGGATCGGCGCCCCGCTCGGCCTGGCCGGTCAGCAGATGGTGGACCATGTGCCGCCCGAGACCCGCGAGGGGCGCGTCGAAGAACGCCTCCGCGTCCGCCTCGAAGGACATGACGTGCGCGAACAGGGCGTCCTTGTTGCCGAAGTACTTCAGGACCAGCGGGGCGCTCACCCCGGCGCGGTCGGCCACCGCCTTGAGGGTGATGTCACCGTGCGCGTGACGCGCGAGGAGGTAGCGCGCGGCGCGGGTGATCGCCTCCTTGGTGGCCTCGGAGCCCCTGCGGCAGCCGGCCGGCGGAGGCACGGGGGCGCGTGGCGCCTCCGGGGCCCCGGCGCGCGCACGAACCCCGGACACATCCCTGCGCGCGCTCTCCACACTCTTCACACTCTCCGCGATGATGTGTCTTCTCCCCACGGACACATTCCTTCCACGGTCGCCTCCTGGACGAAACCGCTTGCCCTGGACGCACGAATCGCCGGAAATCGGGATGGCCGCCATGAAGCTCCCCCGCCACCACGAGGTGAATGGAAATTCACCATAGCGGGTGAATGGGTGTTCACCACCCGGAAGTTGGCATGTGCCGGGAGCGCATGCCTGCCGTTCTCCGGGAATGCGCGCCGTGCGCAACCGGCCATTGCAGAGGACGATTCCTGCCGCGAGAGGCCCTCTTCGGACAGCTTCGGTCATACTGCCGCCCATGAACCGACTCCGCATCGGCCTGGTGGGCACCGGGCCCTGGGCCACCACCACGCACGCCCCCGCCCTGGCCGCGCATCCCGACGTCGACTTCAGCGGTGTGTGGGGCCGCCGCCCGGAGGCCGCCGCCACGCTCGCCTCCGCACAGGGGACGACGGCGTACGCGGACGCGGACGAACTGTTCGCGGCCAGTGACGCCGTGGCGTTCGCGGTTCCGCCCGATGTGCAGGCGCCGCTGGCCGCGCGCGCCGCGGCGGCGGGGTGCCATCTGCTGCTCGACAAGCCGGTGGCCACCACGCCGGACGCCGCGCGCCACCTCGCACGGGCCGCCGAACGCGCCCAGGTGGCGTCGGTGGTGTTCTTCACGCTGCGCTTCGCCCCGGACAGCTCCGCCTGGCTGGCCGAACAGGTCGCCCTCGGCGGCTGGTTCACCGGGCGCGCCGACTGGTACGGCTCCTTCTACACCCCCGACGGGGGCGCCGCGTTCGACTCCCCGTGGCGGGCGAGCCGCGGCGGCCTGTGGGACGTGGGCCCGCACGCCCTGTCGATGCTGCTGCCGGTCCTCGGCGACGTCACCGACGTGACGGCGGCGCCAGGACCCGGCGACACGGCCCACCTCATCCTGCGGCACACCGGCGGCGCGTCCAGCACGGCCGCGCTCAGCCTGACGGCGCCGGAGAAGTGCGCGGGCCTCGCGATGGAGCTGCGGGGCGAGCACGGCATCGCGGTGCTGCCGTCCTGGGAGGGCGCGGACGAGGCGTTCCGCAACGCGATCGACGCCCTGGTCGCGGCCGCGCGGACCGGCACGGCACACCCTTGCGACGTCCGGTTCGGACTGAGGGTCACGCAGATCCTGGCACGGGCACAGGAGCGGATCGCCGCCGCGTGAGCGAACCGGGGCAACCGCGGGCGGTCGGTACCGTGGCCGCTACGTAATGGCGAGTGACGGCACCGACCGCAGCCGGTGGACCCACCAGACCGACCGGGGAAGAAGCTCCGCGCGGTCCCGCGTCGCCCTGTTTCCAACCACACGGATCGGAATACGAACAACCGTCCCACACGCTTCCCACATCGGCCCGAGGGGCCTGGGGGGAACCCAATGCCGGGGAATTTCAGCCATTTTCAAGCTCCCCGGACAAGATGCCCCACTGTTGTGCCCGCGCACACGCCGACGATCAAACCTGCAGGCCGGCGAGGTCGCGCACTCCATGATGCCGCAGTGTCTGATCGTTTTCTTCGGGCAATGTTTACTACCAAAGAAGCTGTGAATATTTAGACTGATCACGCTCCAACTCGGCGTGCACCAAGAGGGATTACCCACCATGAACAAGACGGCGCTCCGCGCTCTGCTCCGCGAACGACGCGCCCTCATTGCCCCCGAATCGCATGGCTTCTCCCGGCCGAGCGGTCAGGGGCGGCGGGCTCCCGGTCTGTCGCAGCACCAGGTCGACCAGTTGCTGCACCGCACGTTCGGGACGTACCACCGTCTCGAATCCGGCAATTACCCCAACCCGCCGACCTCCCTGCTGCGAGACGTGGCGCGTCTCTTCGGGCTCAACGAACAGGAGTGGGTCTCCCTCAACCGCTACGCGCTGCTCCAGGACCCGCCCGGCCCGCTCCATCTGTCCTCGGGCAAAGAAGTCCCCGGTGTATGGCAGGAGGCGGTCGACGGCATATCCCACATGGCCTACGTCACCGACGCGTCCTGGGACATGCTCGCCTACAACGAGCCGCTCACCGCCATGTTCCCCGCGGGCAACGTCCCCACCAACGTGATGCGTTGGATGGTTCTCGACCCCGACGGCCGCCGCGCCCTCATGGACTGGCACGCCGCCTGGGCCCCGATGGTCCTCCCCCAGCTGCGGGCCGCCCTCGCCTCCAGACCCGAGGACGACACCCTCCTGCAGATCGAGAAGGAGGTGCTCGCGGAACCCGACACCGCCGACCTGTACCGCACGGGGGTCTCCTACCCCCACCCCGACGGGGACGAGCGCCCCTTGCTGCATCCCGAACTGGGGCCCGGCTGGGTCACCATGTGCACGGCGCAGCCCATGACCGCGCCCGGTGCGCGTCTGATGATCCTGGTGTTCCACCCCGGCGAACTGCGCTCCCACCGGCGCTCGCCGATGCTCCGCGCTCTGTGAGCCCCACAGACCCCACAAACTCCGCAGATCCTCCAGGGTCTTCCGCTCACTTTCGTCGGAAGACGGCTTCGTGACGGTGAAGTACGTTGTGCCGCACCCGAACGTCCTCACGAGCCCTGTCGGAGCCGCCCTGTGCCCGCTTATGTCTCCAGACCGCAGACCGTCGTCGGCGACCACAAGGTCACCACCGCGGAGATAGCCGACGACATACGCACCCACCACGCCGGCCACCCCCGCCTGCGCGCGATCCTGCGCGTGGTGGAGAACTGCGGGGTACGGACCCGTAATTTCACCCGCCCCCTCAACGCCCCCACCGTGTCGGGTGCGGCCGACATCGGCGAGCGCGCCCGCGCCGCGTTCGCCGACGCGCTCACGATGGCCGAACGCGCCGCTTTTGCCGCGCTGGACACCGCCGGCCTGAAGGCCCGCGACATCGACGCGATCGTCACGACCCACAGCACCGGCTGGTCCGTCCCGAACCTCGACGTCAACCTCATCGCACGGCTCGGGCTGCGCCCCACGGTCCGACGCATCGCCCTGACCACGCTGGCCTGCCCGGGCGGCACCCACTGCCTCATGCGGGCGGCCGAACTCGTCGCGGCGCGCCCCGGCAGCAAGGTCCTCGTCGTGGCGGCCGAGGTCATCTCCAGCGTCTATCACCACTCCGACACCGGCATCGAATCGATGATCTACAAAGCCCTCTTCGGGGACTCCGCGGCCGCCGCGGTCGTCACCGATGTCCCGCTGGGGCCGGGGCTCGCGATCGAGGACTCCTTCGAGTACGTCCTGCCGGACAGCCTCGACCGGCAGCGCGGCCGGATCTCCCCGGACGGCTTCCACTTCGACTCGACCAAGAAGGCCCTCACCGCGGCCGACGACGTACTGCCCGCGCTCACCGAATGGGTCGGCACGCGGCCGGTGGACTTCGCCGTCATCCACCCCGGCAGCCTGCGCATCATCACCGACACCGCCGCCTCGCTCGGCCTGGACGCCCACGCGGCGCGGCACTCCACGGACACCCTCACCGACGAGGGGAACCTCGGCGGGGTGAGCATCCTGCGCGTCATCGAGCGCACCCACTGCGGACCGCCCGCCGACGGCGCTCCCGGCATCGCGGTGGCCTTCGGCCCCGGCTTCTCCATGGCGGCGCTGCGCTGCCACTGGCGCTCCTGACCCCTCGCCGCCGCCGATATTCGCTTGCCGCCCCTTGGCCGCCCCTGTTGAAGTGACGCAATGGATCACGCAGCGGCACTGGCCGCGTACGACCGGCAGATCAGGCGCGACGCGCGAAGTGACAGCCCTGGTACCCGGGTCGAGCGGGTCGGCGGCATCGTCCGCCAGACGGGGTCCGAGCACGACTGGAACGGCGTCCTGTGGGCGGACACCGACGCGACGACGGCGGACGCCGTGATCGCGGAGCAGGTGCGGCACTACACCGCCGCCCACCGCGCGTTCGAATGGAAGCTCCACTCCTACGACCGCCCCGCCGATCTGGCCGGGCGGCTCCTCGCCGCGGGGTTCGTGGCCGAGCCGACGGAGACCGTGATGGTCGCCGAGGCGAAAGGGCTGCCGGCCGGGCCCGGGCTGCCCGAGGGCGTGCGGCTGCTGCCGGTGACGGACGCGGCGGGCGCCCGGCTCATGGCCGAGGCCCATCTGGCGGCGTTCGGCGAGGGCGACGCCGCGCTGAGCGAGCGGCTCGCCCAGCGGGTGCTCGCCCAGCTGGCCGAGACGCCGGACGAGATCGTCGCGGTGGTCGCGATGGCCGGTGACCGGCCGGTGTGCGGCGCCCGGCTGGAATTGCGCCCCGGCACCGACTTCGCCGGGCTCTGGGGCGGCGGCACCGCACCCGGGTGGCGCGGCAAGGGCATCTACCGCGCGACGGTGGCCCATCGCGCCCGGGTCGCCGTCCAGCGCGGCTACCGCTACCTCCAGGTCGACGCCTCCGACGACAGCCGTCCGATCCTGGACCGGCTGGGCTTCGCGACGCTGTGCACGACCACCCCGTACGTGTACCAGCCGTGAGACGGGCCCCGCTCCCGCCTGCCGCGGGCGGGAAGCGGGGGGGGGACGCCGGGTGCCCTAGCGGATCGGCATGCCCGAAAGGGTCCTCGCGATGACCAGGCGCTGGATCTCGCTCGTGCCTTCGAAAATGGTGTAGATCGCGGCGTCGCGGTGCATGCGCTCCACCGGGTACTCCCGGGTGAAGCCGTTGCCGCCGAGGATCTGGACGGCCTGCGCGGTGACCTTCTTGGCGACCTCGCTCGCGTAGAGCTTGGACATCGAGCCCTCGGCGGACTCGAACTTCTTGCCCGTGCTCGCCATCCACGAGGCGCGCCACACCAGGAGGCGTGCCGCGTCGATCTGGGTACGCATGTCGGCGAGCTGGAAGGCCACGCCCTGGTTGTCGATGATCGGGCGGCCGAACTGCGTGCGCGTCTTGGCGTACTCCAGGGCCTCTTCATACGCGGCGCGGGCCGTGCCCACCGCCATCGCGCCGACGGCCGGGCGGGACGCCTCGAAGGTGGCCATCGCCGCGTTCTTCACGCGCTCGCCGCCGGACCTGGCGCGCTCCCGGGCGCGGGCGAGGCGCTCGTCCAGCTTCTCCTTGCCGCCCAGCAGACAGTGCCCGGGGACGCGTACGTCCTCGAGGACCACTTCGGCGGTGTGCGAGGCGCGGATGCCGTGCTTCTTGAACTTCTGGCCCTGGGCCAGTCCCGGCGTCCGCGGCGGGACGATGAAGGAGGCGTGCCCCTTGGAGCCCAGCTCGGGGTCGACGACCGCGACGACGACGTGGACGTTGGCTATGCCGCCGTTGGTCGCCCAGGTCTTCGTGCCGTTCAGGACCCACTCGTCCTTGGCCTCGTCGTAGACGGCACGGGTGCGCATGGCGGCCACGTCGGACCCCGCGTCCGGCTCGGAGGAGCAGAAGGCGGCGACCTTGACGTCGTCGGCGTCGCCGTACATCTGCGGGATCCAGGTGCCGATCTGCTCCTCGGTACCGTTGGCGAGCACCCCGACCGCGGCCAGGCCCGTGCCCATGATGGACAGGCCGATGCCGGCGTCGCCCCAGAAGATCTCCTCGGTGGCCATCGGGATGCCGAGGCCCGTCGGGTCGAAGAACTGCTGGGCATAGAAGTCCAGGGAGTAGATGCCGAGCTTCGCCGCCTCCTGGATGATGGGCCAGGGAGTCTCCTCGCGCTCGTCCCACTCGGCGGCCGCGGGGCGGATCACCTCGGCGGCGAACCCGTGGAGCCAGTCCCGGACCTCCTTCTGTTCGTCGTTGAGCTCCATGGTGAACTCGGCCATGACTCCTCCAGGACCAGCGGTCAACTGCGGCGTTACTAGCGGTAACGGAAGTCTGTTACCGGCCAGTAGTCCGTGTCAACCTCCGGCAGCCCGTTCGATGCCCGCCGCCCGCCAGGTGTTACGTTGCGCGTGCGGCACGCAATCGCACGGGGCGGGGAGAAGCGCTATGGAGACCACACAGCGGAACGAGCAGCAGAAATCCGCCGAGCACCGGCGGCGCGAGCTGCTGGAGGCCGCGGACCGGGTGGTGCTCCGTGAGGGCCCCGGCGCCTCCATGAACGCCATCGCCGCGGAGGCGGGCATCACCAAGCCCATCCTCTACCGCCACTTCGGTGACAAGGGCGGCCTGTACGCCGCCCTCGCCAAGCGGCACACGGACGCGCTCCTCGAGGCCCTGCGCGCCGCCCTGGACGCCCCCGCCGAGCGCAGGGAGCGCGTCGAGGCGACGCTCGACACCTACCTCGCGGCGATCGAGGCCCGCCCGCAGGTGTACCGCTTCTTGATGCACCCCTCAGAGGCGCCCTCCTCCGGCGAGCAGGGCTTCGACGTCGGTCTGCACTCCGCCCCCGTCCTGCGCCGCCTCGGCGAGGAGCTGGCGGAGGTCATCGAGGAGCGCGTCGACCTCGGCCCCGACGGCGCCCAACTGGCCCGGGTATGGGGACACGGCATCGTCGGCATGATGCACGCGGCCGGCGACTGGTGGCTCGGCGAACGACCCTGCTCGCGCGAGCAGTTGGTGCGCAGCCTGGCGGATCTGCTCTGGGGGCGCCTGGCCGCCGCGGGCAACCGCGTCGGTGGGCCGGGCTTCTGAGCAGACGTCCGCCCCGGCCCGCGGCCGGCCCTCGGCGGACCTCAGCTGTTCCAGGAGGCCGTCTCAGCTGTTCCAGGAGGCCCTGGCGGCGGCCCGCAGCACCCTGCGGCGCCGCCAGCCGGTGACGCGGTCGGTGTAGACCCCGCCCTCCAGGTGGTCGCACTCGTGCTGGAGGCAGCGCGCGAACCAGCCCGTCCCGTGCACCCGCACGGGCTCCCCCCGCAGGTCGAACCCTTCGACCACGGCATGGTCGAAACGGGGCGTGCCCGCTTCGAGGCCCGGCAGCGACAGACAGCCCTCGGGGCCGCGCACGGTGACGCCGTCCCCCGTGACGAGTGTCGGATTGACCACGTGTCCGAGGTGGCGGACGTCCTCGTCGTCGGGGCAGTCGTAGACGAACACCCGCTTGGCCACGCCGATCTGATTCGCGGCCAGACCCACGCCCTGCGCCGCGTACATCGTCGCGAACATGTCCTCGACCAGCCGCGCCAGTTCGGGCCCGAAGTCGCTCACCTCCGCGCAGGCCGTGTGGAGCACGGGGTCACCGAGCAGGGTCAGAGGTCGTACGCGCCCCGAGGCGCCCGGGATCGAGCCGTGTCGCATGGCGGCAAGAGTACGGTCCTGAAGTGGAGCGGCGCCGAGGTGGTGCCGTGGTTCGGGCTTGTCAGCGGATCTCGATAGGCTGAGCAGAGAAACGATGCCGGGGGCAGGCGCGGCGCCGTACGCAAGGAGGATCTCGACAGATGTCAGGCAACACGGACCCGCTCTCGCCGCGGGCCAAGCTGGCCGTGACGGCGGGCAAGGCGGCCGCCGCGGTGTCGCGCGCCGCGGGCCGCGGCAGCGGATCGGTGATCGGCGGCAAGGTCGCGCTCAGGCTCGACCCCGAGCTGCTCGGACGGCTCGCCACACACCTGGACGTCGTCCTCGTGTCGGCCACCAACGGCAAGACGACCACCACGCGTCTGATCGCGGAGGCCCTGCGCGCCAGCGGCCCGGTGGTCTCCAACGCCCTCGGCGCCAACATGCCCGCCGGAATCACCTCGGCGCTCGCCGGCGGCTCCGACGCCCGGTACGGCGTGATCGAGGTCGACGAGAAGTACCTCGCGGGCGTCGCCCGTGACGTGGACCCCAAGGCCATCGCGCTGCTGAACCTCTCGCGCGACCAGCTGGACCGCGCCGCCGAGACCCGGATGCTCGCCGAGAAGTGGCGCGAGGGCCTGGCCGGCACCAAGGCCGTCGTCGTCGCCAACGCCGACGACCCGCTGGTCGTCTGGGCCGCCTCCTCCTCGCCGAACGTGGTGTGGGTGGCAGCGGGCCAGGAGTGGAAGGACGACGCCTGGTCGTGCCCGTCCTGCGGTGGCGTCATGCAGCGCCCCGGCGACGACTGGTTCTGCGGCGAGTGCGGCTTCCGCCGCCCCGCGCCCAGCTGGGTGCTCTCCGGCGACCACGTCCTGGACCCGCACGGCTCCGCCTGGCCGATCCACCTGCAGCTGCCCGGCCGCGCCAACAAGGCCAACGCCGCCTCCTCGGCCGCTGTCGCCGCCGTCTTCGGTGTGCCGCCGCAGGTCGCCCTGGAGCGCATGTACCAGGTGCAGGCGGTCGCCGGACGCTATGACGTCGTGCAGTTCCAGGGCCGCGACCTGCGTCTGCTCCTCGCGAAGAACCCCGCGGGCTGGCTGGAGACGTTCTCGCTGATCGACCCGCCGCCGACCCCGGTGATCCTCTCCGTCAACGCCCGGGGTGCCGACGGCACCGACACCTCCTGGCTGTGGGACGTCGACTACACCCGCCTCGCCGGTCACCCGATCTTCGTGCTCGGCGACCGCAAGCTGGACCTGGCCGTGCGCCTGGAGGTCGCGAACCTGGACTTCCGGGTCTGCGAGAGCCTCGACGAAGCGGTGCAGCTCGCCCCGCCGGGACGCATCGAGACGATCGCGAACTACACCGCGTTCCAGGACCTGCGCCGCCGCGTCGGCAACTGACCCCACCGGCCCCTCTAGACCTTTTCGTAGGGACACATGAGCATGAGCGACAACAGCCTGCGGCTGGTGTGGGTCTACCCCGACCTGCTCAGCACGTACGGAGACCAGGGCAACGCCCTGGTCGTGGAGCGCCGCGCCCGCCAGCGCGGCCTCCAGGTCGAGCGGTACGACGTGCGCAGCGACCAGCCGATCCCCACCTCCGGTGACATCTACCTCATCGGCGGTGGCGAGGACCGCCCGCAGCGGCTCGCGGCGGAGCGGCTGCGCCGGGACGGCGGCCTCCAGCGCGCCGTGGGCAACGGCGCGATCGTCTTCTCGGTCTGCGCCGGCTACCAGATCCTCGGCACCGAGTTCATCAACGACCTCGGTCAGCGCGAGCCGGGCCTCGGCCTGCTCGACGTGGTCTCCACGCGCGGTGAGGGCGAGCGCTGCGTCGGTGACGTCCTCGGCGACATCGACCCGCAGCTGGGCCTGCCCCCGCTGACCGGCTTCGAGAACCACCAGGGCATCACGCACATCGGTCCCTCCGCGCGCCCCTTCGCCCGCGTCACGCTCGGCCGGGGCAACGGCACGGGCGACGGCACCGAGGGCGCGTACAACGGCACGGTCTTCGGGACGTACATGCACGGCCCGGTCCTGGCCCGCAACCCGCTGATCGCGGACCTGCTGCTCAAGCTGGCCCTCGACGTGAACGCGCTGCCGCCCACGGACGACCGCTGGTACGAGGCGCTGCGCGCCGAGCGCATCAACGCCGCGCAGCAGCCCGCGTAACACCCGCCCCGCCGGCCCCGCGGTGGCCCGCTTGACGCCCCGCCCGCACATGTGAGCGGGGGCGTCCAGCCCTCGGACGCCTGATGCGGGCCCGCCCCCCGGCGCCTATAGGGTGGCGGGGATCCAGCCGGACGACGTGGTCCGGCCCTTTCGGCCCACGTTGCAAAGGTTTCCCGGGCTATGCGCATTGGTGTCCTTACCTCCGGCGGCGACTGCCCCGGCCTAAATGCCGTCATCCGCTCCGTCGTGCACCGCGCGGTCGTGGACCACGGCGACGAGGTCATCGGCTTCCACGACGGTTGGAAAGGCCTCCTGGAGTGCGACTACCGCAAGCTCGACCTGGACGCGGTGGGCGGCATCCTCGCCCGCGGCGGCACGATCCTCGGCTCCTCGCGCGTGCAGCCCGCCCATCTGCGGGACGGTGTGGAGCGCGCCCGGGGCCATGTCGCCGATCTGGGCCTCGACGCGATCATCCCGATCGGCGGTGAGGGCACGCTGAAGGCGGCCCGGCTGCTCTCCGACGCGGGCCTGCCGATCGTCGGCGTGCCCAAGACGATCGACAACGACATCGCCGTCACCGACGTCACCTTCGGCTTCGACACCGCGGTGGGCGTCGCGACGGAGGCGCTCGACCGCCTCAAGACCACCGCCGAGTCGCACCAGCGGGTGCTGATCGTCGAGGTCATGGGCCGGCACACGGGCTGGATCGCCCTGCACTCCGGCATGGCGGCCGGCGCGCACGCCATCGTCGTGCCCGAGCGCCCCTTCGACATCAAGGAGCTGGCCGCGAAGGTCGGCGAGCGGTTCTCGGCGGGCAAGAAGTTCGCGATCGTCGTGGCCGCCGAGGGCGCCAAGCCCCGGGCCGGGTCCATGGACTTCGACGAGGGCGCCAAGGACGTCTACGGCCACGAGCGGTTCGCCGGCATCGCCCGGCAGCTCTCCCTCGAACTGGAGCAGCGCCTCGGCAAGGAGGCACGGCCGGTCATCCTCGGCCACGTCCAGCGCGGCGGCACCCCGACCGCGTACGACCGCGTCCTCGCGACCCGCTTCGGCTGGCACGCGGTGGAGGCCGTGCACCGCGGCGAGTTCGGCCGGATGACGGCTCTGCGCGGCACGGACATCACGATGGTGCCGCTCGCCGAGGCCGTCGAGACGCTGAAGACCGTGCCGGACGAGCGGTACGCCGAGGCGGAGTGCGTGCTCTAGTCGTTGCCCGTTGCACTACCCGCCCCCGGTCGCGTCAGCGGCCGGGGGCGGTTCTACTCTGGTGCCGACGCACGTCGCACAATCCGCACGAATCAGGAGCCACCGGATGGATCACAGCGGGCACGGCATGAACATGGATCTGCCGCCGTTCACGCTGGGGCGAGGCCTGGAACTCTCCGCCGACCCCTTCTTCCTCATCGGCTGCCTGGTGGCCCTCGCCCTGTACGGGTGGGGCGTGGCGCGGCTCGTGCGGCGCGGCGACAAGTGGCCGGTGGGCCGCACGATCTCCTTCGTGACCGGCATCCTCACCGTTCTGCTCGTGATGTGCACCAAGCTCAACGACTACGGCATGGTCATGTTCAGCGTGCACATGGTCCAGCACATGGTGATCAGCATGCTGTCGCCGATCCTGCTGTTGCTCGGCGCGCCGATCACGTTGGCGCTGCGCGGGCTGCCGGCCGCGGCGCGCGGTCACAAGGGGCCGCGCGAGTGGCTGCTGTGGCTGCTGCACAGCCGGTACATGCGGATCGTCACGCACCCCGCGTTCACGATCCCGCTGTTCATCGCGAGCCTGTACGCGCTCTACTTCACGCCGATCTTCGACACCCTGATGGGCTCCAAGGCCGGCCACATCGGGATGATGGTGCACTTCCTCGCCGTCGGCCTGGTCTTCTTCTGGCCGATCATGGGCGTCGACCCGGGGCCGCACCGCCCCGGCTACGTGATGCGGATGCTGGAGCTGTTCGCCGGCATGCCCTTCCACGCGTTCTTCGGCATCGCGCTGATGATGGCGACCCAGCCGATGATCGGCACGTATCTGCACCCGCCGGCCTCGCTGGGCATCGATCCGTTGGCCGATCAGGAGGCGGCGGGCGGTATCGCCTGGGCCTTCAGCGAGATTCCCTCCGTGGTGGTCCTGGTGGCCCTGCTCTTCCAGTGGCGGCGCTCCGAGGACCGTGAGGCCCGCCGCAAGGACCGCGCCGCGGACCGCGACGGGGACAAGGAGCTGGAGGCGTACAACGCCTATCTGGCCTCACTGGCCGCACGCGGCCGCTAGCGCGGGAGGGCCTCCACGGGTCACGATGGTCTTCGGACCGCGGTCTTGGCGCGCAGGCGCCCGAGACTGCCGGGAGGAGGCTGAGCGATGCCCGGTTCCACGAAGACCATGGGTGGGTTCACCATCGGAGGCCTGGTCATGGTGACGGCCTATTCGGTGACGCTCGGGAGCAACGGCTGGCTGTGGTTCGGCTGGGTCGTCCTTGGCCTGATCACGCTGGCGATGGTGCTGTCGCGCGCCACGTGAGGTGCGCGCCGCGCGACAGCCGGGGGCCGACAGTGGTGCTTCGGCCCGTCACGTACGTCAGAAGCGGAAGACGTGACCGGTGTCCACGTCCATCGCGCAGGCGTTGGGGTACTTCTTGTGCCAGTTGACGGTCCGGCCCCGGTGGGTGCCGGTCGCCGTGACGGTCACCGGGTCGTACTGCTTGGTGCACGCGTGCGGTTCGTCGGCCAGCTTGTCGAAGTTTCCCTTGGCCCGGCCGATCGCCGCGCACGCCTTGGCCGCGTGCGGGTGGTGGCCGTGCCCGTCGGGCCGGGGGTGGCAGCGCAGCAGGACGCCGCGGACCCAGGTGTTGTCGGAGCCCGAGACGGTGAGGAAGAGGCCGCGCTGGCGTGGGGCGGGGGCCTCGTCCGCCGCCTGGGCGGGGACGGCGGCGCCGAGTGCGATCAGAGCGGCGGCTGCGACGGTGAACGGGCGCATGCGAAACCTCCGGGTGGAGTGACGGTGATGTGCGGCGGCGTCGGTCTGTGGCGTCGGGGACGCCGGGAGACAACCAGCGCATCCTCCGTCCGGGCCGTGCGTCGAGCCGCCTCGCCGGTGAGTCGCCCGCGCGGCGGCGGGTAAGAGCCCGAACGGGCCCTCGCATACGCGTCGCCGATTGGCTACTGTGCGTCGGCACCCGGATCAGGGAAGGTGGCCGTCATGTTCTATCTGCTGCTCAAGTACGTGATCCTCGGTCCACTGCTACGGCTGCTGTTCCGGCCGAGGATCGAGGGTCTGGAGCATGTGCCCGAGTCCGGTGCCGCGATCGTCGCCGGGAACCATCTGTCGTTCTCCGACCACTTCCTGATGCCGGCGATCATCAATCGGCGCATCACCTTCCTCGCCAAGGCCGAGTACTTCACGGGGCCCGGCATCAAGGGTCGGCTGACGGCCGCCTTCTTCCGCAGCGCGGGGCAGATCCCGGTCGACCGCTCCGGCAAGGAGGCGGGGCAGGCCGCGATCCGGGAGGGACTCGGGGTGCTGCGCAAGGGGGAGCTGCTCGGCATCTATCCCGAGGGCACGCGCTCGCACGACGGGCGGCTGTACAAGGGCAAGGTCGGGGTGGCCGCGATGGCGCTCAAGGCGGAGGCGCCGGTGATCCCCTGCGCGATGATCGGCACCTTCGAGGCGCAGCCGCCGGGGAAGAAGGTGCCGCGCATCCGGCGGGTGACGATCCGCTTCGGTGAGCCCCTCGACTTCTCCCGGTACGCCGGCATGGACAACGAGAAGGCGGTCCTGCGGGCCGTCACCGACGAGATCATGTACGCGATCCTCGGCCTCTCCGGGCAGGAGTACGTCGACAAGTACGCGGCGGTCGTGAAGGAGGAGGAGGCCGAACGCGCCGCGGCGCGCGGCAAGGAGCCGCGCGGGCTGCCGCGGATGCCGCTGGGCCGGCGCCCCCGAACTATGATCCCGGAGTCGAGTTCGTCGACTACACAGCGGAAGGCGTCCGAGGGGCGCGGCGGGGAGGCCAAGTGAGCGAGCAGCACGCCCGGTACACCAAGCTGGTGGGACTGCTGGACGAGCGGGGGGCGGCGTACCGGGTCATCGAGCACGAGCCGGAGGGCGCCACGGAGGCGGTGAGCGCGCTGCGGGGCAACACCCTGGAGCAGGCCGCCAAGTGCATCGTGGTGATGGTGAAGACCGGCAAGAAGACGAAGCGGTACGTCCTCGCCGTGGTGCCGGGTGACCGGCGCGTCGACCTGAACGCGCTGAAGGCGCTGCTCGGCGGCACGTACGCCGGGTTCGCGACGCAGGAGGTGGCCGAGCGGCTCTCGGGGAGCGTCAGCGGGACCATCCTGCCGTTCTCGTTCGACCCGGAGCTGGAACTGGTCGTGGATCCGGCGCTTTTGGACCACGAGGAGATCTTCTTCAACGCGGCGCGCCTCGACCGGTCGCTGGCGCTGCGGACGGCGGACTACCGGGAGATCGCCGACCCTCGGATCGAGGCGATCTCCCAGTAGGCCGGGCACCGCGACCAGCGGTCAGCCCAGGTCGCGCAGGGCCTGGTCCAGTACGCGGCGCACCCGCAGGGCGTCCGGTGCGACGGCGGTGACGAGGACGCCGGGTCCGGCCAGGGGGATGAGCGCGGCCCACTCCCCCAGGGGCGTCGCGGGCGGCTTGTGCCGCTCGTACTGCGGACGGACGACGACGAGCTGGCCGACGGCGCGGTGTCCGGCGAGGACGGCGGGACCGTCCCAGCCGCCGGGGGCGCCCGGGCCGCAGGAGAGTTCCTGGTCGAGCAGGGTCGCCCCCGCGCGACGCACGGTGAGCCGGCTGGTCAGGCGGCCGCAGGATTCTCCGGTGCGGCCGAGCACCTGTTCCTCGCGCAGGACCAGCCGGGCGCCGCGGGCCAGCTCCGCGCGCGTGGTGATCCGCAGGTCGCTCTCGCGCACCGAGATCAACTGCTCGGGCAGCCAGTGCAGTTCGGCGTCGTCGGCGACGGCGAGGCGTACGTCGTAGCGTGCCGTCTCCCGGGTCTGGCCGGGCAGGGCGAGGGTCGCCGCCGCGGAGTCGATGTGCAGCCTCGCCCCTTCGTCCGCGGTGGCCTCCACGGTGAGGTGGTCGCCGCCGAGGGGGCCGCTCATCGCGCCGACCAGCGTGACGCGTGCGGCCGGCCCGGTCGAGCGGGTGCGGCGCAGCGCCAGCGGTCCTTCGCCGTCGAGCACGGGCAGCGCGGTGCCGCCTCGGCCGTCGGCGCGGGCCACGACGCGGGCGGTGGCCCGCAGGCCCGCGCCGCCGCGCGCACGGGCGCCGCCCGCCGGGGCGAGGTCGGCCCTCACGCCGACGTGGTCCATGCGGCGTACTGCGCGCGGACCCAGGCGGCGACCGGGCCGACGCCTTCCGTGGAGCGCAACGACTGGAAGACCACGGGGAGTTCGGCGCGCTGTGCCTTGGCGTCGGCCCCCATTCGGGCGAGGTCGGAGCCGACGTGCGGGGCGAGGTCGGTCTTGTTGACCACGAGCAGGTCGGCCGTGGTGACGCCGGGGCCGCCCTTGCGCGGGATGTCGTCGCCGCCCGCGACGTCGATGACGAAGATCTGGGCGTCGACGAGGCCCTTGGAGAAGGTGGCGGTGAGGTTGTCGCCGCCGGACTCGACGAGGATCAGGTCGAGCGGGCCGACCTCGTCCTCCAGGTCCTCGACGGCCTCCAGGTTGGCGGAGATGTCGTCGCGGATGGCGGTGTGCGGGCAGGCGCCGGTCTCCACGGCGGTGATCCGCTCGGGCGGCAGGACGGCCTCGCGGAGCAGGAACTCCGCGTCCTCGCGGGTGTAGATGTCGTTGGTGACGACGGCCAGGGACAGCTGGTCGCGCAGCGCGTGGCACAGGGCGGCGACGGTGGCGGTCTTGCCGGAGCCGACGGGCCCGCCGAGCCCGATGCGCAGCGCGCGGCGGCGCCCGTCGGGCCGCACGGCGTCGGCGCTGACGGCGGCGGCCCCGTCGTGGGAGTGGTCGAGGTGCATGGTTTTCTCCAATGGTCGAGGCGAGCCGCGAATCTCCGGCCCGCCCGGCGTTCAAGGACGAGGCCGGGCATCTCCAGCCCGTCCGGCGTTTGAGGACGAGGCCGTCCAGGCCGATAGGGGGGTCCGGGGGCGCAGCCCCCAGGGCGGTGCCGAGCTAGGACGCGAACAACCGCACAGGCCACCCCGCATGCGCCTCCGCGCCGATCTCCAGCAGCGGAGCCGACGCGGCGGGCAGCGCCTCCACGCCTTCGGCGGCGACGCGTCCGGCCGCCTCGACCGCCTCCTGGGCGACACGGTCGAGGTCGGGGGCGAGCCGCGCCAGGACCGCCGTGGCGTCGAAGGGGTCGAGGCTCAGCAGCCGCACCGTGGCGGTCGCCGGACCGCTGACCCCTTCGTACGCCGAGCAGTACGCGGCGTCCTGCGGCCCGAGTCCGGCGGCGCGGGCGGTGAGTCCGAGGACGACCGGCTGGTGGGCGCCCTTGGGGAACCGCCGCGCCAGTGCGTCGAGTTCGGGGTGGGGCCAGGTGGCGCGGGCGGCCCGCATCAGCTGCCGGCCGAGCCGTCGCGCCGCCGCGCGCAGGGCGGGCGAGGGCGTGCGGGCATCGGCCGCTTCGTCCAGGGCGGCCGGGTCGACGCCGAGGGCGGCGGCCGCCGCGAGGGCGGCCGCCACCAGACCGCTGGTGTGCAGTCGCCCCCGGCAGAAGGCCTCCAGGCTCTCGGCTCCGGTGACGCGGCCCGCCTTGACGGCCGCTTCGGCCCCGCCGGAGTGGGCGTGCCCGCCGGCGGGGAAGCGGCCGTCGGCGAGGACGAGAAGTGCTGCGCGTGACATGTGATCGTCGCCAGTGGTGTCGTGGGAGCCGTCGGGAGAGGGGCAGGCGGGAGAGGGGTCGTCAGAAGAGGAAGTACCGCTGGGCGAGCGGCAGTTCCACCGCGGGGGACGGTTCGACCAGTTCGCCGTCGATGGTGACGGCGAAGCTGTCGGCGGCGACCTCCACGCGGGGCAGCGCGTCGTTCTGACGCATGTCCGCCTTGGAGCGCCCGCGGGTGGAGCGGATGGGCAGGAACGGCTTGTCCAGGCCGAGGCGTTCGGGCAGCGCGTCGTCCAGGGCCGACTGGGTGACGAAGTTGATCGAGTTGAGGCCCGGCGCCCTGCCGTGGGCCCCGAACATGCGGCGCGGCAGGACCGGCTGCGGGGTGGGGATGGAGGCGTTGGCGTCGCCCATCTGCGCGTAGGCGATCTGCCCGCCCTTGAGGACGAGCTGCGGCTTGACGCCGAAGAACGCCGGTTCCCAGAGCACCAGGTCGGCGAGTCTGCCGGGCTCGACCGAGCCGACCTCGTGGTCGATGCCCTGGGCGACGGCTGCGTTGATCGTGTATTTGGCGACATAGCGACGGGCGCGGTGGTTGTCCGCGCGGGTGTCACCCGGCAGGAAGCCGCGGCGTCGCTTCATGACGTGCGCGGTCTGCCACGTGCGCATGATCACCTCGCCCACGCGCCCCATCGCCTGGGAGTCCGACGACATGATCGAGATGGCGCCGAGGTCGTGGAGGATGTCCTCCGCCCCGATGGTGGTGGGGCGGATGCGGGACTCGGCGAAGGCGAGGTCCTCGGGGACGGCGGGGTTGAGGTGGTGGCAGACCATCAGCATGTCGAGGTGTTCCTCGACGGTGTTCACGGTGTGCGGCCGGGTCGGATTGGTCGAGCTCGGCAACATGTTGGGCAGCGACACCGCCGTGATCATGTCGGGGGCGTGCCCGCCGCCCGCGCCCTCGACGTGGAAGGCGTGCAGGGTGCGGCCCGCGACGGCGTCGAAGGTGGCGTCGATGAAGCCCGCTTCGTTCAGTGTGTCGGTGTGGACGGCGAGTTGGGCGCCGGTCTCCTCGCACACGTTCAGGCAGGCGTCGATGGCGGCGGGGGTCGCGCCCCAGTCCTCATGGATCTTGAAGCTGACGGCGCCGGCACGGAGTTGGGCGTGCATCGACTCGGCGTTGACGGTGTTGCCCTTGCCGAGGAGGCCGATGTTGACCGGGCTCGACTCCAGGGCCGCGAACATCCGGGCCAGATGCCAGGCGCCCGGGGTGATCGTGGTCGCCTTGCTGCCCTCGGCGGGCCCCGTGCCGCCGCCGAAGAGCGTGGTGACGCCCGAGGCGAGGGCCTCGTCGACGATGGTCGGCGAGATGAAGTGGATGTGGGTGTCGATGCCGCCCGCGGTGAGGATCTTGCCGTTGCCGGCGATGACCTCGGTCTCGGGGCCGATGACGAGGTCGGGGTGGACGCCGTCCATGGTGTCCGGGTTGCCGGACTTGCCGATGCCGGTGACGCGGCCGTCGCGGATTCCGACGTCGGCCTTGACGATCCCCCAGTGGTCGATGATCACTGCGCCGGTGATCACGGTGTCCGGGGCGCCTTCGGCGCGGGTCGTGCGGGACTGGCCCATCGACTCGCGGATGACCTTGCCGCCGCCGAACACCGCCTCGTCCCCGGAGCGTCCGGGGCCGCCGCAGCGGTCCTCCTCGATCTCGACGAGGAGGTCGGTGTCGGCGAGCCGGATCCGGTCGCCGGTGGTGGGGCCGAACAGATCGGCGTACGCGGCACGGGACAGTTCAGGCATCGAGGGCACCTCCGGTCTCACCGCGCAGGCCGGGCACGACGCGCCGGCCGGCGAGCGGGACGAGTTCGACGTCGACGGGGATGCCGGGCTCGAAGCGCACGGCGGTTCCGGCGGCGATGTTGAGCCGCAGGCCGCGCGCGGCGCCGCGGTCGAAGTCGAGCCCCGGGTTGGCCTCGGCGAAGTGGTAGTGGGAGCCGACCTGCACGGGGCGGTCGGCGGCGTTGAGGACGGTGAGGCGGGTGACTTCCCGGCCCTCGTTGTAGGGGACGGGCTCGTCGGCGAAGAGGATCTCTCCGGGGACCGGGCCGTGGGCCGTGCCGTGCGTCGCGGCGTGCATGAGGCGCGTGACTCCCGTCAGACGATCGGGTCGTGGACGGTGACGAGCTTGGTGCCGTCCGGGAAGGTGGCCTCGACCTGGACGTCGTGGATCATCTCGGGGATGCCCTCCATGACGTCGTCCCGGGTGAGGACCCTGCGGCCCGACGACATCAGCTCGGCGACGGTGCGGCCGTCCCGGGCGCCTTCGAGAATGTGGGAGGTGATGAGGGCGATCGACTCGGGGTGGTTGAGCCGCAGCCCTCGCGCCCTTCGCTTCTCGGCCACATCCGCGGCCACATGGATGAGCAGTCTCTCCTGCTCGTGCGGGGTCAGTCGCACCGGTCCCACCTCACGTCCTCGCTCCGAACCGTGCGGGGTCCGGCTGCCGCGGCCACCGCGGCGGGTATAGATGTAACACACAACGAATGCGCGCGATCTTGCGCACCCCGGTTACCAAAACCCCTGGTGGCGTGGCACGGGAGGGTAGTTGGGAGGAGTTTCAACGAGGTTAACCAGACGTTGACCGGCCCATGACCGACAGCTGGGCCGCGCCATACCGGTCCTTGCCCCAAGGCGCCTCGCGCCGCCGACCGCCCGCGTCTCCTCGGCGCAGCGCTCGGCGGGCCGCCGGGCGCGAGGGGGCGACGCCCCGGCCGGGCTGTGCCATACGGGCGTCAACGCTCCCCGCGCTACGCGGGGTTGGGCCCCCGGTGCTCGGCCGCGATGCCGAATCGGTGGCGCTCCGGCCCGGCGGTGGCCGCCTGCGTGGAGCCGATCGAGGTGACGGAGCTGACCGCCCGCTCCTGCGAGGCCTCCGCGAGTGCCTCCAGGCGCTCCAGGTCGGCGGCGGAGACCAGTGCCACGAGCGGTTTGCCGTGCCGCGTGACGACGACGCGCTCGCCGCCGTAGACGACACGGTTGATCAGTTCGGCGAGCTCTGCGCGGGCTTGCGTCACCGGAATCTCGTAGGCCATGCCCCCCAGCTTAGACGCCCGGCCCTCACGAGCCCCGGGCGCGAGCGATCCCGTACGGGCCACGCCCGTGTCACGGCCCGCCCCGGCCCATGTCCCGGAAAGCCTCCCACAGCGCACGTACCTCCTGTACTTTCTGTACAGATCCGAGGTCGCCCCGCCGACCGGAAGAAGAGAGGCGCGCCATGAACCGTCCGTCCGCCCGTTACGTCCTGCCCCAGTTCACCGAGCGCACCAGCTCGGGGACGCGGACCATGGATCCGTACTCACGACTCCTCGACGAGCGCATCGTCTTCCTCGGCACCCCCGTCGACGACACCTCGGCGAACGACGTCATGGCGCAGTTCATGCACCTGGAACACGTGGCGCCGGACCGTGACATCTCGCTCTACATCAACTCCCCGGGCGGCTCGCTGACCGCGATGACCGCGATCTACGACACGATGCAGTTCGTCACCTGCGACGTGGAGACCACATGCCTGGGGCAGGCCTCCTCGGCCGCCGCCGTACTCCTGGCGGCGGGCACGCCCGGCAAGCGGTACATGCTGCCGGGGGCGCGGGTGCTGATCCGCCAGCCCGCCATGACGGAGCCGGTGCGGGGCCAGGCCAGCGATCTGGTGATCCAGGCCGACGAGATGCTGCGGACCCGTGAGCTCCTCGAAGACCTGCTGGCGCGGCACACGGGACAGCGCAAGGAGCGGATCGCCGCGGACATCGAGCGGGACAAGATCCTCGACGCCCAGGCCGCGCTGGAGTACGGACTCGTGGACCGGATCATCCCGTCCCGCAAGTCCTCGCTCGCCGCGCGCGACGCGAGGTGATCCGAGGATGCTTCCCCCCGAACTCCCCCCGCTGCCCGCGCTGACCCGGGCCGAGGCGGACCTGATCGACCGTTACCTCGAAGTCGTCGACCTGCTCGGTAAGATCAATCCCGCCCGCGCGGAACACACCTACGGCGGACTGCGCGCCGCCCAGGCGCTGGTCGGCCGGGCGAACGCCCTGCTGGAAGCGCTGACGCTCATGCACCAGCGCGGGGAGAGCGAGGTGCACGCCGCCACGCTCGCCCAGGCGTTACGCGTCCTCGACGGCGAGCGGCGGGCCGGACGGGTGGGCCTGCCGCCGGCCCCGGGCCAGGGTGAATGATCCGTTCCGCTCTGCGGAACGTCCGGCTCCCTTTCGAAACGGACCAGACGGGCTACCCCGGTCGGCGTACGCGGGCCTCCTTTGTCGTGCGGCCGGAAGTTGCGTCCGACGCGCGCCAAGAGGGCGGAATGAACCCTTCCGCTGCTGGTCGAACCGTCCTCGGACCCGGCGGCCGGAGGGCGATTTCCACCGTGTCCACCCGAACAGATCAGCCGTGAGTAGGTTCACAAAACACCGTTTCGACTCGGTTTTCGAACCCTTTTCGGGTCAAGATCCCTTCCGACGACAAGCCCCCGCCACAGCGGCGGGGCGATCCGGGCGGACGCCGAGTCCTGCCGCCGCCCGGATGACCGGTCGACATCGGTGCACCGGCAGGAGTGGAGGACCCAAGCATGGCGGGCCCGTCCGGAAGGTCCGGACGACGCCCTTGGGGTGAAGCCGCAGAGCACGACGCGGCCGGGCATCTTCGCCTGCCCGAACCCGACAGGTCATCCTTCACAGGCGGCTGACGAAGGGTTACGCATGACCGCGCTGAATCACGTTCCGCCGCTGCTCAGTCGGGCGGGAGCCGCTTCGGCTCTCACGCTCGCCGTCGTGGGCGGCACCGTCGTGGCCCCCGGGCTCACGTCCGAGGCCGAGGCGGCAACTCATGGGACGAAGGCGCTCAAGATCGCGGCGTCCAAGAAGGGCGCCCCGTACAGCTACGGAGCCGTGGGGCCCCACCGGTTCGACTGCTCGGGCCTGACGCTGTACTCGTTCAAGCGCACGGGCAAGAAGCTGCCGCGCACCGCCGCCGCGCAGTACAACAAGACCCGGCACATCGCGAAGTCCCAGCGCACGCGCGGCGACCTCGTGTTCTTCCACTCGGGCCGCAACGTCTACCACGTCGGGATCTACGCCGGTAGCGGCCGTATCTGGCACGCGCCCAAGAAGGGGGCCGTGGTGCGCCTGGAGAAGATCTGGACCGGCAGCGTCTGGTACGGCCGGGTGCGCTGACCTCACCCGGCCGGCACGCCCGCACGCGCCCCGAGCACTCCCCCGGTGCTCGGTGCGCGAGCCGCGGTCCTCACGCGAGGAGCGGTTCGAGGAGGAGCACGAGACCCAGGGCGCCGAGAGCGGCGCCGGTGACGCCCTCGACCGCGCGGGCGACCCGCGGCCTGCGCAGCCACGGGCCGAGCCGGTCCACCAGGAGCGCCACGACGGGGAACCACAGCAGGGCGAACACGACGACGACGGCCCCGAGCAGCAGTGTTCTCGGCAGCACCGGGCTTCCGTCGGGCACGAACTGCGGCAGCACGCTCAGGAAGGTGATGGCCGCCTTCGGGTTCAGCGCGTTGGTGAGGAACCCCTCACGCAGACCACCGCCCCGCACCACCGGCTCGTCGCCCGCCCCGATGCGCGCCCGCAAGGCCGACCGCAGGGCACGCGAAGCGAGGTACAGCACGTAGCAGGCGCCGATGAGCTGCAGCGCCCTGAAGAGCGCGGGCGCCGCCGCGAGCACCGCCGCCACGCCCGTGACCGCCAGCGCCGTGTGGACCAAGAGGCCCGCGGCGACCCCCATCGCGCAGGCCACCCCCGTACGCCGCGAGACGAGGGCATTGCGTACGACGACGGTGAAGTCGGCGCCCGGCACGGCGACCATGCCCGCGGCGACTCCCGTGAAGGCGACCAGTTGTGCGTCCATGCCGGCCAGACTGCCGTGCGCGGGCCTTCAACGGGTATGTGCAATATCCTGGGTCTGCCTTAAGCAGACGTTTACCCCGTGGGCGCGTCGGACGCGCGGCGCAGAGAGGGTGTCCTCGTGTACGACCCCACGCGGCTCGCCGCGCTCGTCGCGGTCTCCGAGGCGGGTTCGATCACCCGGGCCGCCGAGCGCCTCGGCTACACCGTGCCCGCGCTCTCCCAGCAGCTGGCCAAGCTGGAGCGGGAGACGGGCAGCGCTCTGCTCGTACGTCATCACCGCGGCGCCCGGCTGACCGGCGCCGGCGAACTGCTGGTGGGGCACGCCCGACGGGTGCTCGACGAGTTGGAGCGGGCCCGGCACGAACTGGCTCGGCTCGCCGGGCTGTCCGGCGGGCGGCTGCGCGTGGGCACCTTCCAGACGGCGGGCATCCATCTGCTGCCGCCGGTCCTGACCGCCTTCCGCAGGGCCCACCCGGAAGTGGAACTGACGGTGACGGCGCACGAACCGCCCTCCGGCGTCGAGGCGGTCGCGTCGGGCGAGGTCGATCTGGCCCTCACCCATACGTACGAGCCCGCCGACCCGGTGCCACTGCCCGCCGCCGTCTCGGCCGAGCCGGTGCTTGTGGAGGAACTGGTCCTGGTGTCCCAGCCGGGGCACGCCCTGACGAGCGGCACATCACGCCTGCCGCCGTCGGCGCTGGCCGGGCAGCCGCTGATCAGCATGGCCCCCGACCATCCACCGCGACGGGCCGTGGAGCGCGCCCTCGTCCGGGCCGGGGCGACGCCCGCCGTGGTGGTCGGGACGCCGGGCTACGCCCTGGTCTGTGCCCTTGTCAGCGCGGGGCTCGGGGTGGCCGTGGTGCCGGAGATGGTGGCGCGCACCGCCTCGACGCCCGTCGGCATGCGGCTCCTCGACCCGGGTGACTTGCGGCGGACCATCTCCGTGGTCCACCGGGCCGACGAGTCGAACGCCGCGGCGGACTCCTTCCGGGCGCTGCTGCGGGGCGCCTTCGGGCGGTCGGCGGGCATGAGCTGAGTCCGTCGCGCGCGGCGCCGGGCCGGCTCACTCGCTCAGTGCGCCGCGTCGCGGTGCCGGTGCTGGGCGGGGACCGTCCAGGGCAGGGCGATCCACACGGTCTTGCCGCCCTCCTCGGTGGGGCTGACCGAGAGCCTGCCGCCGCACTCGGCGGTCAGCCAGCGAATGATGACCATGCCCCGGCCGTTGTCCTGCTGAACGGCCGCGGGCAGCCGTCGCGGATAGCGCGGATGGCTGTCGGTGACCCCGATCCGCAGCTGCTCGTCCCGGTCGAGCCGGACGTCCACGGTGAAGGTCGGCGACTGGCCGAGGGTGTGCTGCACGGCGTTGGTGGCGAGCTCGGAGACGATGAGCCTGATCGTGTCCCCCACCTCGGCGCCGTCCGGCAGGCCCCATTCCGTGAGGACCTTCGTCACGTAGGTGCGGGCGGCGGAGACCGAGGCGGGATCGCTCGGCAGAGTGACGGATGCTTCCTGATGGTCTGCCATGGCGACGCTGTCCCTTTCCCACCGGGGTCGGTCCTTCGTCGGAGCGGATGACTCGAGGACGACCCCGGACCGGTGCTTCGCGCCAGCCTCCCACTCCTTGGCCGGTCACGGGTGGCGATCCACCGAGATGTGCATATATCTGTCGCTCGAAGCGGTGAACTCTGCTACGGCCGACCGTATTTGGCTGCCGGGACCGTGCTTCCTCTACTGTCGCCCCTGGCCCCCGCTCCGCCGCCGGGAATCCGACGGCCCGGTCCCGAAGGAGACGGACATGCAGTACGGCCCCGCGGTGCGCCGCCGTCGGCTCGGCGCCGAACTGCGTACACTGCGCGGCGCCGCGGGACTGACCAGCAGCCAGGCCGCCGCCAGGGTCGGCTGGCACCAGTCGAAGGTGAGCCGGATCGAGACGGGCCGCAGCGGTGTGAAGGCCGGGGACGTGCGCCTCCTGCTGGAGGCCTACGAGGTGGCGGACCTCCATCTGTGCGAGCTGCTCGTGACGCTGGCCGGGGCCGGCGACCAGGGCACGGCCGGGCGCCGGCACTGGTGGAAGGCCTATCGCGACCTGCTGCCCGCCGCCTACCGGGATTTCATCAGTCTCGAGGCCCAGGCGGGCCGGGTGCGCACGCTGGAGACCTCCGTGGTGCCCGGGCTGCTGCAGACCCCCGCGTACGCGCGCGCGGTGACCCGGGCCGCGCTCGGCAAGCTCCCCGAGCGGCAGGTCGATGCCCTGGTGGAGGTGCGCCTGGCCCGTCAGGAGGTGCTGCGCGCCCAGCCGCCACTGCGCCTGAGCGCGATCGTGGACGAGGCGGTTTTGCGCCGTCCGGTGGGCGGGCCGCTGGTCTTCGCACAACAGCTCGCACGGTTAAGGGAGGTGGCGCTGTTGCCCCAGGTGCGACTCCAGGTGCTGCCGTTCGGTTGCGGCGAGCATGCGGGACTCATCGGACCTTTCGTTATTTTGTCATTTCCGAGCATTGCTGATCTGGATGTGGTCGTTCTCGACCATTTGACGAGTAGCCTCTATCTGGAGGGGAAGGACGACCTCCAGGCGTACACGGAGGCCTTCAACTCCCTTCAGGAACAGGCGCTTTCACCCGAGGACTCAGAGGAATTCATCGCCGGGCTAAGCGACGGCGCGTAAGGAGGCACCATGACCGCAATGCCTCGGTACGTACCTTCAAGCACGACCCTCAAGGGCGCGCGGTGGCGGCGCAGCAGCCGCAGCAACGGAATGAACAACTGCGTCGAGACGGCCACGCTCGACTCCGGCACACCGGCCGCCCTGCTGGCCGTGCGCGACTCGAAGGACACCGCGGGGCCCGCCCTGCTCTTCTCCCCCGGCCCCTGGGAGACGTTCGTCGACAGCCTCCGGTGAGCCGGGGCCGGCCCCGCAGGAGGCCGGTACCTCTCACCTGGGAGCGGTGCGGCTGATCACTCGTACGGCCTGGGCGATCTGTGGGTCGGTGAGGTCCGCGCGGGCGGTCAGCCGCAGCCGGGAGACACCGTCCGGCACCGACGGCGGCCGGAAGCAGCCGACCGCCAGTCCCGCCGCCCGGCAGTCGGCGGCCCAGCGCACGGCCGACTCCGGTGACGGCGCGCGCACGGAGACGACGGCGGCGTCGGGACGTACCGCCGACAGCCCTTCGGCCGTGAGGCGCGCGTGCAGTTCCGTGGCGACGTACCGGGCCCGCGCCGCGCGTTCGGGCTCCCGGCGCAGCAGCCGCAGGGCCGCGAGCGCTGCGCCCGCCGCGGCGGGCGCGAGCCCCGTGTCGAAGATGAACGTGCGCGCGGCATTCACCAGGTGCTCGATGACCTTGGCGGGACCGAGCACGGCGCCGCCCTGGCTGCCGAAGGACTTCGAGAGGGTGAGGGTGACCACCGTGTCGGCGGCCCCCGCGAGGCCCGCGGCGTGCGGGGCGCCCCGGCCGCCGTCGCCGAGGACACCGAGTCCGTGGGCGTCGTCGACGATGAGCCCCGCGCCCGCCTGCCGGCACACGGCGGCCAGTTCGGCCAGCGGCGCGGCGTCTCCGTCCACCGAGAACACCGAGTCCGACACCATGACGGCGGGCCCGTCGTGGGCGCCCAGGGTCTTGCGCACCGCCGCCGGGTCGGCGTGCGGCACCACCTGCGTCACACCGCGCGCGAGCCGACAGCCGTCGATCAAGGAGGCGTGGTTGCTCGCGTCGGAGACGATGAGTGAGCCGTGCGGGGCGAGCGCGGTGACCGCCGCGAGGTTCGCCGCGTAGCCGGAGGAGAGCACGAGCGCCGCCTCGAAGCCGCAGAACGCGGCGAGTTCCCGCTCCAGCTCGGCGTGGAGTTCCGTGGAGCCGGTGACGAGCCGGGAACCGGTGGCGCCGCCGCCCCACCGCCTGGCCGCCGCGGCGGCGCCCTCGACGATCTCGGGGTGCCGGGTCAGGCCCAGATAGTCGTTGCTCGCCAGGTCGAGCAGGCCGCCGGCGTCGGCGGCGCGGGGCCGCAAGACGCGCACGAGTCCGGCGTCGGCGCGCAGCCTGGCCTGCTCGTCGATCCAGTCGAACGGCGAGCGCGGCGGGGGCGCGGAGTGCGGCGGGCGTGCGGGTCCGGGCGAACTCGACGTGCCCGGCACGGAGTGCCTGTTTGTAGACATTGCACAGACCCTAGCCGTCCTGCCACCTGGCCAGTATGTGGCAATACCCACACCTCAAACCGGTTCTGTTGTGTGAACTCTCCTTGGCCGGGGAGCCTGCCGTGGGTAAGGATCAGCGCCATGGATCTGCTGAACACGCTGGTGGACAAGGGGCTTCGGCGCGAACTGCCGACCCGCGAAGAGGCGCTGGCCGTCCTGGCCACCTCCGACGACGATCTCCTGGACGTAGTGGCCGCCGCCGGCAAGGTGCGCCGGCAGTGGTTCGGGCGACGGGTGAAACTCAACTATCTGGTCAATCTCAAGTCGGGGCTGTGCCCCGAGGACTGCTCGTACTGCTCGCAGCGGCTCGGGTCGAAGGCCGAGATCCTCAAGTACACCTGGCTGAAGCCCGACGAGGCCTCGCGGGCCGCGGCGGCCGGGGTCGCGGGCGGCGCCAAGCGGGTCTGCCTGGTGGCCAGCGGGCGCGGGCCCACCGACCGGGACGTGGACCGGGTGGCGCAGACCATCGCGGCCGTCAAGGAAGAGAACGAGGGCGTCGAGGTGTGCGCGTGCCTCGGCCTGCTCTCGGACGGCCAGGCCGAACGGCTGCGGGGCGCGGGGGCGGACGCGTACAACCACAACCTCAACACCTCCGAGGCGACCTACGCGGACATCACGAAGACACACACCTACGCCGACCGCGTGGACACCGTGCGCAAAGCGCACGCGGCGGGCCTGTCCGCCTGCTCGGGGCTGATCGCGGGCATGGGCGAGAGCGACGAGGACCTGGTGGACGTGGTCTTCTCGCTGCGCGAGCTGGACCCGGACTCGGTGCCGGTGAACTTCCTCATCCCGATGGAGGGCACCCCGCTGGCCAAGGAGTGGCACCTGACGCCGCAGCGCTGTCTGCGCATCCTCGCGATGGTCCGCTTCGTGTGCCCGGACGTGGAGGTGCGCATCGCGGGCGGCCGCGAGGTCCATCTGCGCTCGATGCAGCCGCTCGCCCTGCACCTCGCCAACTCGATCTTCCTGGGCGACTACCTCACCAGCGAGGGGCAGGCGGGCAAGACGGACCTGGACATGATCGCGGACGCGGGTTTCGAGGTCGAGGGCGCCGACCGGACGACGCTGCCGAAGCACCGGTCGGACGCCGTCGCGGACGCGTCGGGCTGCGGGTCCCACGAGGGTGGGGGCTGCGGTTCCCATGGCGGCGGCTGCGGCCCCTGCGGGTCGGCCGAGCCCGCCGCCGGCGAGGTGTCGCAGCCGGCTCCCGAGCCGGTCGCCGAGCCGGGCGAGGTGCGCACGGACCTGGTGGCGGTACGCCGCCGGGGCGCGGGGACGGACCTGGCGCCCAATGCCTGACCTGACCACGTCGGAGCTGCTCGCCCTCGACCGGCAGCACGTCTGGCACCCCTACGGGCCGATGCCGGGCCGCCAGGAACCCCTGGTCGTCGAGTCGGCGAGCGGCATCCGCCTGCGCCTCGCGGACGGTGGGACCGAGCTGGTAGACGGCATGTCGTCCTGGTGGTCGGCGATCCACGGCTACAACCACCCCGTGCTCAACGACGCGGTGCGCGGCCAGCTGGAGCGCATGAGCCACGTCATGTTCGGCGGGCTCACGCACGAGCCCGCCGTCCGGCTCGCCAAGCGCCTTGTCGACATGTCTCCCGAGGGCCTCGAGCACGTCTTCCTCTGCGACTCCGGCTCCGTCGCGGTCGAGGTCGCCCTCAAGATGTGCCTCCAGCACTGGCGTTCCCTCGGCCGGCCGGCGAAGCAGCGCGTGCTGACCTGGCGCGGCGGCTATCACGGGGACACCTGGCAGCCGATGGCCGTCTGCGACCCCGAGGGCGGCATGCACGAACTCTGGCAGGGCGTCCTGCCCCGCCAGCTCTTCGCGGACGCGCCGCCGTCGGCGTACGAGGAGACGTACGCGACGCACCTGCACGACATGATCGGGCGGCACGCCCACGAGCTGGCGGCCGTGATCGTCGAGCCCGTGGTGCAGGGCGCGGGCGGGATGCGGTTCCACTCCCCGGCCTATCTGCGGGTGCTGCGCGAGGCGTGCGACGCGCACGACGTATTGCTGGTGTTCGACGAGATCGCGACGGGCTTCGGCCGTACGGGCGCGCTGTTCGCGGCGGACCACGCGAGCGTCACGCCCGACGTGATGTGCGTGGGCAAGGCGCTGACCGGCGGCTATCTGTCGTTGGCGGCGACGCTGTGCACCCCGCGCGTGGCGGACGGCATCTCGCGGGGCGAAGTGCCGGTCCTGGCGCACGGGCCGACGTTCATGGGCAACCCGCTGGCCGCCGCGGTGGCGGGGGCCTCGATCGACCTGCTTCTTGGGCAGGACTGGCAGACCGAGGTCAAGCGCATCGAGTCGGGCCTGCGAGAGGGCCTGGCCGAGGTCGCCGAGCACCCCTCGGTAGCGGACGTACGGGTCCTCGGGGCGATCGGTGTCGTCCAGCTGGACCACGCGGTGGACATGCGGGCGGCGACGCGGGCCGCGGTGCGCGAAGGCGTGTGGCTGCGGCCGTTCCGCGACCTGATCTACACGATGCCGCCGTTCATCACCGGCGACGACGACGTGGCACGAATCGCCCGCGCGGTGTGCGCGGCGGCCAGGGAGGGCTGACATGACGGTGATCGTGGTGTCCGGGACGGGCACGGAGATCGGCAAGACGGTGACGACGGCGGCGGTGGCCGCGGTCGCGCTGACCGCGGGGCGCAGTGTCGCCGTGCTCAAGCCCGCGCAGACCGGGGTCGGGCCCGGCGAGCCTGGCGACGCGCAGGAGGTGACGCGGCTGGCGGGTGAGGGCGTCACCACGCTCGAACTCGCCCGTTTCCCCGAGCCCTTGGCGCCGAACACCGCGGCGCGGCGGGCCGGGATGGCACCGGTGCGCCCGCGCGACGTGGCGGACGCCGCGGCGAAGCTGGCCACCGAATACGACCTGGTCCTGGTCGAGGGGGCGGGCGGGCTGCTCGTCCGCCTCGATGACGAGGGCGGCACGCTGGCCGACGCGGCGAGGCTGCTCGGCGCGCCGGTCCTGGTGGTCACGACGGCGGGCCTCGGCACGCTGAACACGACGACGTTGACGGCGGAGGCGCTGCGGGCGCGCGGCGTGGAGAGCCTGGGTGTCGTCATCGGCAGCTGGCCGACAAACCCCGACCTGGCGTCCCGCTGCAACCTCGCGGACCTCCCCGCGTCGGCGACCGTGCCGCTGCTGGGCGCGGTCCCGGAAGGCGCCGGCTCCCTGACCGGCCCCTCCTTCCGCACCTCGGCACCGAACTGGCTCGGCCCCGCGCTGGGCGGCACGTGGGACGCGGAGTCCTTCACCCGCCGTGAGGCGCCGGGGGCGGGCGCGGCGGCGAGCTGAGGCGCCGGCGCCCCGGGCACGGTCGAGCCGGTGTCGGTCGGCCGGGTGGGCCCGGGGCACCGTGAGGTCCGCGCGCCACGCCCGGTCGCACGCAGCGGCGCCCTCCCCGCCCGCTTCCGCGCGGGACTCGCCGTCGCGGACGGGAGAGGAGGGGAATGCCCCGCACCGGGGCACCATGGCGGTATCCGCGTCGCGGTGCGGCGCGGTCTCCGCTCGTCGCCCCGCCGAGGAGGGCCCCATGTCACCGCGCTCCGCCGAGCCGGCGTCCCGTGACGCCGTGCACCACCCCGTCTTCGCGCGCTTCTACGCCCGTCAGAGCGTCGCCGCCGAGCCCGTGATCTCCGTCCACCGCAGGGAACTCCTCGCCGGTCTCGGCGGCCGGGTGATCGAGGTCGGGGCGGGCAACGGACTGAACTTCGCGCACTATCCGCGAGCGGTCGGCGAGGTCGTCGCCGTCGAACCGGAGCGCGTCCTGCGGCGGCTGGCCGTGGCGGCGGCCCTGCGCGCCGATGTCCCGGTCGACGTGGTGCCGGGCGCCGCCGAGGCGCTCCCCGTCAAGAGCGAGGCGTTCGACGCGGCCGTCGTCTCGCTCGTGCTGTGCAGCGTGCGTGACCTGCGGCGGGCCCTCAGGGAGCTGCGCCGGGTCCTGAGGCCCGGCGGTGAGCTGCGTTTCTTCGAGCACGGCCGGGCGCCGGGCCCCGGGATGGCGGCCGTCCAGCGGGTCCTGGACCGCACGGTGTGGCCCCCGCTCTTCGGCGGCTGCCATGTCTCGCGGGACACGCTGGGAGCCCTGCGCGAGGCGGGTTTCGAACTGGGCGCCTACCGGCATGTCCTGGTGCCCGCGAAGGGGCCGCGCCTGCCCACCTCGTACTGCGTGCTCGGCACGGCGCGCCGCCCGGCGGACTCCTGACGTCCGGAACCGGGCGAAGCCCCCGCGGGAGGGCGGGTCACAGGCTCCACTGCCGCAGCCGCTCCGCGATGGCGTGCACGCTCGCGCCCTCCTCCTTCACCAGGCGGGCGAGGTCGCGCACCTGCTCGGGCGAGGTGACGACCTTCAGGCCGCTGGAGACGAGGTAGGCGTAGGCGACGGAGGAGGCGAAGAGCGCGTTGGAGCGTTCCAACGCGGGGATGTGGAGCAGCACTTGGAGGAGCGCCGCGGCCCGGTCGTGCGGGGTTTCGTAGACGGGTGTGCCGAATATCTCCGCCTCGTACCGGCTGAGGGCGGCGACGAGCGCGCCCCAGTCGGTGACCTGGGGGTCTCCGGGCGTCTTGTGTTCGGCGATCATCAGCAGCCAGGCAAGATCGATTCTGACGTTCAACGGCTCAACGTCGACCTTCACCGAGCGGCCGCGCGCTCTCCTGGAGCGTGCGCACGGGGCGGACGGGCTCGCGGAGCGGCCTGGTGCCCTCACGCTCGGCGCCGAACTCCTCCGCGAAGACGGACTCGTACTGCTTCATGAAATCGGCCGCCGCCTCGACGAACGTGTGCCCGATCTCGCCGGCGTCCTGTTTCACGAGTTCCTCTATGTAGCGGTTCACGCTCATGCCTCGGGCCAGGGCGCGCTCGCGCGCGGCCCGGGCGGTGTCCTCGTCCACCCGCACGTTCAGCTGAGTCTTCGCCATGCCTTCACGCTAGCGTCGGCGTGCTAGCGCGACAAGGGCGCTGGGACCATGCCCCTTACAAACGCCTTGGGCCCCGACCTCGGAGGGATACCGCGAGGCCGGTCCGTCCCACTACTCTCTGCAAAATCAAGGGAGTTGGCACGGGCACAACCCAGGAGGCGGCCTTGTCCACACCTGCTTCGGCACCGTCCACCGGCCGCTCGGGCCGCGCCGGGACCGCCGCGCGCGCCCGCGGTCTGACGAAGGCGTACGGCTCGGGCGAGACGACCGTGCTCGCTCTCGACTCGGTCGACGTGGACATCGCGCGCGAGCGTTTCACCGCTGTCATGGGCCCCTCGGGTTCGGGCAAGTCCACGCTGATGCACTGCCTGGCCGGGCTCGACAGCGTCTCGGCGGGCCAGGTCTGGCTCGGCGACACGGAGATCACCGGGCTCAAGGAGCGGGAGCTGACGCGGCTGCGGCGCGACCGCATCGGCTTCATGTTCCAGTCGTTCAACCTCATTCCCACGCTCGACGCGCTGGAGAACATGACGCTCCCGATGGACATCGCGGGGCAGCGGCCCGACCCTCAGTGGCTGGACCACGTGATCGACACGCTGGGTCTGCGCGATCGGCTGCGGCACCGTCCCGCGCAGCTGTCCGGGGGGCAGCAGCAGCGGGTGGCCTGCGCGCGGGCGCTGGCGTCGAAGCCCGAGCTGATCTTCGCCGACGAGCCGACGGGCAACCTCGACTCGCGGGCCGGTCTGGAGGTCCTCGGCTTCCTGCGCGAGGCGGTCGACCAGCTCGGACAGACCGTCGTCATGGTGACGCACGACCCGGGCGCCGCGGCCCACTCCGATCTGGTGCTCTTCCTCGGCGACGGGCGGATCGTGGACGACATGGAGCGGCCGACGGCCGACGCCGTACTCGAACGCATGAAGCGGTTCGACACCCTGCACGCGAAGGCGCCCGACCCCCTCGGAGGCCGGCAGAGTCGCGAGGCGCACGACAGAGCCACCCGGCACACGCCCACCGACGGCTCGTCCGGGCCGAGTTGAGACGGGGGACGCGGTGCTGAAGGCGACGCTCAGGAGCTTCCTCGCGCACAAGGGCCGGCTCGTGCTGTCCGCACTCGCCGTCATCCTGTCGGTCGCGTTCGTGGCGGGCAGCCTGATCTTCTCGGACACGGTGACCCGTACCTTCGACCGGCTGTTCGCCTCCACTTCGGCGGACGTGATGGTCGCGCCGAAGGACGATCTCAAAGAGGCGGTGCCCTCCGGGCGCACGCCGACCGTCCCGGCCGGCCTGAAGGAGAAGGTCGCGAAGGTCAGTGGTGTCGCGGACGCCCACATCGACGTGTCCGTCCAGAACGTCACCGTCGTCGACCGCGACAACGAGTCGGTGGGTCCGACCACCGGCGCGCCGACCGTCGCCACCAACTGGTACCCCACCGACCGCAGCCCCGTGGAGCTGACCTCGGGCCGTGCCCCGCACGGCGCCGGCCAGGCGATGCTCGACGCGGACACGGCCGACAAGAAGAACGTCGGGATCGGCGACACCCTCACGATCCTCGCCCGCCCCGGCTCGTTCGAGGTCGAGGTCGTCGGCATCGCCACCTTCACCACCACCAACCCCGGCGCCGCCCTCGTCTTCCTGGACACCCCGACGGCCCAGCGCCGGCTCCTCGGCACGGCGGACACGGCGACGAGCATCTCGGTGACCGCCGCCGAGGGCGTCGACGACGACACCCTCAAGCGCAGGATCACCGCCGCGGTCGGCTCGGGCTACGAGCTGGAGACCGCCGACGAGCAGGCCGACTCCGCCGCCGCCTCGCTCGGCGGCTTCCTGGACGTCGTCAAGTACGTGATGCTCGGCTTCGCCGGTGTCGCGGTGCTGGTGGGCGTCTTCCTCATCGTCAACACCTTCTCGATGCTGATCGCGCAGCGCACCCGGGAGCTGGGCCTGCTGCGCGCGCTGGGCGCCGACCGCAGGCAGGTGCGGCGTTCCGTGCTCGTCGAGGCGCTGCTGCTCGGCCTGCTCGGCTCGACACTGGGGCTGGCCGCCGGCGTCGGCCTGGCCCTCGGCCTCATCGAGCTGCTGGGCCTGCTCGGGATGAACCTCAAGTCGACGGAGCTGGTCGTCACCTGGGCGACCCCTGTGGCCTCGTACGTCGTCGGGGTCGGCGTCACCTTCGTCGCGGCGTACCTCCCGGCGCGCCGGGCCGCCCATGTCTCGCCGATGGCGGCGCTCGCGGACGCCGAGATCGCCGGGGTGGGGCGGCCGCTGAGGGTGCGGGCGGTGGCCGGTTGCGTGGTCGGGGCGGCCGGGGCCGCCGCGCTGGTCGGCTGCGCGGCCGCCGACGAGGCGTCCTCGGCGGCGTCCTTCCTCGGGCTCGGCATCGTCTTGACCCTGGTCGCGACCGTCATCGCGGGCCCTCTCCTGGTGCGCCCGGTGATCCGGGTGCTGGGCGGCGCCTTCCCCGCCGTGTTCGGTCCGGTCGGCCGGATGAGCCAGCGCAACGCGCTGCGCAATCCGCGGCGCACGGGGGCCACGGCGGCCGCCCTGATGGTGGGGCTGGCGCTGGTCGGCGGCCTCTCGGTGGCGAGCGCTTCGATGACCGCGTCGTTCGACCGGCGGATCGACGAGACGCTCGGTGCGGACTTCGTGGTGCAGAACAGCAACTTCATGCCGTTCTCACCGGAGGTCACCGGGAAGATCGAGGACACCGACGGCGCGGGTCTCGTCGTACGCCAGCGCTTCAGCCCCCTGGAACTGGCGCTGCCCGACGGCCGGCACGTCGAGTCGACCGCGGCGGGCTACGACCCCCGGCTCGACGACATCGCCCACGTCACCTATGCCAAGGGGAACTCGCGGGCCGCGCTGGCGCCCGGGCACCTCGGCATGGACAGGGAATTCGCGCAGAAACACCGGGTGCGCGTCGGTGACGTGCTGAGGGCGACGTTCCCCGGCGGACGCGAGGCGAAGCTGACCGTGGGGGCGTTCACCGATCAGGGCTCACCCAAGGGGTTCGGCGTCGAGGGAGGACTGTTCCTCGGGCTCGGCACGCTCGAAAAGCACGTGCCGGACGGACAGGACTCCGCGGTGTACGTCAACGCGGCCGCCGGCACGGACGCCGACACCCTGCGCGCACGCCTGGAGAAGACCCTCGACCCGTATCCGCAGGTCCAGGTGCGTGACCAGGCCGACTACAAGGAGCTGATCCGGCAGCAGATCGCCGTGATGCTCTACCTCGTCTACGCGCTGCTGGGCCTCGCGATCGTCATCGCGGTGCTGGGCGTGGTCAACACCCTCGCGCTGTCGGTCGTGGAGCGCACCCGCGAGATCGGGCTGCTGCGCGCCATCGGACTCGGGCGGCGTCAACTGCGCCGGATGATCCGCCTGGAGTCGGTGGTGATCGCGGTGTTCGGCGCCCTGCTCGGTCTCGCGCTCGGCCTCGTCTGGGGCGTCGCCGTGCAGCAGGTGCTCGCCCTCCAGGGCATGGCGGAACTCGCCTTCCCGTGGACGACGATCGTCGCGGTGGTGGTCGGCTCCGTGGTCGTGGGCCTGGTGGCGGCGCTGCTGCCCGCCCTGCGGGCCTCCCGCATGAACGTGCTGGCGGCCATCGCGCACGAGTGAGGGCGGCGGCACGACGGGGTGGGCGCGGGTCTGTTTCGCGTGAGTTCCGGGGGTGAGGGGGTACCAGGACGCCACCGAGCACCCCTCGGTCCGCATCCCGAAACCCGTGCCCGCCGTCCCGGGGCCGATGATGAGATGGAGCCATGAACGATCTGCGCATACGGGCCGCCGCACCCGAGGACCTGGACGCGGTGCTCGCCTTCTGGAAGGTGGCCGCCGAGGGCACGAGCATCAGTGACGACAGCACCGGGGTGGAGCGCCTCGTGGCCCGTGACCCCGGGGCGCTGATCCTCGCCGAGCGCGGCGGGGAACTCGCCGGCACGGTCATCGCGGGCTTCGACGGCTGGCGCTGCCACCTCTACCGCCTCGCCGTGCACCCGGAGCACCGCCGCCAAGGCGTGGGCTCGGCGCTGCTGGCCGCCGCCGAGGAGCGGTTCGTACGCCTCGGCGGGCGGCGCGGCGACGCGATGGTCCTCGACGGCAACGAACTCGCCCACCACACCTGGCGCGCGGCCGGCTACGCCCCCGAGCCGCAGTGGAGCCGCTGGGTGAAGCCCCTCACGGACTGAGCACCGCCATGCGGCACCCCCGGCGCCTCCCCCGGCGTTCGCAAGCGCCTTTGCTGATCCTTTACCATGGGCGCATCACTCGTATCCCACTGAAAGGTGTGAGCGTCCGCCCATGGGCGAGCCTCCCAGTACCCGACATCGCGCATTCCTCCCGCCCCTGCCCGATCATGGGACGGAGGTGACCCGATGACCGAAGTGCTCCTGCTCCTCGTGGCGGTGCTGCTCTGTGTGGCATGCGGTGTCTTCGTCGCGGCGGAGTTCTCCCTCACCACGGTCGAGCGCAGCGAACTCGAACGGGCCGCCGAACGTGGCGAGCGCGGCGCCGCCGGCGCCCTCAAGGCCGTCAAGAACCTGACCTTCCAGCTCTCCGGCGCCCAGCTCGGCATCACCGTCACCAATCTCGTGGTCGGCATGCTCTCCGAGCCCTCGATCGCCAAGCTGATCGCGGGCCCGCTGCGCGACCTCGGCCTGCCCGCCTCGGCCGCGTCCTCGGTGGCCCTCGTCATCGGCACGGCACTGTCGACGGTCTTCTTGATGGTCATCGGTGAGCTGGTCCCCAAGAACTGGGCGATCTCCTCGCCGCTCGCCGTCGCCAAGCGCGTGGCGACGGCGCAGCGGCTGTTCAGCGCCGCGTTCCGGCCGTTCATCGCGCATCTGAACAACACGGCCAACCGTTCCGTACGCCGCTTCGGCATCGAGCCCGCCGAGGAGCTGGCCTCCGCGCGCGGCCCCAAGGAGCTGGTGGCCCTGGCCCGGCACTCGGCGCGGGAGGGCGCGCTGGAGGCGGACACCGCCGAGCTGTTCGTGCGCACGCTGAACCTCGCCGACCTCAGCGCGGAGAACGTGATGACGCCGCGCGTCCAGGTCATGGCCCTCGACGTCCACGCCACCTGCGAGGACGTCGCGAACGCCACCCGGGCGACCGGCCTGTCCCGCTTCCCCGTCTACCGCGGCAACCTCGACTCGGTCGTGGGCGTCGCGCACATCAAGGACGTGCTCACCGTGCCCGCCGAACGCAGGCCGCGGGTATCGGTCGCCGAACTGATGCGCGAGCCCCTGCTCGTGCCGGAGTCGCTGACCGTGGACCGGCTCCTCGACCGGCTCTCGGGCAAGCGGACGATGGCCGTGGTCATCGACGAGTACGGCGGCACCGCCGGTGTCGCCACCCTGGAGGACATCGTCGAGGAGGTCGTCGGCGAGGTGCGGGACGAGCACGATCCGCACGAGACGCCCGACATCGCCACCGCGGGGGCCGACGAGGACGGCAGGACGCTCTACTCCGCGGACGGCGCCGCCCGCACCGACCAGCTCGCGCGCGTAGGCCTGCGGGCGCCCGACGGGCCGTACGAGACGCTCGCCGGACTCGTCGCGACCGAGCTGGGCCGCATCCCGGCCGTCGGCGACAGCGTGGAGGTCGGTGGCTGGCGGCTCGACGTCACGGACGCCGCCGGACACCGCGCCGCCCGCGTGCTGCTGCACGCCCCGCTGACCGAGGACGAGGCGGAGGACGCCCGATGACCGTCATCCAACTGCTGATCGGCTTCGCGACACTCGTCGTCAACGCCTTCTTCGTGGGCGCCGAGTTCGCCCTGATCTCCGTACGCCGCAGCCAGATCGAACCGCACGCCGAGGAGGGCGACCGGCGCGCCAAGAGCGTGATGTGGGGCCTCCAGCACGTCTCGGCGCTGCTGGCCGCGGCCCAGCTGGGCATCACGCTGTGCACGCTCGTCCTCGGCGTCGTCGCCGAGCCCGCGATCGCGCACCTCCTGGAGCCCGTGTTCGACGGGGTCGGCGTGCCGCACGGCCTGGTGCACCCCATCTCGTTCGTCATCGCGCTGGCGCTGGCGACGTATCTGCACATGCTGCTCGGCGAGATGATCCCGAAGAACATCGCGCTCGCCGAGCCGGTGCGCACCGCGCTGCTGCTCGGTCCGCCCCTCGTGGCGCTCGCCCGGGCGCTGCGCCCGGTGATCTTCGCGATCAACGCGTTCGCCAACGGCCTGCTGAAGCTGTTGCGGGTCGAGGCGAAGGACGAGGTCTCGGCGAGCTTCTCGGACGACGACCTGGCCCGCATGGTCAAGGACTCCGGTGACGCGGGCCTGATCGACGGCCGCGCGCAGGAGCGCCTGCACGACGCGCTGGAGCTGGGCCGCCGCCCGGTCAAGGACGTGGTCCTGCCGCTGGAGGACGTCGTCTACGCGCGCGTGGGCGTCACTCCGGAGAAGCTGGAGAGCCTGTCGGCCGAGTCCGGCTTCTCCCGCTTCCCGGTCGTCGACGAGGGCCGGCGCATCGTCGGCTATCTGCACGTCAAGGACGCCCTGGACCGGGCGCCGCGCGACCTGCCGTTCCGGGTGCCCGACATGCGGAAGATCGCCCAGGTCCGCGAGACGACGCCGCTCGACGACGTGCTGACCGCGATGCGGGGCAGCCGTACGCATGTCGCGGCGGTGCTCGGCTCCGACGGCAGGCTCGCCGGGATGGTCACCATGGAGGACGTCCTGCGGGAGCTGTTCGGCCAGCCCGTCTGACCCACCCGCCTCCGGGGCCCCGGCCCACGGAGGCGGGATACGATCTCTCTCGCCATGCAGATGAATGCCAACTACACCAGTCTCGTCGCGGTCGGCGACTCCTTCACCGAGGGCATGTCGGACCTGCAGCCCGACGGCACCTACCGCGGCTGGGCCGACCTCCTCGCCGGCCGCATGGCGGCGCACAGCCCCGGCTTCCGGTACGCGAACCTCGCGGTGCGCGGCAAGCTGATCGGCCAGATCGTCGCCGAGCAGGTGGACGTGGCGGCCGCGATGCGGGCCGACGTGGTGACCCTGGTGGGCGGGCTGAATGACACACTGCGCCCCAAGTGCGACATGCACCGCGTGCGCGACCTGTTGGAGGAGGCCGTCGAACGCCTCGCCCCGTCCTGCAAGCAGCTCGTCCTGATGCGCAGCCCCGGCCGGAACGGCCCCGTGATGGAGCGGTTCCGGCCGCGCATGGAGGAGCTGTTCGCCCACATCGACGACCTGGCCTCCCGCCACGACGCGCTGGTCGTCGATCTCTACGGCGCCCCGGCCCTCGGCGACCAGCGCATGTGGGACGTGGACCGGCTGCACCTGACGGCCGAGGGGCACCGCAGGGTCGCCGAGGCCGTGTGGCAGGCCCTCGGCCACCCGCCCGAGGAGGACTGGCGTACGCCGCTGGCGGCCGCCGTGCCCCTCACCTGGGCCAGGCGCCGCATCGCCGACGCGCGGTTCGCCAAGCAGCACCTCGTGCCGTGGATCGGCCGCCGCCTCACCGGCCGCTCCTCCGGTGACGGCCGCCCGCCCAAGCGTCCCGAGCTGCTCCCCTACGACGGCCCGCTCTTCTAGCGGCTCCCCTCGCGTCTCAGCTCTCCCCCGTCGGCTCTCGTAGCTTCCGACGAACGGGGGCGTGGCGCTGGCCTGCATGAACGCCCAGTAGAATCCGTACACGTGACTGCCGCGCCTGCAAAGCCCCGTATCCCGAACGTCCTCGCGGGACGTTATGCCTCCGCCGAGCTCGCCCTCCTCTGGTCGCCCGAGCAGAAGGTGAGGCTGGAGCGTCAGCTCTGGCTCGCCGTGCTGCGGGCGCAGAAGGACCTCGGGATCGACGTCCCGGACGCCGCCATCGCCGACTACGAGCGCGTCCTCGACCAGGTCGACCTGGCCTCCATCGCCGAACGCGAAAAGGTCACGCGCCACGACGTGAAGGCCCGCATCGAGGAGTTCAACGCCCTCGCCGGGCACGAGCACGTGCACAAGGGCATGACCTCGCGCGACCTCACCGAGAACGTCGAGCAGCTCCAGATCCGGCTCTCCCTGGAGCTGATCCGCTCGCGCACCGTCGCGGTCCTCGCACGGCTCGGCAAGCTCGCCGGCGAGTACGCCGAGCTGGTCATGGCCGGCCGCTCGCACAATGTCGCCGCGCAGGCGACCACGCTGGGCAAGCGCTTCGCGACCGGCGCCGACGAGCTGCTCGTCGCCTACCGCCGCCTCGACGACCTCCTCGGCCGCTATCCCCTGCGCGGCATCAAGGGCCCGGTCGGCACCGCGCAGGACATGCTCGACCTGCTCGGCGGCGACGCGGGCAAGCTGACCGAGCTGGAGGACCGCATCGCCGGGCACCTCGGCTTCGAGCGCGCGTTCACCTCGGTGGGCCAGGTCTACCCGCGGTCGCTGGACTACGAGGTCGTCACCGCCCTGGTGCAGGTCGCCTCGGCGCCGTCCTCGCTCGCCAAGACGATCCGGCTGATGGCCGGGCACGAGCTGGTCACCGAGGGCTTCAAGCCGGGCCAGGTCGGCTCGTCCGCGATGCCGCACAAGATGAACACCCGCTCCTGCGAGCGCGTCAACGGCCTCACCGTCATCCTGCGCGGCTACGCCTCGATGACCGGCGAGCTGGCGGGCGACCAGTGGAACGAGGGCGACGTCTCCTGCTCCGTCGTGCGCCGGGTCGCGCTGCCCGACGCGTTCTTCGCGCTCGACGGCCTCCTGGAGACCTTCCTGACCGTGCTCGACGAGTTCGGTGCCTTCCCGGCGGTCGTCGCGCGTGAGCTGGACCGCTACCTCCCCTTCCTCGCCACCACCAAGGTCCTGATGGCCTCGGTGCGCGCCGGCGTCGGCCGGGAGGAGGCCCACGAGGCCATCAAGGAGAACGCGGTCGCCGCCGCGCTCGCCATGCGCGAGCAGGGCGCCGAGCGCAACGAACTGCTCGACAAGCTCGCCGCGGACTCCCGCATTCCGCTGGACCGCGCGCAGCTCGACGAGCTGATGGCCGACAAGCTGTCCTTCACGGGCGCGGCGAGCGACCAGGTCGCCGCGGTCGTCACGCAGATCGAGGCGCTGCTCAAGGAGCACCCGCAGGCGGCGGCGTACACGCCGGGCGCGATTCTCTAGGGCTCCTGCCGTCGCGGCGGCCCCGGGGTGTGCTGCCCCGGGGCCGCGCGCGTGCCCAAGGGTTTACAGCCCCACGTCCCTCCTGCGGAAGTCCTCCAGTGATTCGCGGCGGACGAGCAGCCGGGCGTGGCCGTCGGCCACCGCGACCACGGGCGGGCGGCCGACGAGGTTGTACCCGGACGCCATCGACAGGTGGTACGCGCCGGCCACCGGGAGGGCGAGCAGGTCGCCGGGCCGCGTGTCGCCCGGGAGCGGTACGCCCGAGGCGAGGATGTCGCCCGCCTCGCAGTGCCGCCCGACCACCGTCATCGCCTCCGGCCCGGCCGCGGTGCGCCGGCCGACCAGGCGGGGCGCGTACCGCACCCCGTACAGCGCGGGCCGCGGGTTGTCGCTCATGCCGCCGTCGACCGCGACGAAGGTCTGCCCGCCGGTCCGCTTGACCGCGAGCACCCGGTAGAGCACCACCCCGGCGGGTCCGGCGATCGCCCGCCCCGGTTCCACGACGAGCCGCGGCACGGGCAGGCCCGCCGCCGCGCAGCTCTCCACCAGCTCGGCGCGGACCTTGCGGGCGAGGGAGGTGATGTCGAGCGACTCCTCCCCCGGGCGGTACGCGATGCCGTGGCCGCCGCCGAGGTCCAGTTCGGGGAGGGTCAAGCCGTGCTGGTCCTTGATCCGCGCCATCAGCCCGACCAGCCGGCGGACCGCGCACAGGTAGGGCTTGTCCGTGGTGATCTGCGAGCCGAGATGGCAGTGCAGGCCCACCAGGTCCAGCGTGGGCTGGCCGACTATGCGGGCGATGGCGTGCTGCGCCGAGCCGTCGGTGAGGGACAGGCCGAACTTCTGGTCGTCCGTTCCCGTCCGGATCTTCACATGCCCGCCGGCCGCGATGCCCGGCACCACGCGCACCATCACCTTCTGACGGCCGTCCGGCGGCACGGCGGCGGCCAGGCGTGCGATCTCCGACGCGCTGTCGATGACGATGCGGCCGACGCCGAGCCGCAGCGCGGCCCGCAGGTCGTGCGGGCTCTTGGCGTTGCCGTGCAGCACGATGCGCTCCGGTGGGAAGCCCGTGGTGACGGCCAGTTCCAGCTCCCCCGCCGAGCAGACGTCGAGTCCGAGGCCCTCCTCGTCGATCCAGTGCGCCATGGCACGGCACAGGAACGCCTTGGCGGCGTAGAGCACTTCGGCGCCCTCGAAGGCCCGCAGATAGCGGCGGCACCGGGCCCGCACATCGGCTTCGTCGAGGAGGTAGACGGGGGTGCCGAACCGCTCGGCCACGTCGGTGAGCGCGACCCCGCCGACGGCGATGTCGCCGTGCGCGAGCGGTGCGCTGGTGGTGGGCCATACGGCCAGGTCCCCGTCGGCCTGGTCCCCGTCGGCCGGGGCGCCGGGGGCCTCGGGCAGGGGGGCCGTCAGGGGCGGGGACGGGAGTTCGGGGAGGGTCTTCATGGCAGGCATCCCTTTCGCCTCGTTCTCAGCCGATCCGGAGGGGCTGTGCGCCGGCCGGCGTCGCCGTGTCCGCCGTACGGGTCTGTGGCGCGGGCGCCGGTCGCGGCTCGCGCCGGTGCCGACCGGTGTCATGCCGCTCGCCGGGGCGGATGGCCGCCGGTCCGACGGGCTGCGCGGCCAGGCGCGGGTCGACGACGATGCCGCGCACGCCCAAGGGCACGACCAGGGAGCGCAGTGCGGGTTCGGAGAGCCTGATCCACGCCTGCCGGGGGCCGAGGGCGTCGCTCAGGCGCACCGCGCTGGTGAAGGCGACGGCGGTGCGCTCGCCGACGGGCGTGCGGAACAGACGGGCCACGCGGCCCGCGGGCCCCGGCCAGGCGGGGACGTACAGCGGCCCGGCCGGGCCGGTTTCACAGGGCTCGGGGTCCTCGCCGCACAGAAGCTCTGCCATGGGGTTCCTCCGGTGAGAGAGAAGCAAGGTGGAGAGAGAAGACGTACGGAGACGTTATGCCCGGCACTGAGTGCCAACCGACCGTCGATAACGCGTCGTTGACGCGGCAGTGCCGCGCGCTGACGCGATCCTGGCGCGCCGGCACCACCGGCACCACCCGCATCAGGGGCGCGTCAACCGTGACCAGGCCCTCTTGAACGCGCTTACACGAGCCAGTTGGATGGCGGGGGGCGCGGTGCGCGGCCCGGCCGCGAGCGCGCGCACCGGTTCCGTTGCGGAGCCGCCGGGATGGGAACCCGGCGTGAGGGGGCAGCCCGGTGGAAGGGCGTGCTCCGGGGGCGGCGCGGGCCAGCGGCGCTCGCTCCGCCCGCTCGAATTTTTCACCCGAAGGTCTCACCGGAAGGTCTCGCTCAAAGATCACCCGAAGGTCTCGCTCGAAGGTCTCACTACGGAGGAGCGGCTCATGATTCGGCTTCCCTCGCACCGCCTGACCACCGCGCCCAGCTGGTTCGCCGCCGGGGCACCCGGGCCCGCGTGCCTGCCCGAGCACGTCGCCGCCACCGGGGTGGGCACCTGGTGGGGCGACCGCGCGCCGAGACCGCGCGCCATGGCCGTCTCGTGCGCGGGTCACGTACTCCTGGACGGTGACCCGGGGAGCGTCGACCCCGCGTTCCTGACCCCGTTCGCGCACAGCCAGGTGGAGGCGCCCGTCCGTTTCCTGCCGGTGCTCGGCGCCGCCTTCGACCGGGTCCTGCCGGCCGAGCGCATGGTGTACGTGCACCGGGAACCGGTGGCCGCACCGCGTCCGCCACGCGGTGTGGGCGTGCGCCGGCTGGTGCCCGACGACGCCCCCGCGCTCGCCGGCCTCTCCCCCGGCGCCGCCTGGATCCACGCCAGTTGGGGTGGTCCGGCCGGTCTTGCCGCCTCCGGGCACGGGTGGGCCGCGTTCGACCGGGGCGGCCGGATCGCCGCCGTCGCCTGCGGATACTTCGTGGGTGAGGCGTACGAGGACGTGGCCGTGCTCACCACCCCCGAGCGGCGCCGCGAGCATCTGGCGCTGGCCTGTGTCACCGCCCTGTGCGCGGACATCGTCGAGCGCGGCCGCCTCGCGAGCTGGTCGTGCGGGCGCCACGACCGGCCGAGCCGGTTGCTGGCCTGGACCGCGGGGTTCCGACTGCACCATGAGTACGTCCGGTACGCGACGGGAGAACCCGCCGCCCGGCCGCAGTCCTCACCGCGTGCCTCCGCGTGAGGCGTGCTCCGACGTGTCCATGCCCGCCGCACGGATGGCCGGTAATAGCCGTCCGCTCGTTCGAGATCAAGAGCGATCAGAAGAGGGCAAGGTCACAGCCCGTGGTGGCACCGCGTGCCATGGGTTGCGCCCTAGCATCAGGGCATGACGGTCCTGCCTGACGACGGGCTTTCCCTGGCCGCCGAGTTCCCTGATGCGACCCATGAGCAGTGGCAGCGCCTGGTGGAGGGCGTGCTGCGCAAGTCGGGTGGAGAAGCATCGGGAGCGGCGGCCGAGGAAGCGCTGTCCACCTCCCTGGAGGACGGGCTCACCACCCGCCCCCTGTACACCTCCCGCGACGCCGCGCCCGCTGCCGGCCATCCCGGTTTCGCCCCCTTCGTACGGGGCGGCACCCCCGGCGGCAACGCCGCCACGGGCTGGGACGTGCGCCAGCGGCACGCGAGCACCGATCCCGCCCGGATGAACGAAGCCGTGCTCGGCGACCTGGAGAACGGCGTCACCTCACTGTGGCTCGGCGTGGGCGCCGGCGGCGTACCGGTGTCCGGGCTGGCCCGGGCGCTGGACGGCGTCTATCTCGACCTGGCGCCGGTCGCGCTCGACGCCGGCGCCGAGTTCGGGTCCGCCGCGCGCGAGCTGCTGCGCCTGTACGAGGCGGCGGGCGTCCCCAAGGAGTCGGCGCGCGGCACGCTCGGGGCGGATGTGCTCGGCCACGAGGCCCGTACCGGCGAGGCGATGGAGCCGTCCGAGGCCGTCGAGCTGGCGCGGTTGTGCGGGCGGGAGTACCCGGGTCTTCGCGCCCTGGCCGTGGACGCGCTGCCGTACCACGAGGCGGGCGGTTCGGCCGCGCAGGAGCTGGCCGCCTCCCTCGCCACGGGCGTGGCCTACCTGCGGGAGCTGACCGGGGCCGGGCTGTCGGTCGAAGAGGCGTGCGCGCAGCTGGAGTTCCGCTACGCGGCCACCGCCGACCAGTTCCTGACCATCGCCAAGTTCCGTGCGGCGAGGCGCCTTTGGGCGCGCGTCGCCGAGGTGTGCGGGGCGCCCTCCGCCGGAGCGCAGCGTCAGCACGCCGTGACCTCGCCGGTGATGATGACGCGTCGCGATCCGTGGGTGAACATGCTGCGCACGACGGTGGCGTGTCTGGGCGCGGGCGTCGGCGGCGCCGACGCCGTCACCGTGCTGCCGTTCGACCACTCGCTGGGCCTGCCCGACGCGTTCGCGCGCCGCATCGCGCGCAACACGTCCACGATCCTGATCGAGGAGTCGCATCTGGCCCGGGTGATCGATCCGGCGGGCGGCTCCTGGTACGTGGAGCGGCTCACCGAGGAACTCGCGCATGCCGCCTGGGAGTTCTTCCAGGAGATCGAGCGCGCGGGCGGCCAGTCGGCGGCCCTGCGCTCCGGGATGATCGGTGAGCGGCTGGCCGCCACCTGGGCCGAGCGCCGCGCGAGGCTCGCCCGGCGCCGTGAACCGATCACCGGTGTCAGCGAGTTCCCGCACCTCGCGGAGCGGCCCGTGGCGCGCGAGGCCGCACCGGCCGCGCCGGCCGGCGGTCTGCCGCGGGTGCGCCGTGACGAGGCGTACGAGGAGCTGCGTACCCGCTCGGACGCGCACCTGGCGGCGACCGGCGCGCGCCCCAGGGTCTTCCTCGCCGCGCTCGGCCCCGCCGCCGCGCACACCGCGCGGGCCTCCTTCGCCGCCAACCTCTTCCAGGCGGGCGGCATCGAGGCCGTGCACGAACCGGCCACCGTGGACGCGGCGACGGCCGCCGACGCCTTCAAGGCGAGCGGGGCTTCCGTGGCGTGCCTGTGTTCCAGCGACGCGCTCTACGCCGAGCAGGCCGAAGCGGTCGCCCTGGCGCTCAGGGAGGCGGGCGCGGACCACGTGTTCCTCGCGGGACGCGGTGACCACCCCGGCGTCGACACGCAGGTCTTCGCCGGCTGTGACGCCGTGGCCGTGCTCTCCTCCACCCTCGACCGCATGGGAGTGGCGTAATGCGCATCCCCGACTTCTCCTCCGTCGACCTCGGGCCCGGCTCGGGCGCGAAGGGCTCCGACGACCAGTGGCGCACCGCCGTGAAGGAGACGACGGGCAGGTCCGAGAGCGACCTCTTGTGGGAGACGCCCGAGGGCATCGCGGTCAAGCCGCTGTACACGGGCGCCGACCTGGAGGGCCTGGACTTCCTGGACACCTATCCCGGGGTCGCCCCGTATCTGCGCGGGCCCTACCCGACGATGTACGTGAACCAGCCCTGGACGATCCGGCAGTACGCGGGGTTCTCCACGGCCGAGGAGTCCAACGCCTTCTACCGCCGCAATCTCGCGGCGGGTCAGAAGGGCCTGTCGGTCGCCTTCGACCTGCCGACGCACCGGGGGTACGACAGCGATCACCCGCGCGTCACCGGTGACGTGGGCATGGCGGGTGTGGCGATCGACTCCATCTATGACATGCGTCAGCTCTTCGACGGCATTCCGCTGGACAAGATGACGGTGTCGATGACCATGAACGGCGCCGTGCTTCCCGTGCTCGCGCTGTACATCGTGGCGGCCGAGGAACAGGGTGTGCCGCCGGAGAAGCTGGCCGGGACCATCCAGAACGACATCCTCAAGGAGTTCATGGTCCGCAACACCTACATCTATCCGCCGAAGCCCTCGATGCGGATCATCTCCGACATCTTCGCGTACACCTCGCAGAAGATGCCGCGCTACAACTCCATCTCCATCTCCGGGTACCACATCCAGGAAGCGGGTGCGACGGCCGATCTGGAGCTGGCGTACACGCTCGCCGACGGCGTGGAGTATCTGCGGGCCGGGCAGGAGGCGGGCCTCGACGTCGACGCGTTCGCGCCCCGGCTCTCCTTCTTCTGGGCGATCGGCATGAACTTCTTCATGGAGGTCGCCAAGCTCCGCGCGGCGCGCCTGCTGTGGGCGAAGCTGGTCAGGCAGTTCGACCCGAAGAACGCCAAGTCCCTCTCGCTGCGCACCCATTCGCAGACGTCGGGCTGGTCGCTGACCGCGCAGGACGTGTTCAACAACGTCACCCGGACCTGTGTCGAGGCGATGGCGGCCACGCAGGGGCACACCCAGTCCCTGCACACGAACGCCCTCGACGAGGCGCTCGCCCTGCCGACCGACTTCTCCGCGCGGATCGCCCGCAACACCCAGCTGCTGATCCAGCAGGAGTCGGGGACGACGCGGACGATCGACCCGTGGGGCGGCAGCGCGTACGTGGAGAAGCTGACGTACGACCTGGCCCGCCGTGCCTGGCAGCACATCGAGGAGGTCGAGGCGGCGGGCGGCATGGCGCAGGCCATCGACGCCGGCATCCCGAAGCTGCGCGTCGAGGAGGCCGCCGCGCGCACGCAGGCCCGCATCGACTCGGGGCGCCAGCCCGTCATCGGCGTCAACAAGTACCGGGTGGAGACCGACGAGCGGATCGACGTCCGGGCCGTCGACAACTCCTCGGTGCGTGCCCAGCAGATCGACAAGCTGCGGCGCCTGCGCGAGGAGCGCGACGAGGCGGCCTGCCAGGACGCGCTGCGGGCGCTCACCGCGGCGGCCGAGCGCGGCCCGGGCGCCGGCTCCGGCCTGGAGGGCAACCTGCTGGCGCTCGCGGTCGACGCGGCCCGCGCGAAGGCGACGGTCGGTGAGATCTCCGACGCGTTGGAGAGCGTGTACGGGCGGCACGCGGGCCAGATCCGTACGATCTCCGGTGTGTACCGCACCGAAGCAGGCCAGTCCCCTTCCGTCGAGCGCACCCGCGCGCTGGTGGACGCCTTCGACGAGGCCGAGGGGCGCCGGCCGCGCATCCTGGTCGCCAAGATGGGCCAGGACGGCCACGACCGCGGCCAGAAGGTGATCGCCAGCGCCTTCGCCGACCTCGGCTTCGACGTGGACGTCGGCCCGCTCTTCCAGACCCCGGCCGAGGTCGCCCGTCAGGCGGTCGAGGCGGACGTGCACATCGTGGGCGTCTCGTCGCTGGCCGCCGGGCACCTGACCCTCGTACCGGCGCTGCGCGAGGAACTGGCCGCCGAGGGCCGCGAGGACATCATGATCGTGGTGGGCGGGGTGATCCCTCCGCAGGACGTCGAGGCGCTGCACGCGGCGGGTGCCACCGCGGTGTTCCCGCCCGGCACGGTGATCCCGGACGCGGCGTACGACCTGGTGAACCGACTGGCGGCCGACCTCGGCCACGACCTGTGAGCCGGTGAGCGCCGACCCATGCCTGTGACGATCGACATCGACGCGTACGTGAAGGGCGTCCTCGACGGGAAGCGCGCGTTTGTCGCGCGCGCCATCACCCTCGTCGAGTCGACCCGGCCGCAGCACCGCGCGCCGGCCCAGCAGTTGCTGTCCGCGCTGCTGCCGCACAGCGGGCGGGCCCGGCGGGTCGGCATCAGCGGGGTGCCGGGCGTCGGCAAGTCCACGTTCATCGACGCGCTCGGCACGATGCTCACCTCGCTCGGCCACCGGGTCGCGGTGCTCGCCGTCGACCCGTCGTCCACGCGCACGGGCGGTTCCATCCTCGGTGACAAGACGCGGATGGAGCGGCTTTCGCTGGATCCCGCCGCGTTCGTGCGTCCTTCCCCTTCCGCCGGGACACTCGGCGGGGTCGCCAAGGCGACGCGGGAGTCGATCGTGGTGATGGAGGCGGCGGGCTACGACGTGGTGCTGGTGGAGACCGTGGGCGTCGGCCAGTCGGAGACGACGGTCGCGAACATGGTCGACACGTTCCTGCTGCTGACCCTGGCCCGCACGGGTGATCAATTGCAGGGCATCAAGAAGGGCGTCCTCGAACTCGCGGACGTGATCGCCGTGAACAAGGCGGACGGCCCGCACGAGCGGGACGCGCGCTCGGCGGCCCGGGAACTGGCGGGCGCGCTGCGGCTGATGCACCCGGCCGACGCCGCGTGGACGCCTCCGGTCCTCACGTGCAGTGCCCGCGAGTCCAGCGGCCTGGACACGCTGTGGGAGCGCGTCGAGCAGCACCGCACGCTCCTGGACTCGACCGGCCGGCTGGCGGCCAAGCGCCGTGACCAGCAGGTCGACTGGACGTGGTCGACGGTGCGGGACGAGCTGCTCGGCCGGCTCCTGGCGCACGCGGAGGTGCGGCGGGTGGCCCCCGAGCTCGAGCAGCGCGTGCGGGAGGGTACGTTGACGGCCACGTCGGCCGCCGAGCGGATCCTCGACGCGTTCCAGGGCGGCGGCCGTCCGGCGCCGCCGGACTGAACGGGGTCCGCCGCCCTCCCCCCACCGATCGGAGCCACCCGCACCATGAACGACCCCCGCGCCGACTCCCCCGTCCTGGTCCGCCGTGCGGGCCGCGCCGGGCATGTCGTCCTGAACCGGCCGCGGGCCATCAACGCCCTCGACCACGCCATGGTGCGGCTGCTGGCCGACGCCCTCACCGCCTGGGAGGACGACGCGTCGGTCGCGACGGTGGTCCTCACCGGCGCCGGGGAGCGGGGGCTGTGCGCGGGCGGCGACATCCGCTCCATCCACGACGACGTGAAGGCGGGCGACGGGAGCGCGTCGGCCGCGTTCTGGCGGGACGAGTACCGCCTGAACGCCCGGATCGCCCGCTACCCGAAGCCGTACGTCGCCGTCATGGACGGCATCGTGATGGGCGGCGGCGTGGGCGTCTCGGCCCACGGCGACGTGCGGGTGGTCACCGAGCGCTCGCGGGTCGCGATGCCGGAGACCGGCATCGGTTTCGTGCCCGACGTGGGCGGCACCTACCTGCTCACGCGCACCCCCGGCGAGCTGGGCACGCATCTCGCGCTGACCGGCACGGCCGTGGGCGCGGGTGACGCGCTGCTGTGCGGACTGGCCGATCACTACGTGCCCTCGCGGTTCCTGACGGAGTTCACCGCGGCGCTCGGCGACACCGAGGTGTCCGAGGCCGTACGGCGCTTCGGGCGGCCGGCTCCGGCGGGCGAACTCGCCGCGTGCCGGGAGTGGATCGACCACTGCTACGCAGCGGACACCGTCGAGGAGATCATCGAACGGCTGTACGCCTGTGGTGAGCGGCAGGCGAAGGAGGCGGCCGAGACGATCCTGACGCGGTCGCCGACCGCGCTGAAGGTCACCCTGGCCTCGCTGCGCCGGGCCCGCGAACTGCCCTCCCTGGAGGCCGTACTCGACCAGGAGTACCGCGTGTCCTGTACCGCGCTCGCCCTGCCCGACCTTCCGGAGGGCATCAGGGCCCAGGTCATCGACAAGAGCCGCAGGCCGCGCTGGTCGCCCGCCGGACTCGACCAGGTGACGCCGGCGGACGTGGCCCGCTTCTTCGAGGACGTCGACACGGCGGCTCCGCACCTCAGGGCGGGTCGATCTCGGTGACGACGGCGAGGAGTTGGAAGGGCAGCTCCTTGTCCCACCGGGCGATGCCGAGGGCGATCCAGCGGCCGTCCACGTGCCACAGGTGCAGGTCCGGCACGGACGCGCTGAGCCGGGCCCACGGCTCCGGTATCTCCTCGGCCCCGGCGTCGCCCCCGGCCGGCGGGGCTGTGTCCAAGGTCCGCTCGAAGACACTGGCCAGGCTGAACCGCTGGGGTGGGCCCCAGCGGTCGGTGAGCAGGACCGTCAGCCCGTCCCGCTCCGCCTCGTACTGCTCCTCGGCGAGGTGGCGACGCGTACCGTCGTCCTCCCAGAAGGAGTCGCTCGTCAGTAACTCCGCCTCGTGGTACCCGGGGCCCTCGCAGCCGCACTCCGACCTGCCGTGCTCCGCGGGAAACTCCCGTGAGCGCAGCAGGTCGATCGCGGCGAGATGCTGTGCGGTACTCATGACGCCCAGTAAAGCGGGCGCCACTGACAACGGGTCAGCGGGCCCTGCGCTCGCCGCTGCCCCCTGTTACGAGTACGATCCGGCCATCACGCGCACGAGCTGGGAGGACGTACGTTGGGGCAGCTGACCGGCGGGGATCCCTCTCTGTTGCGGCGGATCAACTCCGCGGTGGTGCTGCACGCGCTGCGCGCCGCGGATCTGGCGACGCTCACGGAGATCACCCGAGTGACCGGGCTCTCCCGGCCCACCGTCGAGGGGGTCGTCGAGGGGCTCATCGAGGCCGGGCTCGTGGTGGAGTCCGCGGCCGAGGACAGCGGCGCCCGGCGCCAGGGGCGGCCCGCCCGGAAGTTCCGCTTCCGGGCCGAGGCGGGTCATCTGCTGGGCCTGGAGATCGGCCCGCACCGGGTCGCGGCCGTCCTTTCGGACCTGCACGGCAAGGTCCTCGGCACGGCCTCGAAGGAGGTCTCCGAGGAGGCTCCCGCGGACGAGCGGCTCGAACGCCTGCGCACCACGGTGGCCGAGCTGCTGCGCCGCGCGGGAATAGCCCGCAGCTCGCTGCGGGCGGTCGGGGTGGGCAGCCCCGGCATCTTGGAGGCGGACGGCACGGTACGGCTGAGCACGGCGCTGCCCGAGTGGACGGGCCTTCAGCTCGGTGAGCGGCTGCGCCGTTCCTTCAAGTGCCCGGTCCTGGTGGAGAACGACGCCAACGCGGCGGCCGTGGCCGAGCACTGGAAGGGCGCGGCGACCGACACCGACGACGTGGTGTTCGTCCTCGCGGGGCTGAGCCCGGGGGCCGGTTCGCTGATCGGCGGCCGGCTGCACCGCGGCTACGGCGGCGCGGCGGGCGAGATCGGCGCGCTGCATCTGCTGGGCCGCGAGGTCACCCCGGAGACGCTGCTCTCCACCACGGACGAGCCGCTGCACCCGCTGGACGAGCAGGCGGTCGCCGAGGTCTTCGCCCATGCCAAGGAAGGCGACGAACGCGCGCGGGCGGCGGTGGAACGCTTCATCCAGCGCCTGGTGCACGATGTCGCGGCCCTCGTGCTCGCCCTCGACCCCGAACTGGTCGTGGTGGGCGGCTGGGCGGCGGGGCTGGACGGCGTACTGGAGCCGCTGCGCCGGGAGCTGGCGCGCTACTGCCTGCGGCCGCCCCGCGTAGCGCTGTCGGCGCTCGGCGAGGCGGCGGTGGCGACGGGGGCGCTGCGGCTGGCGCTCGACCACGTCGAGGAGCAGCTGTTCGCCGTGGAGGGCACGGTCACCGCCCGCCGGTGAGGGGCGGACGGTGCCAATCGGCGGTCAGGAAGCGCGGCGCTCCGGGCCGTGGTGGATCTCGACGCCGCCGGCGTCGCCGAAGGTGAGCCGGCAGGTGTCCGCGCGGTAGGTCGCCACGGAGACCGCGGCCGTGCGGCCCTCGGCGAAGAAGCGGGTCGTCACGAGGAGGACCGGTGCGCCCGGCAGCCGGTCGAGCGCCTTGGCGTCGTCCGCGCGGGCCGAGCCCAGTTCGACGGCCCTGTCCTGTCCTTCGAGGGCGAGCCGGGCCAGCTCGCGCAGCACCACGCGCGCGCGGGCGGCGCCGGACGGGGCGTCCATGCCGGTCAGCTCGGCGACCGAGGACATCGGGACGTACAGCAGTTCGGCGGCGACGGGCTGCCCCTGGGAGACGCGGGTGCGGCGCACGATGTGGACCTGCTCGTCGGGGAGGGTCTCCAGCATGCGGGCGACGGCCGCGGGCGGGAGAGCCGGAGCGCAGTCGGCGGGCTGCCAGGCGTCGCCGGCCGCGCCGGGCCAGGTGCCCTGCGCGGAGCCGACGGCCACACCCATCCGGGGCGGGGCCACGGTCGTGCCCACGCCGCGGCGGCGCTGCAGCCGCCCTTCCAGTTCGAGCTGTTCGAGTGCCTGGCGGAGCGTGGCGCGGGCGACGCCGAAGCGGGCGGCCAGCTCACGCTCGTTCGGCAGGATCTCCCCCACCGCGAACTCGGAGTCGAGCGCCTCACTGAGCACGGTCTTCAGGTGCCAGTACTTCGGCTCCGGCACCGATTCGAGCTGCGTGGTCCCCACCCTGTCCTCCGCAATCGCCGTTGACCGGCGGCTTTTTAGCGCCCTTGTTTATTAAAGGTTCCTGCACTATCCCTGCGACCATAGGCCTGCGCCCACCCTTGGTCAAGACCAATCCTGGATCCGTTACAGCCCGCACAGGGTTGATGCCACAGAGCATTCATGCGGAGTTCGCACGGGGCCAAGCAGGCGTAATCGGCCATACCCGTGGAGAGGGGCGCGAGGATTCCTCGGAAAGAAGCCCCCACCGCCGGGTGAGGGCTTGCTTCCGAGGGGTCGTGAGCTGTCCCGGTCGGTTATTCGCCGCGCTCGTGGCGGGCGAGCAGCAGGAGCTTGTCCGGATTGCGGATGATGTAGACGCGCTGAATGCGGCCGTCGGCGGTGTCCACCTGGAGGACACTGTCCGGCTTCCCGTCGGCCAGGAGGAGCACGGATTCGGCTCCATTGAGTTCGAGGAACCGCAATTCCAGCTCGGCCCCGGGGGCGAGGCCCTTGGCGGCGACGCCGTGCAGGAAGCGGCCCACCTTTTCGGCGGTCTCCACGACGCGCAACGGCGCCTTGGCCTTGCCGCCGCTGTCACCGACGAGACGGACGTCCGGGGCGAGCAGCGCCACCAGGCCCTCCAGGTCGCCCTCGGCGGCCGCCGCCAGGAACCGTTCGGTCAGGTCTCGGCGCTCGGCCGGGTCCACTTCATAGCGGGGGCGGCCCGCCTCGACGTGCTTGCGGGCGCGCCCCGCGAGCTGGCGCACCGCGGCCTCGCCGCGGTCCAGGGTGTGCGCGATCTCGGCGTAGGGGAATCCGAAGGCCTCCCGCAGCACGAAGACGGCGCGCTCCAGGGGCGAGAGGGACTCCATGACGACGAGGACCGCCAGGGAGACGGACTCGGCGAGGACGGCCCGCTCGGCCGTGTCGGGGACAGTGGGGCCGAAGTCGGTGACATAGGGCTCGGGGAGCCACGGTCCCACGTACGCCTCGCGCCGGGACTGCACGTGGCGCAGCCGGTCGATGGCGAGGCGGGTGGTGACGCGCACCAAGTAGGCGCGTGGTTCGCGCACTTGGCCGTGGTCGGCGGCGGACCAGCGGAGCCAGGCCTCCTGGACGACGTCCTCCGCGTCGGCCACCCGGCCGAGCATGCGGTAGGCGACACCCATCAGGACGGGGCGGTGCTGTTCGAAGAGGTCGGTCGCGCTGTCGGTAGCCACCTCTCCATCCCAGCTCACGGAAGATCCGCTGTCCAGGAGGAATCCGCGCGGCCCCTTGAAGCGGGCAAGGTCGCCTCGTGAAGTGGGGGCCGCCTCTTGAAGTGCGGGCTACTGGGCGGTAATTGTTGCTGACAACGTGTCTAACGCAGTTGAGGAGCCGTCGTCCCGCGACGGGAACAGGAGCAGCCATGTCCACAGAGGTGTCCTTCGAGGTCGCGTCGCCCGGCGGCCCGCGCACCATGACGATCGCCTACGAACGGTCGGGCGCGGGTGAGCCGTTGCTCCTGCTGCACGGCATAGGCCACCACCGCCAGGCCTGGGAGCCGGTGACGCGGATCCTGGCCGCCGACCACGACGTGATCGCCGTGGACCTGCCGGGCTTCGGGGAGTCGCCCGCACTGCCGGACGGGCTGACGTACGGCCTCTCCACAGTCGTCTCGGCGCTCGGTGCGCTGTGTGCGGCCCTGCAGATCGAGCGCCCCCATGTGGCGGGCAACTCCCTGGGCGGGCTGCTCGCCCTGGAGCTGGGCCGCGAGCGACTCGTGCGCTCCGTCACCGCCCTGTCGCCCGGCGGCTTCTGGTCGGCCGCCGAACGCCGGTACGCCTTCTACACCCTGCTCGCGCTGCGGCAGGGCGCGCGGTTGCTGCCGCTGCCGATGATCGAGAGGCTGTCCAGCAGCGCGGCCGGTCGCGCGGTGCTCACTGGTGCCATCTACGCCCGTCCGGGGCGCCGTTCACCGGAGGCGGTCGTCGCCGAGACGCTCGCCCTGCGCCATGCCCCGGGCTTCGAGGCGACGCTGACGGCCGGCCGGGACGTCCTCTTCCGCGACGACGTGCGGGGGCTGCCGGTCACCGTCGCCTGGGGCACCCGGGACCGGGTGCTCCTGCGCCGCCAGGGAATACGGGCCAAGCACGTCATCCCCGGCGCACGGCTCGTACGGCTGCCCGGCTGCGGGCACGTCCCGATGAACGACGACCCGGCCCTGGTCGCCCGGGTCATCCGCGACACCTGCCGCTGAGGCGGGGGCCCACCGCCGCGACCGGACGCGCGTCGTCAGGAGTTGGACCAGCCGCGCGTCGAGAGCACCAAGCGGTAGCCGTCGGGGTCCTCGACCGTGATGCCCCACTCGTTCCAGTAGGGGTTGGGGGACGGGACCCGCTTGCCGCCGCGTTCCTCCAGGCGCGCCACCAGCTCTTCGGGGACCTCCCCGTCGACGTAGACGACGAGCAGGTCCTCCTCGGTGGGCCGTGGCCCGACGGGAGCGGCGGAGTCATGGACGAGTTCGAGGTGCCAGGAGGCGTCGGGCCACCCCACCATGAGCAAATCGTGTTCCCCGGTGGCGTCGCCGCCCTCGGCCCGGTACAGCACCGTGAGCCCGAGCCCATCGACCCAGAAGCGCTCCGCCGCCGCCAGGTCCCGGGACGGGCGGGCGATCCGGATGTGGCTCCGACCGTTGACAGGCATGTGGGGCCCCTTCGGGGTGCGGCACGGAACGCGTGCCCGACGGCTGTGGGAGCGCGCCGGTCGCACGCCCTGACGCCATGAGCGTAGTCGCCGTCGATCATCAGGACATCGGTCGTACGTCCTCGTGCGCAGGTCTCCCGGCATCCGCCCGAAGGCCCGCGACTCCGGACCGGGCCCAGGTGTTCCGTGCGCGCCGGTTCCCTGGGGCGGGCGGGAGTTGTTCACTTGTGGTTCGTGTGGGCGCTGTGGCGCGCCCCTGGTCAGCGGCGCGCACACTGGTCGCACCCGTCAACTGGAGGCGCATTCATGTCACGACGTCAGCCGAGCCCGTCCCCCCGCCGCCGCAGCCTGCTGCTCGGATCGCTGGCCGCACCGGCGGCGCTCGCCGTGCCGGGGCTCGCCGGGGCCGCTCCCGCGTTCGCCAGGTCCGGCCGCCCGGAGGCCGGGTGGGGCGTGCAGGCCGGGGACGTGACCGCGCACGCGGGGCTCGTCTGGGTCCGGTCCGACCGTCCGGCCCGGATGATCGTGGAGACGGCGGCCACGGAGTCGTTCCGCGACGCGCGGCGCTGGCGCGGGCCGCTGCTCGGACCGGATACGGACTTCACGGGGACGACCCGGCTGCGGGGGCTGCCGGCCGACGAGCAGATCCACTACCGGGTGCTGCTCGCGGACCCCGACGACCCGCGCCGCACCGGGCGGCCGGTCACCGGCACCTTCCGCACGACGCCCAAGAGCCGCAAGGAAGGGGTGCGCTTCCTGTGGTCGGGCGACATCGCGGGCCAGGGTTGGGGCATCAACCCGGACCGGGGCGGCTACCGCGTCTTCGAGGAGATGCGCCGCCGCGACCCCGACTTCTTCCTGTGCAGCGGTGACAACATCTACGCCGACGGGCCGATCCAGCCGAGCGTCACCCTTCCCGACGGCTCCGTGTGGCGGAACGTCACGACGGAGGAGAAGTCGAAGGTCGCCGAGTCCCTCAAGGAGTTCCGCGGCGCGTTCCGCTACAACCTCCTCGACGAGAACCTGCGCCGGTTCAACGCGCAGGTGCCCTCCCTCGTGCAGTGGGACGACCACGAGGTGCGCAACAACTGGTATCCGGGCCAGATCCTGGACGACGCCCGCTACACGGAGAAGGACGTGAACGTCCTGGCGGGCCGCTCCTTGCGGGCGTTCAGCGAGTACTTCCCCGTCTCGACACTGCCGCCGGGCGACGAGGAGGGGCGGGTGTACCGCGTGCTGCGGCACGGGCCGCTCCTGGACGTGTTCGTCCTGGACATGCGCTCGTACCGCAACGCCAACTCGCCGAACAGGCAGCCCGACGACGCCAGCGGCATCCTCGGCGCCCGGCAGCTGGCCTGGCTGAAGCGGGAGCTGTCGCGGTCCCGGGCGGTGTGGAAGGTCATCGCCTCCGACATGCCCCTGGGGCTCGTCGTGCCGGACGGCAGGGCGAACTTCGAGGCCGTCGCGCAGGGCGATCCCGGCGCGCCACTGGGCCGCGAGCTGCAGATCGCCGAGCTCCTGCGGCACATCAAGCACCGGAGGATCACCGGGACGCTGTGGCTGACCGCCGACGTGCACTACACCTCGGCGCAGCACTACGACCCCTCGCGCGCGGCGTTCAAGGACTTCGCGCCGTTCTGGGAGTTCGTGTCCGGGCCGCTGGCCGCCGGTGGGTTCCCCGCGACGAAGCTCGACGCGACGTTCGGTCCCGAGCAGAAGTACGTCAAGGCGCCGAGCCGCGCGAACACCTCGCCGGCCGAGACACCGCAGTACTTCGGCGAGGTGGACATCGACGGGGGCAGCGGGGACCTGACCGTCCGGTTGCGGCAGGAGGGCGGCGGCGTCCTGTTCACGAAGGTCCTGCGGCCGGGCCGGGTGGGGCAGTGACCCGGCCCGGCGACACAGTCCGGCGAAGGGCACGAAAAGGACAGATGGCCTCTTAACCCATCAGTCACACGACGTTCGTGATCACGCAACACCGGTCGCCCACAGTGGTCGCATGCGAACTGAACCGACCGATGTGACCCGCACCAAGCACGGCCGCCCCGTTCATCACTGGCGGCGCGACGTGGTCGAGCTGGCCGCTCTCTTCACGGCCGTCGCGGTGGCGGACGCGGTGGCCAACATGATCGGGCACGGCCCCGACGGGCCTGCCCTGCTCGTGATCTCGGCCGTGGTACTCCTCGCCACGACCGGGTTCCACCTCTGGTGGGCACGGCGCCACAACCACGCCCCGCCGGCACCCGATATCGGCGCCCGGCCACCCGCCGAGGCGGAGCAGGCCGGGCCCGCCACCACCTCGCCGAGCAGCCACCCGGCCACGCCCGGAGCGACGACGCTGTGGCGGATGCGTACGACCGTACGGGACGAGCCGGGCTCCCTGGCCGCGCTCTGCGGGGCGCTCGCCGAGCTGGGGGTGGACATCCTGAGCCTCCAGGCACACCCCCTGGCCGTGGGCACGGTCGACGAGTTCCTGCTGCGCGCCCCAGAAGCCCTGGCCGGTGCCGAGATCACCCGGTCGATCGCCCGCGCGGGCGGCGCGGGCACCTGGATCGAACGGGCCGACACCCACGACCTGGTGGACGCCCCCACCCGCATCCTGGGCCTCGCCACCCGCACCGCGCTCGACGCCGCCGAGCTGCCGCTCGCCCTGCGACAGCTTCTCGGCCGCTGCACCATCCGTTCGCTGCCCGCCACCTCCCGAGCCGTGGGACGCCAGACCCCGACGCCGCCCGCGGCACCGGTGGACGGCGCGCTCGAAGGGACCGTGCTGCGCCTGAACGGCCCGGACGGCGAGGTGATCACCGTCGAGCGGCCCCATCTGCCGTTCACCCCGACGGAGTTCGCCCGCGCGCGTGCCCTGGTGGAACTCGACACACGACTCGGTCCGCGTGTCCCGCGCAGCCAGGACGTGCTGACCCTGCCCGAGGGCAACTCCATCACCGTGCGCCGGGCCGACACGGCCGACATCCAGGCCGCCAAGGCCATGCACGACCGCTGCTCGCAGCGCACCCTGAGCATGCGCTACCACGGCCCGGTACGGGACGCCGACCGCTATCTGGGCCACCTGCTCAGCCCGCGGTTCGGCCGCACCCTCGCGGTGCAGACGGCCTCCGGCCGCATCGTCGGCGTCGGCCATCTGCTCTGGGACGGCGACGAGACCGAGATCGCGCTGCTCGTGGAGGACGAGTGGCAGCGGCGCGGCATCGGCGGACAGCTGCTCGGCCGGCTCGTGGCGATGGCGGCCGAGGCGGGCTGCGAGAGCGTGTACGCGGTGACACAGGCGTCCAACACGGGCATGGTCGCCGCGATGCGGGGTCTCGGTCTGCCGCTCGACTACCAGATCGAGGAGGGCACGCTGGTGATCACCGCCCGCCTCGACGCGCCGTCCGTCAGCGCGCGGCAGCCGCACGGCGAGGCCCACCCGCACGAGGGGGCACGGTCGCACGACGGCCGGGCCGAGCGGCATCAGCGGGCGGAGCGCTGACCGGGCCGAGGGCCTGGTCCAGGTCGCGCCACAGGTCCTCGACGTCCTCGAGACCGCACGACATGCGCAGCAGGCGGTCGCTGACGCCGGACGAGTGCCGGTCCGCGGCGTCCACCACGCGGTGGCTGATGGACGCCGGGTGCTGGATGAGCGAGTCGACACTGCCGAGGCTGACCGCCGGGGTGATCAGCCGGACCCCGGCGATCACCTCGTGCGGGTCGCCGCACACCTCGAAGGCGACCATGGCGCCGCCGAGCCGGGGGTAGTGGACGCGCGCCACACGCGGGTCCCCGGCGAGGCGCCGCGCCAGCTCCGCCGCGTTCTCCGACGCCGCCCGCACCCGGACCGGCAGCGTGGCGAGGCCGCGCAGCAGCAGGTACCCGGCGAGCGGATGCAGCACCCCTCCGGTGGCGAACCGCACCTGGCGCAGCTGCCGCGCGAACTCCTCGTCGCACGCGACGACTCCGGCGAGGACGTCACCGTGGCCGCCCAGGTACTTCGTGGCGCTGTGCAGCACCAGGCGGGCGCCGCTCTCCGTGGGCCGCTGGAGGACGGGGGTGGCGAAGGTGTTGTCGGCGAGCAGCGGCACCTCGCCGCAGGAGTGGGCCACGGCGGCCAGGTCGAGTTCGGCGAGGGTCGGGTTGGCCGGTGACTCGACCATCACCAGACCGGTGTCGGGACGGACGGCGTCCGCGATGCCGGCCGTGTCCACCCACGTCACCTCGGTGCCGAGCAGGCCCGCCGTGAGCAGGTGGTCGCTGCAGCCGTACAGCGGCCGCACCGCCACGACGTGCCGCAGGCCGGCGGCGGCACGCACCAGCAGGACCGCGGTGAGGGCGGCCATGCCGCTGGCGAACGCGACGGCGCTCTCGGTGCCTTCGAGGCGGGCCAGCGCGGTCTCGAATCGGGCGACGGTCGGGTTGCCGAGCCGGGCGTAGACGGGCGGCCCGTCGTCGAGGACCCCCTCGGCGGCGAAGGCGTCGATGCGGGCGGCCTCGCCGCGGCTGTCGCGGGAGGGGTAGGTCGTGGAGAGGTCGATCGGCGGGGCGTGCAGGCCCAGTTCGGCCAGATCGTCCCGCCCGGCGTGCACGGCCTCGGTGGCCAGGGCACGCGGTGCCTCCCGCATGGCTTTCTCCGTGTTCGCGTCCATGCCCCACAGGCTGAACAGGACCCGGACCAACGGCGGCACATCCCGTGTTACGTTCGCCCGATGGCCGACTCTGTCGCACTGGACCCGGTGGACCTCCACATTCTGCGGCTGTTGCAGAACGACGCCCGGACCACCTACCGCGACCTCGCGGCGCAGGTCGGCGTGGCGCCGTCCACCTGCCTCGACCGGGTGGCGCGGCTGCGGCGCTCGGGGGTGATACTCGGCCACCAGCTGCGCCTGGATCCGGCGAAACTCGGGCGCGGCCTCCAAGCCCTGCTCTCGGTGCAGGTGCGGCCGCACCGCCGCGACCTCGTGGTGCCCTTCGTGGAACGGATCCGGGCCCTGCCCGAGTCGTTGTCGCTGTTCCACCTCACGGGCCCGGAGGACTTCCTGGTGCATGTGGCGGTGGCCGGCCCGGCGGATCTCCAGCGGCTCGTGCTCGACGAGTTCACGGCGCGGCGCGAAGTGGCCCGCGTGGAGACGAGGTTGATCTTCCAGCAGTGGGAGTGCGGCCCCTTGCTGCCGGCCGAGGACGCCGGCGCCGGACCACGCGAGAATCCCGCCAAACCTTGATGACGCGCACCGTCCCCTCGTACGAGGATGTCCGCATGTCAGTGACGAAGAACCCACATCCGAACGCCGGCCCCCTGCCCCGCGAGGTCGCCGACGCGTACGTCGACGAGCTCATCGCCCTCGACCCCATCACCGGCACCTACCTCGGCGTACGGGAGAGCGACAGCAGGCTCCCCGACACCTCGCCCGCCGGTCAGGAGGCGCTCGCCCGGCTGGCACGGACGACCCTCGTCCGGCTGGCCGAGGCGGAGGCCCGGCCCGGGGCGGACCGGGAGATCGAGCGCCGCTGCGGCAGGCTGCTGCGCGAGCGGCTCACCGCGGAGCTGGCCGTGCACGACGCCGGGGAGGGCCTGCGCTGGGTCGGCAATCTGCACACGGTGCCGCACCAGGTGCGGGAGATCTTCACCGTGACGCCCATGGAGACGCAGGAGGACTGGGCGGCCATCGCCGAGCGGCTGCGGGCCGTACCCACCGCCCTGGAGGGCTATCGCGCCTCACTCGAACTCGGCCTGGACCGCAAGCTGTTCGGGGCACCGCGCCCCACGGCCACGTTCGTCGAGCAGCTCACCGAGTGGGCGGGCGAACCGGGCAAGGGCGGCTGGTTCGAGGAGTTCGCCGCCGCGGGGCCGGACGCGCTGCGCTCCGAGCTGGACGACGCGGCGCGGGCCGCCACCGCCTCGGTGGTCTCGCTGCGCGACTGGATGCGGGACGTCTACGCGCCCACGATCGAGGGCTCCCCCGACACCGTGGGCCGCGAGCGCTACGCCCTGCTGTCCCGCTACTTCAACGGCACCGACCTGGACCTCGACGAGGCGTACGCGTACGGCTGGTCGGAGTTCCACCGGCTGCTCGCGGAGATGCGCACCGAGGCGGAGAAGGTCCTGCCGGGGGCCGCCACGCCCTGGGCGGCGCTGGCGCACCTGGACGAGCACGGCACGCACATCGAGGGCGTGGCGGAGGTGCGGGTGTGGCTTCAGGAGCTGATGGACGAGGCGATCGAGGCGCTGGACGGCACGCACTTCGAACTCGCCGAGCGCGTCCGCAAGGTGGAGTCCCACATCGCCCCGCCCGGCGGCGCGGCGGCCCCCTACTACACGGGCCCGTCCGAGGACTTCTCGCGCCCCGGCCGCACCTGGCTGCCGACGATGGGTGAGACCCGCTTCCCCGTCTACGACCTGGTCTCCACCTGGTACCACGAGGGTGTGCCGGGCCACCACCTCCAGATCGCCCAGTGGGCCCATGTCGCGCAGGACCTCTCCCGCTACCAGGCGACCGTCGGCACCGTCAGCGCGAACGCGGAGGGCTGGGCGCTGTACGCCGAGCGGCTCATGGACGAGCTGGGCTTCCTCACCGACCCCGAGCGCAGGCTCGGCTATCTGGACGCCCAGATGATGCGCGCACTGCGGGTCATCGTCGACATCGGCATGCACCTGGAGCTGAAGATCCCGGCGGACTCCCCCTTCCACCCGGGCGAGCGCTGGACACCGGACCTGGCCCAGGAGTTCTACGACGCGCACTGCAGCCGCCCGACGGAGTACGTGGCGAGCGAGATGACGCGCTACCTCACGATCCCGGGCCAGGCCATCGGCTACAAGCTGGGCGAGCGGGCGTGGCTGCTCGGCCGCGAGAACGCGCGCCGGCGCCACGGCGACGCGTTCGACGCGAAGGCGTGGCACATGGCGGCGCTCTCCCAGGGCTCGCTGGGTCTGGACGACCTGGTGGACGAGCTGTCCCGGCTGTGACCAGTGGATGAGCTGTCCCGGCTGTGACCAAGGGGGCGGTGGGCGGCCGTGGTTCCGCCTCCGTCCACCGCCCTCAGGGTCAGCAGCCGCAGTCGGCGGCGTCGACCGGCGCCGTGAGGCCGTCCGGGGCGCGTCGCTCCCGGCCCTCCCACGTCTCGAACGCGAAACCCTCCCGCACCCAGTACTCGAAGCCGCCGAGCATCTCCTTGACCGGGAAGCCGAGCCGGGCGAGGGCGAGGGCCGCCCGGGTGGCGCCGTTGCAGCCCGGGCCCCAGCAGTAGGTGATCACCGGCACCGACTTGTCCAGGAGCGCCTCGGCCTGCTCGGGGATGAGTGCGGTGGGCAGGTGGAGCGCGCCCGGGATGTGCCCCTGGTCCCACGACGCGGTGCTGCGGGTGTCGATCACCACGAAGCCGGGGTCGCCGCCTTCGGCGAGAGCGGCGGCCACGTCGGAGACATCGGCGTGGAAGGCGAGGTTCGCCCCGAAATACGCGGCGGCCGCGGCCGGGGAGGCGGGCGGGATCCGCAGAACGGAATTCACGGCGGCGGGGAGTGCGGCGGCGGAGGTGGCGGAAGGGAAGGAAGGGGCGCTGACCTGCACATTCGTGGTGTCCATGGCAGAAAATCTAGGTGCCGCGGCCGGAAGGCTGAAGCGGCGATCCCCGGCATCCCTCTTGATCAGCCGGGGATTTCCCTGTTTCCTCTCGGGCATGACCGGTTATTCCACGGACGCCACCGACTGGCGCATCCTCGACGTCCTCCAGCGCGAGGGCCGCGCCAGCTATGCCGAACTGGCGCGCGCCGTCTCGATGTCCGCGAGCGCCGTCACCGAGCGCGTGCGGCGCCTGGAGGAGGCGGGCGTCATCCAGGGTTACGCGGCCGTGGTCGACCCGGAGCGGCTGGGGCTGCCGATTCTCGCGTTCGTGCGGCTGCGCTACCCGACGGGGAATTACAAGCCTTTTCACGACCTGGTGGAGGCCACCCCGGAGATACTCGAGGCGCATCACGTCACCGGCGACGACTGCTTCGTGATCAAGGTCGCCGCGCGGTCGATGAACCATCTCGAAGAGGTCTCGGGCCGGATCGGCGCCCTGGGTTCGGTGACGACGAGCGTCGTCTACTCCTCTCCCCTGCCGAGACGCCCGCTGGGACGCTGACGGCGCTGTCACCTCGGGCAGGCCGGGTGCGGCGGGTGCGCCGGGTGCGGCGGCTAGAACACCGACCAGCCCGTCACGGTGGTGAAGTGGTCGAGCGCCGCCACGCCCGCCACCGAGTTGCCGTACGAGTCCAGGCCTGGGCTCCAGACGCACAGGGTGCAGCGTCCGGGGATCACCGCGACGATGCCGCCGCCGACGCCGCTCTTGCCCGGCAGCCCGACGCGGTAGGCGAAGCTGCCCGCCGCGTCGTAGGTGCCGCAGGTGAGCATGACCGCGTTGACCTGCTTCGCCTCGCGGGCGGGCAGCAGACGCGTGCCGTCGTTACGCAGCCCGTGCCGGGCGAGGAAGGCCGCCGCGAGGGCGAGGTCGCGGCAGCTCATCCGGATCGCGCACTGCCGGAAGTAGTGGTCGAGCACCGTGCTGACGGGGTTGTCGAGATTGCCGTAGCTCGCCATGAAGTGGGCCAGGGCGGCGTTGCGGTCGCCGTGCTCGGCCTCGGAGGCGGCCACCACCGGATCGAAGGCGACGTCCGGGTTGCCGCTCTCGGCGCGCAGGAACTCCAGCATCGTCGCGCCGGCGTCTCCGGTGAGGCTCTGCAGCCGGTCCGTGACGACCAGCGCGCCGGCGTTGATGAAGGGATTGCGCGGGATGCCGTTCTCGTACTCGAGCTGGACCAGCGAGTTGAAGGGGTTGCCGGACGGTTCCGTGCCGACCCGGTCCCAGATCCGCTCACCGCCCTCCGCGAGGACGAGCGCGAGGCTGAAGGCCTTGGAGATGGACTGGACGGAGAACGGCTCCTGCCAGTCCCCCACCCCGTGCACCTCGCCGTCGACGTCGGCGACCGCGATGCCGAACCGCTCGGCGTCCACGTCGGCGAGCGCCGGGATGTAGCGGGCGACCTGACCGCGGCCCACCAGCGGCCGGGCGAAGGCGGCGACTTCCTCGAGAACGGCCTGGTAGTCCACAACCTGCGCTTTCTGCCTGTACGGGGGTGGCCGTTTCGACCCGAAAATCCGCTGATTGCGGGGTATGTCGGCGGCCGCGGTCAGGATAGCGCCTGCCCGGGCCGCACCCTCGGCGGGGCCGGGCCGCCCTTCCGCCTCATCCCACGCCCCGCTGCCGCACCACCGACCCGCCCCGCCCCTTCACCACCTCCAGCTGCGCGTGCACCCGGCGGCGCAGGTCGGCGACGTGGCTGACGATGCCCACGCTGCGGTCCCGCTCACGCAGTGAGTCCAGGACGTCCAGGACCTCGTCCAGGGTCTGGTCGTCCAGGCTGCCGAAGCCCTCGTCGATGAAGAGCGTGTCCAGCCGTACGCCGCCCGCCTCGTCGGTGACGACGTCCGCGAGGCCCAGCGCCAGCGCCAGCGAGGCGAAGAACGTCTCGCCGCCCGAGAGGGTCGCCGTGTCGCGCTCCCGGCCCGTCCACGCGTCGATCACGTGCAGACCGAGGCCCGAACGCCCGCGCCCGGTACGGTCGTCGGAGTGCACGAGGGTGTAGCGCCCGGACGACATCCGACGCAGCCGGACCGTCGCGGCGGCGGCCACCTGCTCCAGGCGGGCGGCCAGCACGTACGACTCCAGACGCATCCGGCGTTCGTTGTCCGCCGAGGTACCCGCGGCGAGGCCGGCCAGCCGGGCCACGCGGTCGTGGGCGGCGCGCAGCGGCGCCAGTTCGCGCGTCGCCTCGGCCGTGCGGGCGGAGAGCCGGTCCAGTTCGGCGCAGCGGCGTGCCGCGGCGTCGCGCGCGGAGGCCGCCGTCCGCAGCCGCCGTGCCGCGGCCCCGGCCTCGGCCCGCGCCGCCGGCAGATCGGCGGGCGGCTGCCGGTCGGCGGCGGCCGTGTCCGGTTCGGCAAGGACGGAGCGCACCGCGGCCTCTTCGTCGCGCCAGGCGTCGATGCGGTGTTGCAGCTCGCGGTAGTGGGCGTCGTCGAGCAGGGCCTCGGCCGCCGCCCGCGGTGTGTCGAAGCCGGCGCGGAAGGCGGCGTCGGCCAGGCGCGCGTCCGCCGCCTTGCGGCGCTCGGCGGTGTCGTCGGCGACGCGTGCGGCGTCGGCCGCCTCGGTGAGCAGCGCGGTCTGCCGTTCGAGCTGGGCGGCGCGGGCGGCGACGCTGCCGGTGGCGCCGCGTGCCCGGGTCAACTCGGCTTCCAGCGCGTCCTGTTCGCGGTCGAGTGCTTCGCGCAGGGTGGCGCGGGACGCGGCGCGGCGGGCGGCCTTCTGCTGCTCGGCGGTCCTGCGGTCGTATTCGCGCTCGGCCCGCGCGAGCGCCTCCCGCGCGGCGTGCAGCCCTGAGGCGCGGTCGCGGGCCTCGGCGTGCGCCCGCCGCAACTCCCCCACGGTCCGGTCGAGTTCCTCGACGGTCGGTTCCGCCTCCCCGGGTTCGCCGGTGGTCCGGCGCCCCGCGCCACCGCGTGCCGCCTCCGTGGCCGCGGTCAGGGAGGCCTGGACGTCACCGAGCGCGCGCTCGGCGGCCGTGCGGGCTTCCAGCGCGGCGCGGTGGACGGTGAGCGCCTCTTCCTCGGTGCGCCGGTCCACGTGTCCGGCGCTCTTGCCGGCCGGGGCGGGGTGCTCCGTGGCCCCGCACACGGCGCACGGTTCGCCGTCCGTCAGACGCGCGGCGAGTTCGGCGGCGATGCCCGTCAGGCGCTGTTCCTTGAGAGCGAGCCAGTGCTCATGGGTGGCCCCGGCGTGTTCGCGCGCGGTCAGGGCGCGCTCGTGGGCCGCCGCCGCTTCACGGGCGAGGTGGTCGCGGCGGTGGGCGGCGTCCAGGCGGTCCTGGGCCGGTTCGAGGCGGCCCGCCAGCCGCTCGGCGTGTGTCCCGGCCTCCCGCGCGGATTCGACGCGTTCCTGGAGGGCGGCCCGGGTCCCCTCCCAGCCGTCGAGCCAGCCGGAGGCGTCCCGCAGCAGGTCGTCGTCGGCGCGCTCCTGCCGGTCCAGCGCAGCGCGTTCGGCGGCGATGTCGGCGAGCCGCTGCTCCGCGCGCCGGGCGGCGCCGAGGCCGCCCAGCTCCTCGGCCGCCTTGCGCGCGGCGGCGGCCAGCCCCGACGCGCCGGACTGCGCGAACGTCTCGGGGAGGCGGCCCCGCGCGTGTGTCTCCTCTTGGGCGGCCCGGCGGTGTTCCGCCTCGGCGGCGTCGCGCAGGGCGAGCGCGGGGGCCACGGTCTCGGCCTTGCGCGCCCGCTCCAGGCGCCGCTCGTACTCGCGCCGCTCCTCTTCGCGGGCCCGGAGCCGCGCCGCGCGCTCCCGTGCCTCGGCGAAGCGGTTCTGCAGCCGGTCGAGTTCGCGTACGTCACCGAGCCGGCGCTCGGCGGCGGCCTGCGCGGATTCGGCGGTGGTGAGGGCGCACCGCGCGATGGTGAGGCGTTCGCGGGCGCTCGCGCGGGCCACGGCGGCCCAGGAGAGGACCTCGGCGGCCAGCCCCGGGTCGCCGGGCGCGAGGTCGGGCAGGGGCAGCTCGGCTTCCCCGCCGTCGCCGGCGGCCGCCTGCTGCATGCGGTGCGCGTCGGCGAGGAGTGCCGCGTCGCCGTCCTTGACCTCGGTCTCCGTGGTGCGCCGCTGCTCGGCGAGCCGCTGCTCGACGGCGGCGAACCTGCGGGTGTCGAAGAGGCGGCCGAGCAGCTTGCCGCGCGCTTCCGCGTCCGCGCGCAGGAAACGTGCGAAGTCGCCCTGGGGCAGCAGCACGACCTGGCAGAACTGCTCCTTGCTCATGCCGAGCAGCTGGGTGATCTCCTCGCCGATCTCCTGGTGGGAGCGGCTCAGGTCCTTCCAGCCGCCCTCGGGAGTGCGCTCGCGCAGCCAGCTCTGGGCCTTGTCGGTGGTGGTGCCGGTGCCGCGCTTCTTGGGGCGTGCCCAGGGCGGCATGCGGGTGATCTCCAGGCGGCGCCCGGCGACGGTGAGTTCGAGGCACACCTCGGTGCGGGTGTCCTGCCGCGCGTGGTCGCTGCGCAGCGTCATGCCCTGTCCGCCGCCCTGGCGGGGGCCCGGCACGGAGCCGTACAGGGCGTAGCACACGGCGTCCAGGACGGAGGTCTTGCCCGCGCCGGTCGGCCCGTGCAGCAGGAAGAGGCCGGCGGCGGAGAGCTTGTCGAAGTCGATGTCCTGGGTGGTGCCGAAGGGCCCGAACGCGGTGAGGCGCAGCCGGTGGAGTCTCATCGCGCGACCTCGTGGACGGTGTCGTCGGTGCGGACGGCGTCGAAGGCGGACCGCAGGACCGTCCGCTCGTACGGGTCGGGCCCGGCGCCGCGCACATGGGCCACGAAGTCCTCGGCGATCTGCTGGTCGCTGCGGCCCTCGAGGCGCCGGGCGTAGGAGAGGTCCGGGTCGTCGGGGGCCCGGTCCGGGTCGAAGAGAAGGCTGAGGGTGTGGGGGAAGCGCGCGCAGAGCCGGGCCATGGGGTCGTCGGGGCGCACGGCGTCGGTGAGGGTGGCCTCGATCCACGCCTCCTCGTGCCGGGTGAGGGCGGGGTCGTCGAGCAGCTCGTCCAGGGTGCCCCGGATACGGGCCAGCGCGCGCGGCACCGGGCAGTCGAGACGTTCGGCCGCTATTTCCCCTTCGGGGCCGAGGTCGATCAGCCACATGCTCTTGCGGTGGTCCGCTTCGGAGAAGGAGTACGGCAGCGGCGAGCCGGAGTAGCGCACGCGCGGGCCCAGTGTCTGGCTGCCGTGCAGATGACCGAGCGCGGCGTAGTCGACGCCGTCGAAGAGCGAGGCGGGCACCGACGCCACCCCGCCGACGGTGATGTCCCGCTCGCTGTCGCTGGCCCGGCCGCCGCTGACGAAGGCGTGGGCGAGCACGACGGAGCGGGTGCCCGGCACGCGGGTGGCGAGGTCGGCCCGCACGCGGTCCATGGCGGCTGCGACGACGGCCTCGTGGCCCGCCTTGTCCACCCCGAACTCGTCCTTGACCAGGACGGGTTCGAGGTAGGGCAGGCCGTAGAACGCCACGTCCCCGTGGTCGTCGGTGAGGAGGACGGGGTCCGCGCAGGCGGCGGGGGCGGTGCGCAGGTGGATGCCGGCACGGTCGATGAGGCCCGCGCCGACGCCGAGGCGGCGTGCCGAGTCGTGGTTGCCGGAGATCATCACGGTGGGCACGCCGAGGTCCGCGAGCCGGTGCAGGGCGTCGTCGAAGAGTTCGACCGCGGCGAGCGGCGGCACCGCCCTGTCGTAGACGTCACCGGCCACCAGGACGGCGTCGACCTCGCGCTCGCGCACGGTCGCCACCAGGTGACCGATGAACGCGGCCTGGGCGTCGAGCATGTTCACGCGGTGGAACGAGCGGCCCAGGTGCCAGTCGGACGTGTGCAGCAGCCTCATGATCCCCGAGACTAACGGGCGGGTCGGACATCACGGGCGGCTACCGCCGTATCCGTACGCCTCCTGTGCCCCGGCTCCCGGGGGCACCCGCGACGTCATGCGTCCCCGTACGCCTCTCCCCCGAGTGCGAACACGGCGGTACCCGCGGTGGCGTCGGCCAGCCAGCCCCGGAAGGCGGCGACGTCGGCGTCGGGCAGAGCGATCTCGATGGTGACGGCTTCGCCGTAACGAACGTCACGCACCTCGCGGCCGGCCGACCGCAGATCGTTCTGGACCTTGCCGGCGCGCTGGTGGTCGACGGTGACGGTGGCCAGGCGGAAGCGGCGGCGGGTGACGGTGCCAAGGGCGTCGAGCGCCTCGCCGACGGCTCCTCCGTAGGCGCGGATGAGACCGCCCGCGCCGAGCTTGACGCCGCCGTAGTAGCGGGTGACGACGGCGGCGACGTAGCGCATGTCCCGGCGGGTGAGCATCTGGAGCATCGGGACGCCCGCGGTGCCGCCGGGCTCGCCGTCGTCACTGGCCCGCTGGATCGCGGCGTCGGCCCCGATGACGTACGCGAAGCAGTTGTGCGTGGCCGTCGGGTGCTCCTTGCGGACGCGCGCGACGAAGTCCTGCGCCTCCCGCTCGGTGGCCGCGGGCGCCAGGGTGCACAGGAATCGCGAGCGGTTGATCTCGGTCTCGTGCACGCCCTCGCGGGCCACTGTGCGGTACTCGTCCTGCATCACGCCAGCGTAGGCGCTCGGCGGGCGCCGCCCGAGCCGGCAGCGGCGCCGGGTGGCACACGTCACTGTCCCCGCGCGAGGGCACCCCGGCCGGGTACGGTGATCTCTCGTGACGTCCCCTTCGATATCCGTGCGCCAAGTCCCGGAATCCCCCGGCCCCTTGGCATCCCTGCTGGCCGCCGCGCCCGTCACCGTCGTCGAGACCCGTGACGACCCGGCCGACGCCGTGCTCTTCCCCGAGGAGGAGGCGGTGGTGGCGAACGCGGTGGCCAAGCGGCGCCACGAGTTCACCACCGTGCGGCACTGCGCCCGCGCCGCGCTGCGGCACATCGGCGTGCCGCCCGCCCCCATCCTGCCGGGGCAGCGGGGGGCGCCCCGCTGGCCGTCCGGGGTCGTCGGGAGCATGACGCACTGCGCGGGGTACCGCGCGGCCGTCGTGGCCCGCGCCGGCGAGGTGATCTCGCTCGGGATCGACGCGGAGCCGGGCGAGCCGCTGCGGGACCCCGATGTCCTGAACCTGATCGCCGACGAGACGGAGCGTGCCGCGCTCGCCGCGCTGGGCGCCCGGTATCCGGGCACGCCCTGGGACCGGCTGCTGTTCAGCGCCAAGGAGTCGGTCTACAAGACGTGGTTCCCCCTGACCGGGCGCTGGCTCGGCTTCGAGGACGCCCGGTTGGAGCTGGACCCGGCCGGCACGTTCACCGCGCGGCTGCTCGTGGCGGGGCCCGTGGTGGAGGGCGCCGAGCTGACGGTGTTCTCCGGCCGGTGGACGGTCCGCGACGGGGTAGCCGCCACGGCGATCGTCCTGCCGGTCGGCGTACGTCAGGCGGCCGTCGCGCGATAGGTGGGGCGGCCCGCCAGCCAGGTGCCCAGCACGCGCGCGTGGCGGATCTCCATCGGGTCGACGGTGCGCGGGTCGGCGGAGAGCAGGACCAGGTCGGCGGGGGCGCCCGGCGCGAGGTTCAGCCGCTCGTCGGCGCCCGCCTGGTGGGCGACCGCGGTGGTGGCGGCCGTCAGCGCCTGCTCGACGGTGAGCCGCTGGTGCGGGAGCCAGCCCTCTCGCGGCTCTCCCGCGAACGTGCGCCGGGTGACGGCGACTTGGACGCCTTCGAGCGGGACGTGCGAGCTGACGGGCCAGTCGCTGCCGAACGACAGGCGTACGCCGTCCCGCGCCAGCTCCCCCATGGGGTACTGGAGGTCCGCCCGGTGCGCGCCGATGCGCGGGACGGACAGCTCGGTCTGGACCGGGTCCGGCTGCGCCCACAGCGGCTCGAAGTTGGCGATGACGCCGAGCGCGGCGAACCGGGGCAGGTCGGCGGGGTCGACGAGCTGGACGTGGGTGATCACCGGGCGCCGGTCCCAGGCCGGGTTGGCCTCGCCCGCGGCCTCGATCGCGTCGAGCGCGGCGCGCACGCCCGCGTCGCCGATCGCGTGGATGTGCGTCCGGAAGCCGATGGCGTCGAAGGCCCGCACGGCCTCGGCCAGCGCGCGGGGCTCCCACACGGGCATGCCGCAGCTGTGCGGCGCGTCGAGGTAGGGGGCGAGCAGCGCGGCCGTTCCGCCCTCGATGACGCCGTCGCTGAAGAACTTCACCGTCCGCGCGCTCAGCAGGTCCCCGCCCTCGGCGGCCACCCGCGCGCGGGCCTCGACGAACGGCTCGAGCTGCGCGCGCCACCGGTCGGGGTCGGCGCGCTGGGCCAGGTCGACCCGGACGGCCAGGGCGTCGCGTCGGACGGCGGTGAGATAGGCGTCGATCATGTCCGGTTCGACCCAGGCGTCCTGGACCCAGGTGACGCCCGCGCGCGCGTACGCGTGCCCGGCGCGGCGCAGCGCCTCGACCAGTTCGTCCGTCGCGCGGGCGGGGATCTGGTCGAGCACGAGGTCGCAGGCGTGCCATTCCCGCAGTGTGCCGAGGGGTGTGCCGTCCGGGCGGCGCACGATCCGGCCGAGACGGGGCTCCGGCGTCCTCTCGCTCACCCCGGCCCTGCGCAGTGCCTCGGTGTTGCACCAGAGGGTGTGGTAGTCCTGCGCGCGCAGGACGACGGGCCGGTCGGCGACCTCGGCGTCCAGCCAGCGCGCGTCGAACGCGCCGTCGGGCGCGAGTGCGGGGTCGTAGGAGGCGCCGACGATCCACTCGGTCCCGGGGTGCTCCTTGGCCCACCGGCCGACTTCGGAGACGATCGCCGCGACGGAGTCCAGCTCCTTGATCTGCGGTCCGAAGCTCTCCAGGCCGCCGAAGAGCGGATGGGCGTGGCCGTCTCCGAAGGCGGCCATCAGCAGCCCGTCCCCGATGCGGACGACTTCGTCGGCGTCGGCGGCGAGAGCGCGTGCCTCGTCGCCGAGGGCGAGGATCCGGCCGGCCCGCACGGCGAGCGCCGTGGTGTCCCGGTGGGCGTGGCCGCCGGTGCGGGTGGGGCCGAGGAAGACCAGGGTCGTCGCCGTCATGCCGTCGATTTCTCCTTGTTCGCGTTCGGTCGGTGGGGCATCGGCGCCCGCGGTGGCGCCGCCCGGTCTGTTCGGGGGTGCGCCGTCAGGCGCGCTCGGCGTCGACGGTCGTCAGCCGCTCGTACGCCACCGGGTCGCGCCCCCTGATCCGCAGCGCCGATACCACCCCAGCGACGAACAGCGCGGGCAGGGGGAGGATCAGGGCCGCGTTCACTCCGGTGGAGGCACCCGTGAGCAGGTGGAGGTGGGCGCAGACGAGGACGATCATGACGGTGAGGCCCGCGCAGGCGAGGAGCGGGGCGACGGTGACGCGCCAGGCCGGCATCGCGCGCCGGTCCCGCCGGAAGAATCCGTGGACGGCGAGCGCGGCGAGCGCCTGCAGGAGCATCACGCCGAGGATGCCGGAGCCGTTGCTCCACAGGAACGTGACCGTGTACGGATCCGCCCCGCTGATCATCGTCACGACGATCACGGCGAGCGCGACGAGGGACTGGGCGACCACGGCGGCGCCCGGCGCCCGGGTCCTCGCGGAGACGGTGCCGAGGCGGGCGGGGAGCAGCCCTTCCCTGCCGAGCGCGTAGAAGTAGCGGGCCGCTCCGTTGTGGAAGGCCAGGGTGGCGGCGAAGGTGCTGGTGATGATCAGTACGTGCATGGAGTCGGCTGCCCAGGCCCCTGCGAAGCGTTCGGTCGCCGTGAACACCATGTCGGCGCCGCCCTCCCCGTTCGCGACCGCCCGGACGCGGTCCGCGCCGTACGCGTCGACGATCGTCCAGACGGTGAAGGTGTAGAAGAGCGCGAGGAACGCGACGGCGATGTACGTGGCGCGCGGCACCGTCCGTTCGGGCCGCCGTGCCTCCTCGGCGTAGAGGGCGGTGGCCTCGAAGCCGATGAAGGCGCCGACTGCCAGCACGAACATGCCGCCCGTCCCGGAGGCGCCGAGGTGGGCGGGCGAGAGCGTCCCGAGGTCCAGCCCCCGCGGACCGCCGCCGTCCGCGAGGACGCCCGCCTCGAAGACGAGCAGCACCAGCACTTCGAGGAGCAGGGCGATGCCGAGGACCTTGGCGCTGAGCGTGACCTTGAGGTACCCGAGCACGCCGATGGCGAGGAGCCCGCCCGATGACCAGACCCACCAGGGCACATGGGCCCCGGTCAGGTCCGCGAAGCCCCCTTCCGTGAACCAGCCGAAGGCGGCGAGCAGCCCCACCTCGATCGCGTTGTACGAGAAGAGCGCGACGCAGGCGGATCCCGCTCCCGCGGCGCGGCCGAGGCCCCGGCCGATGTACGCGTAGAAGGCGCCCGCGTTGCGCACGTAGCGGCTCATCGCGGTGAACCCCGCGGCGAAGACGATCAGCAAAAGCCCCGAGAGCAGGTAGCCGAGTGGTGCCGCCGGGCCCGCCATGCCGATGGCCAGCGGGGCCACGCCCGCCATGACCGTCAGCGGCGCGGCGGCCGCCACCACGAAGAAGACGAGGTCCCCGGTGCCGACCGCGCCCTCGCTCAGGCGATGAGTGGACGGCGCGGGGGAAGTGGGTCCGGTCACGCGTGTCCTCCCCGAGTCCGTCACCGCCGACGCGGGCGGAATCGCCGGGAGACCACACGCTCCTGCCCGGGCTCGCTGGACCGTACTCCGCGGCACGCGTGCCTGGGAAGAGGGCACCGGAGAGTGGGTCCGGGGCAGAAGCCGTGGGTCGGGGATCTCGACGGCCGCCCGGGTCACGGCGGGGGCCGAAGAAGATGGAGCGCGACGGCGCCGGCGAATGCGCCCCGGCGGCTCCCCTCCCGACCCGGCTGTCGTCCCCGTGCGACCGGACCATCGCAGGGGTTGTCCGATGCGCAGGTGGAAACGTTTTGTCTCCACTTGTCCGCCCGCGGTCGACACGTTGTCCGGTTCCGACTCGATCCGCGAGTGGCGACGCGAACACCGGCCCACATATGCCTTTTTCGTATCGTCACACTTTCTTTCATGCTCTTGCCGCACCTTCCGGTCATGCACCTAGCTGGTTGGTGCGCCCACTTCCTCGCCCCGGCCCCCGATGGGGCCAGGGCAGGCCGACGGAGCCCCAGCGCACCGCCGCCGAGGGAAGGGGTGTCGATCCGCAACCCGAGGAGGGGTCATGAAGAAGGCCTACGAAGCACCGGCACTCGTCCGGCTCGGAACGTTCCGGAAGAAGACCGGGCTCCTGGCGCGCTCCGGCAACGACCGGCTCATCCTGAGCAAGAACTGACGGAGCGACGGTTCTGACACGACGTCATGACTGAACTGCACGAGAGTGCGGGGACGGGCCCCGGCGACACGCACTTCACGGTCTTCCACGACCGTGCGGAGGCGGCCGCCGTGGCCCGCACCTTCGCCCGCCCCGGAACACGGACCCTCCACCACCCTTCAGGCCGGCCATGGCTGGTGGGCCAGTGGGACGACCAGGAGATCGTCACGGTCCGCGCCGGCCGTGCCGCGCTGGCCGTCATCGGCTGCTGTCCCGTCGAGGCCGCCGAGTTGGAGGCCCGGGCCCGGCGGCTGCGCGATCTGGCCGAACTGGACGCGTTGGCCCGCTCGCTGCCCGGCAGCTTCCACCTCGTCGCCGCCCTGGACCGGCAGCTCAGGGTGCAGGGCACCGCGTCCGGGCTCCGGCTGGTGTTCCACGCGGTCGTGGACGGGGTGCCGGTGGCCGCCACCCGTGCCGATGTCCTCGCCGCCGCGCTGGGCAGCGAACCCGATGTGGAACGGCTCGCCGTCCGGCTGCTGTGGCCGGTCCCCTACCCGCTCTTCGAGACCTCCCTCTGGCGCGAGGTCACCGCTGTCCCGCCGGACAGCGCGTTGGTCGTCGCCGCCGACGGCCGGACCGTGCGCCACTCGCGGTGGTGGCATCCGCCGCGTCCGGTCCGTACGCTCGCCGACGGCGCCCCGCTGGTGCGCGAGGCGCTCGGCGCCGCCGTGAGCGCCCGCACCCGCCGGGGAGGCGTGGTCAGCTGCGACCTGTCCGGCGGCCTGGACTCGACCTCCGTCTGTTTCCTGGCCGACCGGTCCCCGGCCAAGGTCGTGGCCAGTACCTGGCCGGGGCGCGATCCCGCCGACACCGATCTGTACTGGGCCCAGCAGGCGACGAAACATCTGCCCGACGTCGAGCACGTGGTGTGGGACGCGGACGCCTCGCCGCTGGTCTACGACGACCTCCTGGGCATCGACGACCTGCTGGACGAACCGACCATCGGCGTCATGGACCGCTCGCGGGTGCTGCGCCACCTGCCGGCGATGGCGGCGCGCGGCAGCCGGGTGCACCTGACGGGCATCGGCGGTGACCACGTGGCCTGGTGCTCCGAGGCGTACTACCACCGGCTGGCGCGCGCCCGTCCGCTCCTCGCGCTGCGGCAGCTCCGCGGTTTCCGGGCCCTGTGGCAGTGGCCGCTCGGCGGGACGGTCCGCGCCCTCGCCGACTCCCGTCCGTACGGGCGATGCCTCGCCGACGCCGCCGGTCACCTGCGCGACCCGCTCCCCGCGTCGGTCGCCACCAGCCTCGGCTGGGGCATGCCGCCGCGCCTCTTCGACTGGGTGACACCCGACGCCGGACGCATGGCCGAACGGGCGCTGCGCGAGGCCGCCTCGACGGTCGCCCCGCTGCACCCGGACCGGGGCATGCACGCCGATCTGGAGCAGATCCGCTCCTGCACCCGCATCATCCGCCAGTGGGACCGCATGGCGGCCCGCGCCGGCGTGCCGATGGCCTCGCCGTTCCTCGACGACCGCGTCATCGAGGCGTGCCTGGCGATCCGGCCGGAGGAACGCGTCACGCCCTGGGCCTACAAGCCCGTGCTCACCAGCGCGATGCGCGGCATCGTGCCCGAGGCGTGCCTGCGGCGCACCACCAAGGCCGCCGCCGCGATGGACGCCGCCGACGGTCTGCGCCGGCACCGCGCCGACCTGCTGTCCCTGTGGGAGAACTCCCGGCTGGAGGAGCTCGGCCTGGTCGACGGCGACGCGCTGCGCCGCCTCGCGCAGCGGCCCTCCGCTCCCGGGCTGCGCGACGCCATCCTGTACTCCACCATCGCCGCCGAAGTATGGCTGCGCGGCCTGTCCCCCGCCCGTACCCGTTAGGCACGCCCCCGGAGAAAGGCAGACACCCACCATGGCACTGCGGTTCGGCCCCGACGTCTGCACCACGAAGACCGATTACGGCACGGTCCTGCTGGATCAGCGCAGCGGAGACTACTGGGAACTCAACCCCACCGGCACCCTGGTCGTGCGGACCCTCCTGGACGGCGGCGGGGAAGCGGCGGCCGTCGACGCGCTCGTCGCGGAGTTCGACATCAGCCGGACCCGCGCGGAGCAGGACGTCGCGGATCTCGTGCGGGGGCTTCGGGAGTCGGGGTTGGTGTCATGACGACGCCGAGCGCCCTGGTGCGGCCCACCGGCGTGCCCTTCACCCGGCGCCTGGGGGCTCGCCTCGTCCTGCTGCCGGCCGTCGTGCTGTCGCTGCTGCCCCCGCGCAGGATCCGCGCCGTCCTGGCTGTCGCACGCCGGGGAGCCGCGCCGGCCACGGCCGCGCAGGCGAAGAACGCCCGGGACGCGATGTGCGCGGTCAGCCTGCTGTGCGCCGGGCCCAAAGGGTGCCTGCCCCGCTCGCTGGGCGCGGTCCTGCTGTGCCGGCTGACGGGCGGCTGGGCCACGTGGTGCACGGGGGCGAGCGTGGTCCCGCCGTTCAACGCGCACGCGTGGATCGAGGCGGAGGGCCGGCCCGTCGGCGAGGACATGCCGGACGACTACTTCGCGCGGCTGCTGGCGGTCAGCCCCCTGGTCACGAGCCGGTCGCGCCGCCCATGACAGCGGCCGCGAAGGCGCCCGACCGCTCGACACGGGCCGCGGTGGCCACCATGTACGGGCTCACCAGCGGGCACCGGGCCTCCGTCACCGTGGCGAGCGCGCTCACCCTCGTGGGCTCCGCGCTCGGGCTCGCCCAGCCCCTCGTCGCCAAGCACATCGTGGACGCGGGCGACCACGGACGGGCGTACTGGCCCCTTCTGCTGCTTCTGGCCGCCCTGTTCGTCGGCGAGGCGGCCACGGGCGCCGTCGGCCGCTTCGTCCTGGAACGCATGGGCGAAAGAGTCGTGCGACAGCTCCGCCACGGCCTGGTCGCGCGGCTGCTGCGGCTGGAGATGCGGGAGTACGACCGGCATCGCACCGGCGACCTGATCTCCCGCGTGACCGCCGACACCACCCTGCTCAGGGAGGTCGTCTCGCAGGCCCTCGTCGACCTCGTCACGGGCGCTCTCGTGGCCGCCGGCGCGATCGCCCTGATGATGTGGCTCGATCCGCTGCTGCTCGTCCTGGTCGCCCTGACCGTGGCCGTCGCGGCCGGCGTCGTCGCCTCGCTCCTGAAGGGCATCCGTGCCGCCTCCGAGCACATGCAGGGTTCGGTCGGCGCGATCGCCTCCGACCTCGAACGCGCCCTCGGGGCACTGCCGATGGTCCGCGTCCACAGGGCCGAGGACCGCGAGGCCCGGCGCGTCGGCGAGCGCGTCGACTCCGCGTACGAGGCGGGCGTACGGACAGCGAGGCTCGCTTCCCTGATGAGTCCGGCCGTCGAACTGGCGGTCCAGGGTTCCTTCCTGCTCGTCCTGGTCATCGGCGGCTTGCGCGTCACCGGCAGCGCGAACTCCCTCGGTGACCTCGTCGCCTTCTTGCTGTACGCCTCCTACCTCGTCCTACCCCTGTCGTCGGTGTTCCGCGCGGCCGGTCTGATCCAGCGGGGCATGGGCGCCTACCAGCGCATCGAGCAGGCCCTGAACCTGCCCGCGGAGCCCTCCCCCGCCGGACGGCGGACCGATCCGGAGCGCGGGGAGAGGCCCGGAGGCCAGGTCGACCCCGGCCTCCGGACCGTACGGGCGCGCACTCGGGAGGCGACGCGGCGAACCGCCTCCGACGGCGTGCCCGCCCTCGCGCTGCGCGACCTCACCTTCGGCTACGACCCCGGCCGGCCCGTCCTGCGCGGCGTCAGCTTCTCCGTCCCCCACCGACGTCACACGGCGCTGGTCGGCCGGTCGGGGGCCGGCAAGAGCACGATCTTCGCCCTGGTGGCGAGGTTCTACGAACCGGACTCCGGGGCCCTCCTCTTCGACGGGCGGCCCTCCACCGACCTGACCCGCGCCGAATGCCGCGAGCGGATCGCCGTCGTCGACCAGAGCACCCACGTCGTGCACGGCACTCTGCGCGACAACATCACCTACGCCGTGCCCGACGCCCCCGAGTCCGAGGTGCGGCGTGTCGTCGAACTCGCCCAGCTCGACGCTGTCGTACGGCGGCTCAAGGGCGGCCTGTCCGGCATGCTGGGCGAGCGCGGCAACACCCTCTCGGGCGGTGAGCGCCAGCGTGTCGCCCTGGCCCGCGCCCTGCTCGCCCGCCCGGAACTCCTCCTGCTCGACGAGCCCACCTCCCACCTCGACGCCATCAACGAGGCCGCGCTCACCGCGGTACTGAGGGACGCCGCGCGGGAATGCGCCCTGCTGGTGATCGCGCACCGGCTCTCCACGGTCCAACACGCGGACCAGATCGTCGTCCTGGAGGACGGCCGCGCCACCGCGTGCGCGGGCCACGAGGAGCTGCTCGCCGTCAGCCCCCTGTACCGCGAACTGGCGGCCGGTCAGATGCTGCACCCGGCCGCCGCACCCAAGGATGAGAAGGATGAGTGGGCCCCCAGGCCGTCGGCCGGGTCGGGAACTTCTCGGCCCGACTGCTAGTTTCTACAGTGTTGTAGAAACACCGATATGTTTGGGGAGTTCCTCATGGCCCTGTGGGACCGGTTCAAGGAGTCCGCGTCGACGATGCAGACCCAGCTGATGGCGAAGAAGAACGACCTGAAGAGCGGCGCCTTCCGCGACGCGAGCATGGCGATGTGCGCCCTGGTGGCGGCCGCCGACGGCACCGTGGACGCCGCCGAACGCCTGCGCGTGGCGCAGCTCATCGGCACGAACGAGGTGCTGCAGAACTTCCCGGCGGACGACCTGCGCCGCCGCTTCGACGCCTGTGTCGACAAGTTGACCGCCGACTTCGCGTTCGGCAAGGTGAGCCTCCTCCAGGAGGTCGCCAAGGCGAGGAAGAAGCCCGCGGAGGCCCGTGCCGTCATTCAGATCGGCATAGTCATCGGCGGCGCCGACGGCGACTTCGACAAGGACGAGCAGGCCGTGGTGCGCGAGGCGTGCTTCGCGCTCGACCTGCCGCCGCACGAGTTCGACCTGTAGGCGTCAGTCGTACGTCGCGTCGGCCCGGCGGCGGGCCCCTTCACAGCGGCGTGGCCGCGCGCAGGATGAGCACCATCGTGACCGCCGAGTTCGCCGAGGACATGGCGGACACGGCGGTGCCGAACGCCGCGCCCCACAGGGCGAGTCCCACGGCGGTGAACAAGGAGGGGCGCGTGCGCGCGGCGGGCGCCGGGGCGAGCAGCGCGGCGACGCGGCGCGGCACGGGCCCCGGCGCGGCGAATCCCGCGAGGGCCGGCGCGGGGACGCCCCGCGAGACCAGGGCCGCCTTGCCGATCGCGCGGGCGACGACCCGCCGGTCCCGCACGGCGAGCGCCGCCGTCTCGTCGGCCCACCGCTCCGCCGTGAAGGCGACGGAGGTGCGCAGCGGCCGCAGGAAGGGATTGGCGCGGGCCGCCAGTTGGGAGATCAGCAGATGCCGGTGGTGACGGGCCGCCAAATGAGCCCGTTCGTGCGCGAACAGCGCGCGCCGCTCGGATGCCGCGAGCCCGGCCAGCATGCCGGTGGTGACGACGACGCGGCCCCCGCGCCGCGCGGGGAGGGCGTAGGCGTAGGGGGCCTCGTCGGGCAGCACGGCGACGGACGTACCGGGGAGCGCGGCGAGCGCGCGATGACCCCGGCGCCGGACACGCGCGTGCCGCAGCAGGGTGCGCGCGCACGCGGCGCACACGGCGAGCAGCGCGGGGATCGCGGCCTTTCCCGCGAACTCGTCGTAGGGCACGGCGGCGCGCACCTCGGGGTCCGACCAGCCGTCCGGCAAGGGGTTGCCCGGCAGTTGGGCCGTGCCGACGACCATGAGGAGGGCCAGGCACAGCGTGCTGCACAGGGCCATCACACCGGCGACGGCGGTGAGCACGCGCGTGGCGGTGCGCGGGTGCAGATGCTGCTCGGCGAGGCGGGCGACGGGCCAGGCGGTCAACGGCAGCACGAGGGGCAGGAAGACGAAGACGCCCATCAGGCACAGGCTCCCATCGGCCGTCAGTCGTCGGTTCCGGCGCCCGCCCGCCCGAGCAGCTCACGCAGGAGCTGTTCGTCGTCGGGCGTCAGCGTCGTGACGAAGCTGGCGAGGACCGCCTCGCGGTCGCTCTCGGCGTCGAGCACCTTGCGCATCCGGAAGGCGGCGAGACCCGCCTCGTCCGAGGAGGAGGTCCACGCGAAGGACCGGCCCGCGCGCTCCCGGCTCACCACGTCCTTGGCGAGCAGCCGGGTGAGGATCGTCATCACGGTCGTGTACGCGAGGTCGCCGCCGATCCGCTCCTGCACCCAGGCGGCGCTGACGGGGCCGCGGGCGGCGTGCAGCGCGGCGAGCACCTGCTGCTCCAGCTCGCCCTGCGCGCGGCGGCGCAGCCGTGGCCGGCGCTCCTCGCGCTCGTGGTCGTCACGCTCCATGCCCGGTTCTCCCTCCAGCCTCATGGTGCTCCGCGGCCGGGAACGCCACATCGTAACGGGCCATGAGCACCCCACCCGCTTCTACATTCCTGTAGATTCCGTGCTCAGATTCTACGAAAGCAAGCACCCGGAACTCGGATCTCAGGAGGACATCGTGGGAGTTTCCCTGGCCAAGGGCGGCAACGTCTCGCTCAGCAAGGAGGCCCCGGGCCTCACCGCCGTCCTGGTCGGCCTGGGCTGGGACGTGCGCACCACGACCGGCACGGACTACGACCTGGACGCCAGCGCGCTGCTCTGCGACGACTCCGGCAAGGTCGTCTCCGACCAGCACTTCGTCTTCTACAACAACCTGACGAGCCCGGACGGTTCGGTCGAGCACACGGGCGACAACCTCACCGGCGAGGGCGAGGGCGACGACGAGGCGGTCAAGGTGAACCTCGCCCAGGTGCCCGCCCAGATCTCGAAGATCGTCTTCCCCGTGTCGATCCACGACGCCGAGAACCGCGGCCAGAGCTTCGGCCAGGTCCGCAACGCCTTCATCCGCGTGGTGAACCAGGCGGACGGCGTCGAGATCGCGCGCTACGACCTCTCGGAGGACGCCTCGACGGAGACCGCCATGGTCTTCGGCGAGCTGTACCGCCATGGCGCCGAGTGGAAATTCCGTGCGGTCGGCCAGGGTTATGCCAGTGGGCTGAGGGGCATCGCGTCGGACTTCGGCGTGAACGTCTGACCGAGGTCCCGGGCGGCATCCGGCCGCGGGTGTTCGAGTGTCGAGGAGGCAGGTCATGTACGGCGACCAGGAGACGGTGCGCGAGATCCTGACGGGGCTGGGCGACACCTGGGCCGTGGTGGGCCTGTCCGACAACCGCGACCGGGCGGCGTACGGCGTCGCGGCCGTCCTGCAGCGCTTCGGCAAGCGCGTCGTCCCGATCCACCCGAAGGCCGCGGCGGTCCACGGCGGACAGGGCTATCCGTCCCTGTCCGCCGTGCCGTTCCAGGTGGATGTGGTCGACGTGTTCGTCAACAGCTCCCTGGCGGGCCAGGTGGCCGACGAGGCGGTGGCGGCCGGCGCCAAGGCGGTGTGGTTCCAGCTCGGCGTGATCGACGAGGCTGCCTACGCGCGGACACGCGCGGCGGGCCTGGCCATGGTCATGGACCGCTGCCCCGCCATCGAGATCCCGCGGCTGGGCTGAGGCCGGCCGCGGTCCGAAGCGTTCCGCCCGCTCTTGCCGTCTTGTGGGCCGATGTCTTTCCGCCCGCGGGGAATACGGAACGCCCACCGCTCCGTTGAGCAGGGCATGCCTTTGACTGGAGAGTACGAGCCGGGTACGTGGGACTGGGTCAGCAAGCAGGCCGAGCTGTACGAGAGTTCCGGGGGCACCGAGGGCACGACGATGCGGGGCAAGCCCGTCATCGTCCTGACGTCGGTCGGCGCCAAGAGCGGCAAGCTGCGCAAGAACCCCTTGATGCGCGTCGAACACGACGGGGAGTACGCGGTGGTGGCCTCCAAGGGGGGCGACCCCGCGCACCCGGCCTGGTACCACAACCTCGTCGCCCACCCGCTCGTGGAACTGCAGGACGGCCCGGTGAAGAAGGACTACCACGCGCGCGTCGTCACCGGCGAGGAGCGGAAGGCGTGGTGGGAGCGGGCGGTCTCGGTGTGGCCGGACTACGGCGACTACCAGAAGAAGACGACCCGCGAGATCCCGGTCTTCGTCCTGACCCCCGTCGAGTCCTGAGTCCAGATCTCGTCCGGAGAGCGGCCGTCACATTCTGAGCGCCTGTCAGGGCGAGGTCTCCCACGTCACCGTGATCGTCGCGTCCGTCAGCCCGGTCCGGTGCTCGATGCCGTCCTCATGGGGCAGCACTTCGTCGAGCAGGACAGTGATGGCCTCCATCCAGTCGATCGACGCTTCGTAGTCCGCGTGGGAAATCGTCGACATAGGCCGGAGATCCGATCCCCACAAGGTGGTGAGCGCCTGCCACGCGATATCACCACCGGTGGTGACCAGTTCCGTAGGGGTGCCCACCAGATCGGTGACAACGGCGTGGAATCGCACGTCGTAGTCGTCCTGTGTCGGTCGACCTGGGTCAGTGGCCGGTGCGAATCCGGCTCGTAGTCCCAGGTTGTCACGGTGCCGTCGGCAGCAGCCTGTTCGACGAGCAGGCTACCGTCCCAGATGAAGGTGATGCACCGGGTGACTGTGCCGTCCTCGCCGACCAATTGCTTGGAGACACGGCGCCCCAGGGGGTCGTCATGTAGCGCCAGGTCGCCCCGTCCGGCGTCGTCACGGAGGTGAGTCGGTCCTCAGCGTCCCAACCATACGTCCACACCTGGCGCCGACCGTTCAGCAGACGGCGGCTGCGGCACACCCGGCGAACCTACCTCATGCCGAAAGCCCAGAGGCAGGCGCGACAGTCACGTCAGGTGTCGGGGTGCAATGCCGGAGGGCCTGGCACACCTGTAGGTTCGCGGCGTTCCCCTGGGCTTCGAAGGTGACGCTGCACCTGGGGTTGTGCCAGGATTTGAGGCGGCCGGCCGTGTCCGCATTCTGGCCGTCGCACAACGCCGCGAGGGCCAGCGCGACGAGGTGGTACCCGCCGGTACTGCGGGGCTCCCGGCGTGCGACACCGTCCTCGTCACGTCGTGCGCGCAAGACAGTTAATGCCGTCGAGGCCGGGAAGGGCCTTCAGAGAAGGCGGTCGGTGCGGGGGTGTCGGCCGTCGCCGACGGTGTCGGTAGGGCTGTCCGTAAGCGGATCCCTGTGGTCTAGCCGCGCACGAGATCAGCGAAAGACTCATGACGCTTGCACTTCTGCCGAACTACTGCACGGTCGAGGTGCCGGGTCATGCCGCCGACCGTGACGTGCGCCGCAAACCGCGTCCGCGTGTTGTGGGCGGCGTTCGGAGCTGATCAGGTACCAGTGGCGGATCGAGGGCGAGCCGCACGAGGGCAGCGCGGCGCGGGCCGGATGGACGAACCAGGAGAACTGACCATGACGACCGGGTACTTCACATCCGTCGACGACGTCGCGGCCCGCCTTGCCGAGAGCGGCTATCTGGCCTCGCCCGCGGTCGCCACGACCGTCTTCCTGGCCGACCGGCTCGGCAAGCCGCTCCTGGTGGAGGGCCCGGCCGGCGTCGGCAAGACGGAGCTCGCGAAGGCCGTCGCCCGGGTCGCGGGCGCCCGCCTGGTCCGACTCCAGTGCTATGAGGGCGTCGACGAGTCCCGCGCGCTGTACGAGTGGAACCACGCCAAACAGCTGCTCCGCATCACGGCCGGCCGCGACGAGTCGTGGGACGAGGCGCGCACGGACATCTTCAGCGAGGAGTTCCTGCTCCCGCGCCCGCTGCTGACGGCGATCCGCGGCGCCGAGCCGAAGGTCCTGCTGATCGACGAGACCGACAAGGCCGACGTCGAGGTGGAGGGCCTGCTCCTGGAAGTCCTGAGCGACTTCCAGGTCACGGTGCCGGAGCTGGGCACGATCAGCGCGGAGCGCCGCCCGTTCGTGGTGCTCACCTCCAACGCCAGTCGGGAACTGTCGGAGGCGCTGCGCAGGCGCTGCCTGTTCCTGCACATCGGGTTCCCCGAGGAGGAGTTGGAGCGCCGCATCGTCTCCCTGAAGGTGTCGGGCCTGGACGAGGCGCTCGCCGAGTCGGTGGTGCGGGTGGTGGGCGCGCTGCGCGCCATGGACCTGCGCAAGGTGCCCTCGGTCGCCGAGACCATCGACTGGGCGCGCACCCTGCTCGCGCTCGGCGCCGCCACCCTGGACGAGACCGTCGTACGGGACAGCCTCGGCGTCCTGCTCAAACACCAGGACGACGTGCTGAAGGCGGCGGCCAAGCTCGACCTGGACGCGCTGTGACAGCACTCCCCGACGGGCCGCCTGCGACGGCCGCTCCCGAGGGGTTGGCCGGTCGACTCACCGGTCTCGTCGCGACCCTGCGTTCCCACGGCCTGCGTATCGGTACGGGTGAGACCGTCGACGCGGCGGCCGCCCTGGAAGCGCTCGGTCTCACCGACCGCGAACGCGTCCGGGAGGGCCTGGCCGCCGCGCTGCTCCACAAGGAGGGCCAGCGGGCCGTCTTCGATCCCGTCTTCGACCTCTACTTCCCGCTGGGTGTGGGCGCGCCCGACGGTACGGACGGCCGAGGCGGGGACGGCGAGCCCGACCGGGAGGCGCTGCGCGAACGGCTGGTCGCCGCCCTCGCCGCGAACGACCAGGCCCTCCTCGGCCGGTTGGCGGCGGAGGCGGTGGACGGCTTCGGCGGCTACGGCTCGGGCGGTTCCGGGCAGGGCTCGGACGGCTGGTCCGCCCACCAGACGCTCGGCCGGCTGCGGCCGGAAACGCTCCTCGCCCGCGTTCTGGCCGCCCTGCGGGCACGCCCCGACGGCGGGCCCGGCGAGGAGACCATCGGGGAGGCCGCGTTCACGGACCGTTTGGAGGCCGATGAGATCCGGCGCCGCATCGAAGGGTTCCGCGAGCACGTGCGGACCGAGGCACGCCGACGGGTCGCCGAGCGGCGCGGCACGCAGGAGATCGCCCTCCGTGCCGTGGCGACCACCGCCGACCGGGTCGATTTCCTGCTCGCCGGCCGCGCCCAGCTGGACGAGCTGCGCCGGACCGTGCATCCGCTGGCCCGCAGGCTCGCGACCCGCCTGGCCGCCCGCCGCCGGCGCGCCGCGCACGGCACCATCGACCTGCGGCGCACGCTGCGCGGCTCCCTGTCGACCGGCGGGGTGCCGATGCGGCCGGTGCTGCGCCGGCGCCGTCCCGCCCGCCCCGAGCTGGTGCTGCTGTGCGATGTGTCCGGTTCGGTGGCGGGGTTCGCGAACTTCACGATGCTGCTGGTGCAGGCGCTGCACGACCAGTTCGGCAAGGTGCGCGTGTTCGCCTTCGTCAACCGCGTCGACGAGGTGACGAGGCTGCTCACGCACGGCTCGGCCGATCCGGCGGGGCTCGGCGCCCGCATCCTCGGCGAGGCGACGGTGACGGGGTGGCACGGCAGCAGCGACTACGGCACGTCCCTGGGCGAGTTCGCGGAGCGCCACCTCGACGCGGTCGGCCCGCGCTCCACCGTCTTCGTCCTCGGGGACGCCCGGACGAACATGAGCGACCCGAACCTCCCGGCGCTGCGGCGGATCGCCGAGCGGGCCCGCCAGGTGTACTGGCTCAACCCCGAGCAGCGCTCCCAGTGGTCGACGGGCGACTCGGCGGCGTACGCGTACGCCCACCTGGTCGAGATGCACGAGTGCCGCAACGCCCGGCAGCTCGGCGCGCTGATCGCGCGCTTGCTCCCGGTGTGACGCGCGGCCGGGCCGTCACCCTACGCGGCTGAACCTTCGCGCAGCACGCGGCCGGGCCGTCCCTCCACGCGGCTGGGTCCTCGCTCGACAGGCGGCCGGGCTTCCCTCCACGGGGCCGAGCTTCCTCCACACGGCCGGGGTTCGCTCTACGCGGCCGGCCGCTCGCCCAGCACGCGGCCAGGCCTTGGCTCAGCACGCGGCCGTATCCTCGCTCTACGCGGCTGGGCCTTCGTGCAGCAACCAGCCGGCCGTGGTTCCACGCAGCCGGGCCCTCCCTCAGTACGCGGCCGGGGCCTCGCTCAGGAGACGTCCGGCTCGGCGGTCAGTTCCTCGGTGATCGTCTTGTCCAGGGCGGCCCGGACGAGCGCCGCCGCCAGAGCCGCCGGGTCCGCGTCGCCCGCGAGGCGCACGAGCTCCTTCGGGTCGTCGGGCAGGCCGAGGCGCCGCGCGCCCTGCAAGGCCTTGTCCCCCAGACGGGGCGCCACATCCGGCCACACGCGCTGCACCTCCCGCAGGAAGATGTCCGAACCCGTGGGGCCGAGGCCGGGCACCTCCTGGAGCAGCCCGCGCAGCGCCCTGTCGTCGTCGCCCGCCGCCTCCCGCAGCCGGCGCAGGTCGCCTCCGTACTCCCGTTCGACCAGCTCCGCGCCGTCCCCGAGCTGGGTGGAGGTGCGCTCGTCGTAGCGGCGGTAGCCGCCGCGGCCCAGCGCGTCGACCCGCTGCTGCCAGGACGCCCCGGCCATGCGCCGCGGATCGCGCAGTCCGGCGGCGAAGAGCTCCCTGGCGGCGCCGACGGCGGCGGCGCTGCGGATACGGGCGCTGAGCAGCACGGACAGGACGAGCAGCTGGTACAGCGGTTGCGGGGTGTCCCGCAGCCGGATGCCGGCGTCCTCGGCGTAGGTGCGGCCGTGGGCGTCGAGCAGGGCGCGGACGACGGCCTGGTCCCGCCTGCGTCGGTCGGCCATGGTTCTCCTCCCGGTCGGTTCCTCCCTGTTCATCATGGCCGGTTTTCCGCTTTTCATGGCCGACGTGTGCGGGTCGGCACCTCGGGTACACACCCCCTTCGACCCCTAGGAAAGGATCTTTTCGTGGCTGTGAGCCGTAAGAACGTGTTCGTGATCGGTCTGGACGAAGCGAATGTGCCCACGCTGAACGCCATCCCGCACGCGGGTGACTGCACGTTCCATCCGCTGCTGACGATCGAGGAGCTGCAGGGCGGCGAAGTATCCGTCCCCGACCTCCTGGAGAAGGCGCAGAAGGTGCTGGACGCCTTCGACGGCAGCATCGACGCGATCGTCGGTTACTGGGACTTCCCGGTGAGCACGCTCGTGGCGATGCTCGGCGACCGCTACGGCACCCGCAGCACCAGCCTGGAGTCGGTCGTCAAGTGCGAGCACAAGTACTGGAGCCGCCTGGAGCAGCAGAAGGTGATCGACGAGCACCCGCGCTTCGGACGGGTCGACCTGACGGCCGAGACGCCGCGGCCGCCCGAGGGCGTGCGCTTCCCGATGTGGCTCAAGCCGGCGCTGTCGTACTCCTCCAAGCTGGCCTACGGCGTGAAGAACGAGGAGGAGTTCGACGCGGCCGTGGCGAGGATCAAGGAGGGCATCGGCACGGTCGGCCGCCCCTTCGAGTACATCCTCGACCAGATCGAGCTGCCCGGGGAGATGGCGGGGATCGGCGCCCAGGTCTGTCTCGCCGAGGAGGCGCTGTCCGGGATCCAGGTCGCGGTGGAGGGATACGTCCGTCACGGTGAGGTCACCGTCTACGGCGTGCTCGACTCCATCAACTACCCCGACTCCTCGTGCTTCCTGCGCCATCAGTACCCCTCCACCCTGCCGGAGCCCGTGGTGCGGCGCCTGCACGACGTGTCCGAGCGGGTGATGCGCCAGATAGGCATGGACGACGCGACGTTCAGCATCGAGTACTTCTACGACCCGTCGAACGACGAGCTGAACCTGCTGGAGATCAATCCCCGGCACTCGCAGGCGCACGCGGAGCTGTTCGAGTACGTCGACGGCGTCGCCAACCACCACAGCATGGTCAGCCTCGCCTTCGACGAGGACCCGGCGCTGCCGCACCGCGAGGGCCCCTGCGCGACCTCCGCCAAGTGGTACTACCGGTGGTTCGCCGACGGTGTGGTGCACGACGTGCCGACGCGCGAGGAGATCGACCGCATCGAGCGGGAGATCGGGAACGTGCGGATCGAGGTGCTGGTCGAGGAGGGGCAGCGGCTCTCCGACGCCGGTCACCAGGACAGCTACAGCTACGAGTTGGCGCACTTCTCCATCGGCGGCGACGACGAGGAGGACCTGCGGCGCAAGTACGACCGGTGCGTGGCCGCGCTCGGGCTCACCTTCGACGGCACCGAGCCCGGCGGCCGCGACGTGACCAACGACTAGGGCGCGCGAGCGGGCACCCCGCCCCTGGACCCCGATTCCGCCTGCCCGGCGGAGGAACCGACCGAGAGGATGGCACGGCCCCATGCGTCACGTGGGCAATCTCCCGTACGCGACCAAAGAGGAAGAGCATGTCGTCGTCCCGATGTCCGACGGCACCCGTCTGTCGGCGCGGATCTGGCGCCCGACCTGCTCGGACGAGACTCCGGTACCCGCCGTCCTGGAGTACATCCCGTACCGCAAGCGCGATCTGAGTTCCGTGCGCGACTCGATCCACCACCCCTACATCGCGGGGCACGGCTACGCGTGCGTGCGCGTCGACGTGCGCGGCACGGGTGACTCCGAGGGCGTGCTGCGCGACGAGTACCTGGAGCTGGAGCAGACCGACGCCGAGGAGGTGCTCGCCTGGCTGGCCGAGCAGCCCTGGTGCGACGGGACGACCGGCATGATGGGCATCTCCTGGGGGGCGTTCGCCGCGCTCCAGGTCGCCGCCCGCCGGCCGCCGAGCCTGAAGGCCATCGTCATCTCCTCGTTCACGGACGACCGGTACGCCGACGACATGCACTACATGGGCGGCGCGATGCTGTCGGACAACCTCGCCGAGGCGGGCACCATGTTCGCCTACGGCACCTGTCCGCCCGACCCGGCCGTGGTCGGCGACCGCTGGCGCGAGATGTGGCACGAGCGCATGGAGGGCACCCGGCCCTGGGTCCTGGAGTGGCTGCGCCACCAGCGCCGCGACGCGTACTGGAAGCACGCCTCGGTCTGCGAGAACTACCAGGACGTACGCTGTCCCGTCCTCGCCTCCAGCGGCTGGGCGGACGGCTACTCCAACGCCGTGACGCGGCTGCTCGGCAACCTGGACGTGCCGCGCAAGGGACTCATCGGCCCCTGGTCGCACAAGTATCCGCACCTCGGTGAGCCCGGCCCCGCCATCGGCTACCTCCAGGAGGTGGTGCGCTGGTGGGACCACTGGCTCAAGGGCGAGGACAACGGCGTCATGGACGGCCCGATGCTGCGGGCCTGGATGCAGGACAGTGTGCCGCCCTCGACCTCCTACGAGGAGCGGCCCGGCCGCTGGGTCGGCGAGCCCCACTGGCCCTCGCCGCACATCGAGGACGTCGCCCGTCCCCTGATGCGCCACCGCATCGCCTGGCAGGGCGAACCGGTGGCGGAGCCGGACGCCGCCGGTGAGGCCATGACGGTGCAGTCCCCGCTGTCGGTGGGCCAGTTCGCGGGCAAGTGGGCGTCCTACAACGCTCCGCCGGACCTGCCCTACGACCAGCGCGAGGAGGACGGCGGCTCGCTCGTCTTCGACTCCCCCGAGCTGACCGAGGCGGTGGAGATCCTCGGCTCGCCCGCCGTCGACCTGGACCTGTCGGTCAGCGAGCCGGTGGCCATGGTCGCCGCCCGCATCTCCGACGTCGCCCCCGACGGGCGGGCCACCCGGGTGACGTACGGCGTGCTCAACCTGACCCGCAGGGACGGCACGGGCGAGCCCGAGCCCCTGGAACCGGGCCGCCGCTACCGCGCGACGCTCCAGCTCAACGGCGTGGCCCAGTCCTTCCCGCCCGGGCACCGCATCCGGCTCTCGCTGTCCACCTCGTACTGGCCGCTCGCCTGGCCCGCCCCCCGACCGGTGCTGCTCAGCGTGTACGAGGGCTCCAGCGCGCTGCGGCTGCCGGTGCGGCCGGTCGCCGAACCGGACAACGCGCCGCAGCGTCCCTTCGAGGAGCCCGAGGGAGCGGAGCCGCTGTCCACCACCCGCCTCTCGCCGCCGGACCAGCGCTGGGAGGTCCGGCGCGACCTGGTGAACTACGACTCGGCGCTGGAGATCGTCAAGGACCGCGGGACGGTGCGGTACGACGACATCGGCCTCGACGTGGGCTGCCGCGCGTTCGAGCGGTACACCTCCACCGGCGAGGACTTCACCTCGGTGTCCGGCGAGTCGGCGTGGACCATGCGTTTCACGCGGGACGACTGGGATGTGAGCGTGCGCACCCGCACGGTGCTGCGGTGCGACGAGGGCCGCTTCTTCGTCGACGCGACGCTCGACGGCTACGAGGGCGAGCGCCGCGTCTTCTCCCGGACGTGGAACGAGACGCTGCCCCGCGACTGGCTCTGACCCCACAAGCGCGCGATGTCCGCTTTGCGTAGCCTGTGGGCAAGATCCCCGCCGGGTTGACCCGGCGGGGAGGGGGGAACCCGTACCACCCACGATCACCCCCGAGACCAGGGAGCCACCATGGCCGACGCACCTCGCACCGGGCCACTGCCGGGCCGGCCCGAGTCGTACTGGATGGACACCAGCGACCCGACGTCGTACCCACCGCTGGCGCAGGACATCGAGGTGGACGTCGCCGTGGTCGGCGGCGGCATCGCGGGGCTCAGCACGGCCTGGGAGCTGGCCCGCGAGGGGCGCACGGTGGCCGTCCTGGAAGCCGACCGCATCGCCGCCGGGGTGACCGGCTACACCACGGCCAAGCTGTCCTCGCTGCACATCCTGGTGTACGACCGGCTGCGCCGGACCCGCGGGCCCGAGGCCGCCCGGCTGTACGCGCGCTCCCAGCAGGAGGCGGTGGAGCACGTGGCGGACGTCGGCGCCGAGCTGGGCATCGACTGCCAGCTGGAGCGCGCGCCCGCCTACACGTACACCACCCGCCCGGACGGCACGGACGAGCTGCGCGCGGAGGCCGAGGCGGCGCGGGAGGCCGGGCTGCCCGCCCAGTACACGGAGGTCACCGGTCTGCCCTTCGCGGTGGCGGGCGCGGTGCGCGTCGACGACCAGGCGCAGTTCCATCCCCGCGCCTATCTGCTGGCGCTGGCCGAGGACCTGCGGACGCGGGGCGGCGTCATCCACGAGCGGACCCGGGTGACCGGCCTGCGCGAGGGCTCTCCGTGCAGGGTGACGGCCGAGTCCGGGCACACGGTCACGGCGAAGGACGTCGTCGTCGCCACCCACTACCCGGTCTTCGACCGCGCTCTGCTCTTCGCCCGGCTCTCGGCCAACCGGGAACTCGTCGTCGCGGCTCCCCTGGCCCCCGGGCAGGACCCGGGCGGGATGTACATCACGCAGGAGGAGGGCAAGCGCTCGGTACGCACCGCGCCGTACGGCGACGACGGCGGGCGGCTCCTCATCGTCACGGGTGAGGGCTTCACCCCGGGCACGGGCGACGCCGCCGCCGGCTTCCGGAAGCTGGACGCGTGGATGCGGGAGCGTTTCGACGTGGCGGAGACGGCCTACCGCTGGGCGGCCCAGGACAACTCCGTGACCGACGGCGTGCCCATGGTCGGCCCCTTCCACCCCGGGGCCCGTCACACGTACGTGGCCACGGGCTTCGGCGGCTGGGGCATGAGCGGCGGCGTCATGGCCGGCAGCCTGCTGGCCCGCCTCGTCCGCGGGGAGAAGTCCCCCTGGGCCGACCTCTACGACCCGCGCCGGCTGCTCAAGACCGTACGGGAGGCGCCCGCGCTGCTGGGCCAGCAGGTGGAGGTCGCCAAGCACTTCGTCGGGGACCGGCTGCGCACCCACGTCGACTCGGTGGACGAGATCCCCGCGGGCTCCGGGGCAGTGGTCCGGGTCGAGGGGCGCCGCTGCGCCGTGCACCGCGACGAGAGCGGCGCGCTCCACGCCGTCTCCGCCCGCTGCACCCACTTGGGCTGCCTGGTCGCCTTCAACGCGGCGGAGACCACCTGGGAGTGCCCCTGCCACGGCTCCCGCTTCGCCACGGACGGCACGGTCCTCCAGGGCCCGGCGACGCAGCCCCTGGAACCCAGGGAGCTACCTGAGGCGTGAGCGCCCGCCCGGGACGCCCTGACACAAGTGCTCGGCCAGGCCTGGGGCTCACGTCTCCACGTCCCTGGGCCGGGCCTCGCGGCGACGGAAAGCGATTGACGCCGTGGTGTCGTTCGGGGAGCATTCCGGCCCGTGACGACCGACACCGCGATGGACCGGCCAGCCCGCGAGCAAGGCTCTTCGGCGCGCGAGGACCGCCCGCTCGCCCTGATCACCGGCGTGGGCCGCAGCGTCGGTATCGGTGCGGGCATCGCCCGCCGGCTGGCCGCGTCGGGCTGGGACATCGCCTTCACCTACTGGACCCCCTACGACGACCGCATGAGCTGGGGCAGCGAGCCCGGCGCGCGGGCGACGATCAGCCGCTCCCTCGCCGAACTCGGCGCCGCCACCACCGCGATCGAAGCGGATCTCGCCGACCCGGACGCCCCGGCCCGCGTCTTCGACGAGGTCGAACAGGAGAGGGGCGGGGTCACCGCGCTGGTGATGAGTCACTGCGAGTCCGTCGACTCGGGGCTGCTCGACACCACGGTCGAGAGCTTCGACCGGCACTTCGCCGTCAACGCCCGCGCCACCTGGCTGCTCATTCGCGAATTCGGACGCCGCTTCGCCGCGGAACGGGGCACCGGCCGGATCGTCGGCCTCACCAGTGACCACACCGTCGGCAACCTGCCCTACGGGGCCAGCAAAGGGGCCCTGGACCGCATCACCCTGGCCGCCGCCCACGAACTCGGTCACCTCGGTGTGACCGCCAACGTGATCAACCCCGGGCCGGTCGACACCGGCTGGATGCCCGACGAGGTCCGCGAGCACTGCGTCCGCCGCACCCCGCTCGGCAGGCTCGGCACTCCCCGGGACACCGCGCACCTCGTGGACTTCCTCTGCTCCCCGCAGGGCGAGTGGGTCAACGGCCAGCTGCTGATGAGCAACGGTGGCCTCACCTAGGAAGGCCTGCTTTCCCCTTCTGCTCCCCCGCCCCCTCTCGTAACGTCGGCACCGTTTGTTATGGCCATGCCGAAGAAGAGGGTGCTCATGCGCAGACGCCTGCTTCATCTGGTTCTCGCCCCGCTCGCGGGCGTCGTCCTGCTGGCAGCCGGGCAGGCGGGCGCGGCGCCGCCCGGTCCCGGTGATGTCTACCGCCCCGTCCGCGGGCCGGCCGCGCCGGCCGAGTACCGCTACCTGCAAAAGACCGTGCCGGGCGAGTCGATCCCCCGCCACGCCCACGAGAACGCCGCCGCGCAGGCGCGTCGGCTGCCCACCACCGGCGGGCGGTGGAAGGCACTGGGGCCCACCAACATCGGCGGCCGGATCGTGTCGCTCGCGCTCGACCCGAAGCGGGCGGACACGGTGTACGCGGCTGCCGCGAGCGGCGGGATCTGGCGCAGCACGGACGCGGGCCGGACGTTCGAGTCCGCCTGGCCCGTCGGTGGCACGCAGGCCATGGGAGCGGTCGCCACCGGCCCGGACGGCGCCCTGTACGCGGGCACCGGTGAGCCCAACCCGGGCGGCGGCAGCATCACGTACGAGGGGACGGGGCTCTACCGCAGCGCGGACGGGGGCAGGCACTGGCGGCGGATCGGTCTGCGCGACTCCGGGGCCATCAGCGCGATCACGGTGGACCCGCGTGACCCGCGCCGCATCTACGTGGCCGCGGCGGGCTCGCTCTACAACGGCGGCGGCGACCGCGGTGTCTACCGGTCGGAGAACGGCGGCAAGACCTGGCGGCGGATCCTGTCGGGCGCCGACGAGTTCACCGGCGCGACCGAGATCGTCGTGCGGGGCAAGCGGCTGTACGCCGTGCTGTGGGACCACCGCCGCACGCCCGCACTGCGCACGTACGGTGGTGTGGGCTCCGGGATCTACCGCAGCGACGACGACGGCAGGAGCTGGCGGCGCCTCGGCGGCGGACTGCCCCCGCAGGGCCCGGACGTGGGGCGGATCGGTCTCGCGGTCGCGGGCGACAAGGCGTACGCCATCGTCAACAGGACCAGCGGGCCCTTCGAGGGCTTCTACGCCTCCGCCGACGGCGGCGACACCTGGCGGCGCACCCCGGCCGACCAGAAGCTGACGGAGTCGCAGTCGACGTTCGGCTGGTGGTTCGGCAAGGTGTGGGCCGACCCGAGGAACGCGGACCACGTGCAGGTCGCGGGCGTGCCGCTGCTGACGACGAAGGACGGCGGCGCCACCTGGAACGCCGACGGCACCAGCATCCACGCGGACCAGCACGCGATGGTGTGGGACCCGCGCAGGCCGGGCCGCGTCTATCTCGGCAACGACGGCGGCGTCTACCGCTCCGACGCGAACGGCGACGGCGGCTGGGTGAAGGCACGGCACGAGCCGTACACCCAGCTCTACAGCGCGGCCATCACCCCGCAGGACACCGGCCGGCTCTCCGGCGGCGCCCAGGACAACGGCTCGCTGCGCTCCTGGGGCGGGCCCCGCTTCAACGAGTACCTCGGCGGTGACGGCGAGGAGAACCTGATCGATCCGACCGACGCGGACAACGTCTTCGCCTGCTACCAGTACGGCAACTGCTTCCGCTCCACGGACGGCGGCGACACTCTCACCTACTTCGCGGACCGCACGACGTTCAAGCGGCGCAACTGGTTCACGCCCGTCGTCCTCGACCCCAAGGACCCGAAGGTCCTCTACTACGGCTCCGAGGTGCTCAACCGCTCCACGGACGGCGGTGAGACCTGGCGGCCCGTCAGCCCCGACCTGTCCGGCGGCCCGGGGCCCGACCCGCTCTACGCCAACTACGGCACGATCACCTCGATCGCGCCCGCGGGGGACGGCCGCACGGTCTACGCGGGCACCGACGACGGCCGCGTGTGGGTGACCGAGGACCTGGGCGCGCACTGGACGAAGCTGGCCGAGGGCCGCTCCTGGGTGACCCGCGTGGTCGTCGACCCGCGCGACCCCGAGCGCGTGTACACCACCCATTCCGCCTATCGCTCCGGGTCCCACAAGGCGCATGTGTACGCCAGTTCCGACGGCGGACGGCACTGGAAGGACCTGTCGGGCAATCTGCCGGACGCGCCCGTGAACGACCTCGTCCTCGGACACGGCGGGCGGCTGCACGTCGGCACCGACCAGGGCGTGTTCACCTCCCGCTCCGGCGGCCCGACGTGGTCGCGGCTGGGCCGGGGCATGCCCGCGGTGCCCGTCGACGACATCGAGTACGACGCCGGGCACCGCCGCCTGGTGGCCGCCACGTTCGGCCGGGGTTTCTACGAGCTGACGACCCGCTGACGGCGGCTCCCGGGCGCCTCGTGGTGGATCGGCGTCCGGGAGCCGGTCAGCGGCAGGCCGGTGCCGCCCTGCCGGGCCGCGACGATCTCCGCGGCGATCGACAGGGCGGTCTCCTCGGGTGTGCGGGCGCCGAGGTCGAGGCCGATCGGCGAGTGGAGCGCGGCCAGTTCCTCCTCGGTGACGCCGACCTCGCGGAGCCTGCGCCGGCGGTCCTCGTGCGTGCGGCGCGAGCCCATCGCGCCGACGAACGCGACGGGCAGCCGCAGCGCCGCCGCGAGCAGCGGTACGTCGAACTTGGCGTCGTGGGTGAGCACGCACAGGACCGTGCGGTCGTCCGTCGCCGTGATTTCGAGGTAGCGGTGCGGCCACTCGACCACGATGTCGTCCGCCTCGGGGAAGCGGACCCGCGTGGCGAAGACGGGGCGGGCGTCGCACACCGTGACGTGGTAGCCGAGGAACTTCCCGGCGCGCACCAGGGCCGCCGCGAAGTCGATGGCCCCGAACACGATCATGCGGGGCGGCGGCACGCTCGACTCGACCAGGAACGTCAGGTCGCTCTCGCAGCGCGCTCCGCTCCGCGAGAGGGCGAAATTGCCGGTGCGGCCCGCCGCGAGGAGGGCCCGGCTCTCCCCCGCCGCCGTGCGGTCCAGCTCCGGATGACCGCCGAGGCTTCCCTCGTACGTCCCGTCGGCGCGCACCAGGAGCGGCCTGCCGAGCAGGTCCGCGGGGCCCCGGGTGATCCGCGTCAAGGCCGCGCTCGTCCCGTCGGCGGCGGCCGCCAGGGCGGCGGCGAGCACCGCCCTGTCCGGTGCGTCGGCGGCCACCGGGGTGACCAGCACCTCGATGACGCCGCCGCAGGTCAGGCCGACCGCGAAGGCGTCCTCGTCGCTGTAGCCGAACCGCTCGACCGTGGCCCTGCCCTCCTGGAGGGCCTGGACGCACAGGTCGTACACCGCGCCTTCGACGCAGCCGCCGGAGACCGAGCCGATGACCGTCCCCTCGCCGTCGACGGCGAGGGCGGCGCCGGGACCGCGCGGTGCGCTGCCACCGACGCCGACGACGGTGGCGACCGCGAAGTCCCGGCCTTCCAGGACCCATTGGTGCAGGTCAGCGGCGATGTCAAGCACCGCTGACACCTGCTGCCCGAGTAGCCGGGTCCTCAATGACCCGGTCGGGACGGATCGGCAGATGGCGGTGGCGGACGCCCGTGGCGTGCCAGACCGCGTTGGCGATCGCCGCCGCACAGCCCACGATGCCGATCTCTCCGACGCCCTTGATCCCGAGGGGGTCGTCGGGATCCGGGTCGTCCACCCAGTCCGCCTCGATGGGCGGCACGTCGGCGTGCGCCGCGACGTGGTAGCCCGCGAGGTCGGGGCCGACGGGGGCGCCCGAGGCGCGGTCCCTGACGGCCTCCTCGTGCAGCGCCATGGACAGGCCCCACGTCATGCCGCCGATCAACTGGCTGCGGGCGGTCAGCGGGTTGATGATCCGCCCGACGGCGAAGATGCCGAGCATCCGCCGTACGCGTACCTCGCCGGTGGCGACGTCGACGGCGACCTCGGCGAACTGCGCGCCGAACGAGTGACGTTCCTTCTCGCTGAGCGCGCCGATGGCGGCCCCGGTGTCGGAGCGCGCGGTGATGCCGTCCGCCGGGATGTCACCGCCGGGGACCAGCTTCTCCCGCAGTTCGCGCGCGGCGAGGGTGATGGCCCAGCCCCAGGAGCGGGTGCCCATCGAACCGCCCGCGATCGTCGCGGGCCCGAAGTCACTGTCGGCGATGTGGAGGCGGACGCGTTCCGGCGCGACCCCCAGCGCGTCCGCGGCGATCATGGTGAGCGCGGTCCGCGCGCCGGTGCCGATGTCCGCGGCGGTGATGCGCACGGTGAAGGTGCCGTCGGGCCGTGCCGTCACGGCGGCCGTGGCCGGGCCCACCAGCACCGGGAAGGTCGCGGCGGCCGTGCCGGTGCCGAGCAGCCAGCGCCCTTCGCGGCGCACGCGGGGCCGCGGGTCGCGCTCCGCCCAGCCGAACCTGCGGGCGCCCTCGGTGAAGCAGGCCGTGAGGTTGCGGCTGCTGAACGGCAGCCCGGAGACCGGTCCCACCTCCGGTTCGTTGCGGGCGCGCAGCGCGAGGGGGTCCATGCCGCACTTCTCGGCCAGTTCGTCGAGCGCGCACTCCAGCGCGAACGACCCCGGGGCCTCGCCGGGAGCCCGCATCCAGGTCGGCGTCGGCACGTCCAGGGGCACGACGCGGTGGACGGTGTGGTGCGCGTCGGCGGCGTACAGGGGGCGGGCGAAGCCGGCGCTCGGTTCGACGAATTCGTGGATGGTCGAGGTGAGGTTCTGCCCCTGGTGGTCCAGGGCGCGCAGCCGTCCGTCGGGTTCGGCGCCCAGCCGGACGCGTTGCGCGGTGGGGCTGCGGTAGCCGACGACGGAGAACATCTGGCGGCGGGTCAGCACGACGCGTACGGGCCGGCCCAGTTCGGTCGCCGCCATCACGGCGGCGACCTGGTGGACGCGCAGGCCCTTGGAGCCGAAGGCCCCGCCGACGTGCTCGGAGCGCACCCGCACCGAGGCCGGGTCGAGCGAGAACAGCTTCGCCAGTTCGTCGGCGACCCAGGCGCTGCCCTGGTTGGAGTCGACGACGTCGAGACGGCCGCCGTCCCAGCGCGCGGCGGCCGCGTGCGGTTCCATCATGCTGTGGTGCTCTTCGGGCGTGGTGTACTCGGCGTCCACGACATGGGCGGAAGCCTTCAACTCGGCTTCCAGGTCGCCCTTCGCCGTCCGTGTGCCGTCGGTGTCCGGCGTGTAGGTGCCGGCTCGCCCGGCGAAGAACGTGATGTCGTGGGGCTCTTGGTCGTACCGCACCACGAGCGTCTCCGCGGCCTCCCTGGCCTGCTCGGGCGTCTCGGCGACGACGAGGGCCACCGGCCAGCCCGCGAAGGGCACCCGGTCGTGCTGGAAGAGCCCGACGGTGGGGTCGGGGCGCCCGAGGAGTCCCTCGTAACCGGTGTCCACACGCGGGGCGTTGCCGTGGTGCAGGACGGTCAGCACGCCGGGCATCGCGAGGACGGGCCCGGTGTCCACGCGGGTGACGCGGCCGCGGGCGACGGTGGACAGCACCAGCCAACCGTGGGCGAGCCCGACGAAGGGGATCTCGCCCGCGTAGCGCGCGGCGCCGGTGACCTTGTCCACGCCCTCGACGCGGGTGCGCGGGGCCCCGACGGATCCCGTCACCGTGCTGGGTCCGGTCGTCGTGGTCATCGGGCGGCCTCCTCGGCGAGTTCGGTCAGCAGGGCCACGACGAGGTTGCGCGTGAGCGTCACCTTGTACGCGTTGTCGGGCAGGGGCCGGGCCGTGGCCAGTTCGGCGTCCGCGGCGGCGGCGAAGGCCTCGGCGCTCGCCGGGCCCCCGGTCAGCGCCCGCTCGGCCTCGTGGGCGCGCCATGGCCGGGACGCGACGGCCCCGAAGGCCAGGCGTGCCTCGCGCACGACACCGTCGCGCACGTCCAGGGCCGCGGCGACGGAGCCGATGGCGAAGGCGTACGAGGCGCGTTCGCGCACCTTGCGGTAGCCGGAGCGGGCCGCGACCGGGGCGGGCGGCAGCGTGACGCCGGTGATCAGCGCGCCGGGTGGCAGGGCGGTCTCCAGGTGTGGGGTGTCGCCCACCGGGAGGTAGAACTCCGCGAGCGGCAGCCGGCCCGGTCCTTCGGCGCTCTCGTAGGTGACGGTGGCGTCGAACGCGGCGAGCGCGACTCCCATGTCGGAGGGGTGGGTGGCCACGCAGTGGTCGGTGGCGCCGAGGATCGCGTGGTTGCGGTGCTCGCCCTGGAGGGCGGCGCAGCCGCTGCCGGGGCGGCGTTTGTTGCAGGGCGTGTGCGGATCGGTGAAGTATGCGCACCGGGTGCGCTGGAGCAGATTTCCGCCGACGGTCGCCATGTTGCGCAGCTGCCCGGAGGCGCCGGCGAGGACGGCCTGTGCCAGTGCGGGGTAGCGGCGCCGTACGTCGGGGTGGGCGGCGAGGTCGCTGTTGGTGACGGTCGCCCCGATGCGCAGTCCGCCGTCGTCCGTGGACTCGATGCCGTCCAGGGGCAGTTCACGTACGTCGACGAGGAGCGCCGGGCGCTCGACGCCGGTCTTCATCAGGTCGACGAGGTTGGTGCCGCCGCCGAGGTAGCGCGCCTCGGGGTGGGCGCCGAGTAAGGCGACCGCACCGGACACGTCGTGCGCCCGTTGGTATCGGAAGTCCCTCATACCGCCTCCTCCTCGGCGTGCGCCGCCCGCGCGACCGCCCGCACGATGGACACGTACGCGCCGCAGCGGCAGAGGTTGCCGCTCATGCGCTCGCGGATCTCCTCCGCGGTCAGTTCGGGAACGCCGGCCTCGGGCCGTAGGTCGGCGGTGGCGGCGCTCGGCCAGCCCGCCGCGTGCTCCTCGATCACGCCGAGGGCGGAGCAGATCTGTCCGGGGGTGCAGTAGCCGCACTGGAGGCCGTCGAGGTCGAGAAAGGCCTGCTGCACGGGGTGCAGCCGGTCGCCGTCGGCGACGCCCTCGATGGTGGTGATCTCGCGTCCTTCGGCGGCGACCGCGAGTTGCAGGCAGGACAGGGCGCGGCGGCCGTCCATCAGCACGGTGCAGGCGCCGCACTGGCCCTGGTCGCAGCCCTTCTTGGTGCCGGTGAGGTCGAGCCGCTCGCGCAGCGCGTCGAGCAGGGTGGTGCGGTGGTCGACGGTCAGCGTGTGCTGTTCGCCGTTGATGCGGAGCGTGAGAGCACTGGACGTCGGTGGAGCCATGAGCTGCCTTCTTTCGCGAATCGCGTCGAACGAGGCGGTCCCGGCCGCGGGCCGGGAGTCAGGCGCTTGATCAGGAGAAGGTGAGGGAGGTCGGTGCGGGCGCCTCTGCGGGACAGAGCGGCCCGGGCGAGCGCGCGGCGAGGGCGGTCCGGGAGAACGGACTGTCCCCGCGCGGACGCGTGCGGCGCTATGGTGGCCCTAAGCGGACAGTTGTCCATTAGCTTTCAAACTTAGTGGACAGCTGTCCGCTTAGCAAGACCGAATCGGGCCGTGGGGCGCGGGAGGAGAGCGAGTGGGGCAGCACAAGGACGCACCCTTGCGCTCGGACGCGCAGCGCAACCGCGAGCGCATCCTGGAAGTGGCCCTGGCGGAGCTGACCCGGGCGAGCGACGCACCCCTGAGCGCGATCGCGCGGAAGGCGGGCGTCGGGCAGGGCACGTTCTACCGCAATTTCCCCAACCGCGAGGCCCTCGTCCTCGAGGTCTACCGCTATGAGGTGCAGCAGGTCTCCGACGCGGCCTGCCAGTTGCTGCACACCCGCCCGCCCGACCAGGCCCTGCGGGAGTGGATGGACCGCCTCGTCCGGTACGCCATGGCCAAGGCCGGTCTGGCGGATGCCATACGCCGGGCGACCAGCGCGCTCGGCTCGCTGGCCGGGGTGGGCCCCGGGCCGCTGACCCAGGCCGTGACGCTCCTCCTCCAGGCGAACGAGGAGGCGGGCACCATCCGCCCCGGGGTGACGCCCGACGACTTCCTGCTGGCCATCGCCGGGCTGTGGCAGATCGACCCGCACGGTGACTGGCAGGCGCGGGCGGGGCGTCTGATGGACCTGGTCATGGACGGGCTGCGGGCCGGCGCCCCGGGACGCTGAGCGGCCGTCGTCGGATATGGCGTGGCCGCCTACGGACGCGAGGTGGCCACCTACGGATGCCGAGCGGTCGCCTTCGGGCGCCGCGCAGTCGCCCACGCATGCTGAGCGGTCACCTTCAGAGGCCGGCGCTCACTTCCGGGCGCCGAGCAGCGCGAGCAGGTGTGCCGCCCCGTCGCGCAGGGAGGCGGGGGCGGCCGCACAGGCCTTCAGCCGGGTCGCCGTGGCGGTGAGGGACTCCGCCGTGCGGGCGGAGGCGACGCCGCCGACGCGCGGCACGAGGTCCGTGACCAGGGTCTGCGCCTCGCGCCAGTCACCGGCCGCCGCCAGCGCCGAGAGCAGTTCCGCGCCGAACAGGTCGCGGTAGGAGGGGCCGCCGGGGGCGGTGGCCGCCCGGTGCAGGAGGGGCAGGGCCTGGTGCCAGCGCCGCAGCCGGGCCAGGACCCAGCCCTGGTGGCCGAGCAGTTCGGTCTCGTCGAACCACCACGCCCAGGGCGGGTCGTGGCGGCAGGCACCGTCCAGGAAGCGGCTCCCGGCCCGGGAGACCAGCTTCACGGCCGCGTGGTCCCCGCCGAGCAGGGCGACGGCGTGGGCCCGGCGGATCAGGACGAGGGCGCCGACCCTGGCCGGGAGGGGCCGGGGGCCCGCCACCCGGGCGGTGGTCGCGAGGGCGGCGCGGGGGCGGCCGACGTGGGTCTGGAGCATGGCGTGGTTCAGGAGCACGAGGTGCGCCGTCCAGCGGTCGCCGCACAGCTCCGCGAGCGCCAGCGCCCGCCCGTTCGCCCGGTGGGCACGGCGGTGGAGCCCGGCGTCGAAGAGGATCCAGCCGATCACCTCGCACAACTCCGCGAGTGCCGCGAGCAGTTCACCGTCCAGGTGCCGCAGCCTCTCGGGCTCGACGGACAGCTCCGGCACGTCCCGCACGGCCGTGCGCAGTGCCGGTACCGCGGCCCGCGGGCCGTGCTCGGCATCGAGTGCGAGCAGGTGCCGGCACACGCGCATGACCGTGGGGACCGAGGATGCCTCCTGGTCGCCGCCCCGCCCCGCCATCGCGTCCCCTCCCCTTCCCGCCTCTATTCCGCATGCTCCCATCGGATTTTCGATGTCAGGTATTTATTTCCGCATTGGATAGTTATGTCCGATGGGTCTACCGTCGGGGTATCGCCGTACTGACGATCTGAGCACGGAACGTCAGAACCACCAACCCCGGAGACCTCCCCCATGTCGAAGATCCTTTTCGTTGTCACCGGCGCCGACCACTGGACCCTGGCCGACGGCAGCACGCACCCGACCGGCTTCTGGGCCGAGGAGGCCGTCGCCCCCTACGAGGCGTTCAAGGCGGCGGGCCACGAGATCGTCGTCGCCACCCCGGGCGGGGTGGTCCCCACCGTCGACCACGGCTCCCTCGCCCCCGAGGTGAACGGCGGACAGGAGGGCGCCGACAAGGTCGCCGCCTCACTCGCCGACTTCCCCGAGCTCCAGCGGCCGGTCGAGCTGGCGGACGTGGACCTCGCCGAGTACGCCGCCGTCTTCTACCCCGGCGGTCACGGCCCCATGGAGGACCTCGCCGTCGACGCCGACTCCGGCAGGCTTCTCACGCTGGCCCTGGAGATCGGCATGCCCCTGGGTGTGGTCTGCCACGCCCCGGCCGCCCTGCTCGCCGCCACCAAGGCCGACGGCACCAACCCCTTCGCGGGATACCGCCTCACCGGCTTCACCAACGCCGAGGAGCGGCAGGCGGGCTTCGCCGAGCGGGCGAAGTGGCTGCTCCAGGACCGTCTCGTCGCCCTCGGCGCCGACTTCCAGGAGGGCGAGCCCTGGGCCCCGAAGGTGGTCGTCGACCGCAACCTCGTCACGGGCCAGAACCCCGCCTCCTCCGCCCCGCTGGCGGAGGAACTCCTGAAGAAGCTGGCCTGACCCATGGGCACCGACCGGCTCGACGAGGTCCTCGACGCCGCCTATGACTGCCTCAAGCGGTACGGCGCGCGACGCACCACGATGGACGACATCGCCGCCACCATGGGCGTGTCCCGGTCCGCGGTCTACCAGTACGTACGCAACAAGGACGACGCCTTCCGCCGGCTCGCGGGCCGCCTCCACGAGCAGGCGCTCCTGCGGGCCCGGGAGGCGGCCGAAGCGGACGCCCCTTACGGGGAGCGGCTGCACGGCATACTGGCCGCCAAACTCGATCTCGTGCTCCAGCTGACCGGGGACTCCCCGCATGCCACAGAGCTGCTCGACGGCAAGGCCCGGCTGTTCGGCGAGATCTGTACGACGTTCGGCTCCGACCTGCGCGACCTGCTGACCGCGCTGTTCACCGAGGCGGGTACCACCCCGGGCATCGAGCCGGCCGAGGCCGCCGACATCTGCGTCGCGCTGGTCGTCGGCCTCGAGCCGATGCCCCGGGCCAGGGAGCTGCTGGCCCCGGCGACCACCGCCCTCGCGACGGGCCTGCTCGGCGCTCCCCCCACCCCCGGCACCGACCCTCTTCCCCCCACTCCCCGAGGAACATCCTGATGACCACCAGCGTCACGTCCAACACCCCCACCGAAGCCGCCACGCTCACCGAGGAAGACATCGCGGCCCTCGTGACCCGGCTGCGCGCCACCTTCGCCACCGGCCGCACCCGGCCCCTGGCCTGGCGCGAGGAGCAGCTGACCCGGCTGCGCGCGCTGTTCACCGAGAACCGCGAGGCCATCGCCGACGCGCTGTACAGCGATCTGCGCAAGCCCCGCCCCGAGGCGAACGGCGCCGAGATCGACCTGCCCGTACAGGAGATCGACCACACACTGACCCACCTGGCCCAGTGGCTCGCCCCGCGCCACCTCGACCCCAAGGCTCTCGCCGGGCTCCCCGAGGGATCGACGGCGGGGACGCAGTACGAGCCGCTGGGCACCGTCCTGGTCATCGCGCCCTGGAACTACCCGGTCCAGCTCTCACTGGTGCCGGTCGCGGGCGCCCTCGCCGCGGGCAACGCCGTCATACTCAAGCCGAGCGAGCTGGCCCCGGCGACATCGGCGCTGATGGCCCGCCTGGTGCCGCGGTACCTGGACCCGGAGGCGGTCGCCGTCGTCGAGGGCGGCATTCCGGAGACCACGGCGCTGCTCGCCCAGCGCTTCGACCACATCTTCTACACGGGCAACGGCACGGTGGGCCGCATCGTGATGCGCGCCGCCGCCGAACACCTCACCCCGGTCACGCTCGAACTCGGCGGCAAGTCACCGGTGTTCGTCGACCGGGACGCGGACGTCACCACCGTCGCCAGGCGCTTGGCGGACGCCAAGTTCCGCAACGCCGGGCAGACCTGCGTCGCCCCGGACTACGTGCTGACCGACCCGGCCACCGCCCGCGCCCTCGAAGTCGCCCTCGCCGAGGCGGTGGAGGGCATGTTCGGTCCCGACCCGCAGACCAGCCAGGCGTACGGCCGCATGGTCAACGAGCGGCACTTCGACCGGGTGTCCGGGCTGCTCGGCTCCGGCACCACGGTGTTCGGCGGGCGCACCGACCGCGACGACCTCTACATCGCGCCGACCGTCCTGGCCGGCGTGCGGGGGGACGACCCCGTCATGCGGGAGGAGATCTTCGGCCCCGTGCTGCCCCTCGTGGAGGTCGCCGGCCTGGACGAGGCCATCGCCTTCATCAACGACCGGGACAAGCCGCTCGCCCTGTACGGATTCACGGAGAACGAGACCACCCGGCGGCGGCTGGCCGCCGAGACCTCGTCCGGCGGTCTCGGCTTCGGGCTCCCGATGGCCCACCTGCGCGTGCCCGAGCTGCCGTTCGGCGGTGTGGGCGAGAGCGGCATGGGCAGCTACCACGGCCCGCACTCCATCGCCGCGTTCAGCCACCGCCGCGCCCGTCTCGACGTGCCGCTCGGCCAGACCTCGCGTCGCTGACCTGAAGGGCGGCGACGGCGCCGCCCGCGACGAGACAGGACGGGTGACCCCGGGCGGTGCGACCGCCCGGGGTCACCCGCCGCATCCACACCCCCCGCACCCGCCGCCCCCGTCCCCGCAGGAGGACGAGCTTCCGTCGCACGACGAGTCGTTGTCGTGCGACGCGCCGCGGCCGGGCGCCCAGCCGCCGCAGCCCGCCACCGCGCCGCCCGCGGCCCAGCTCTCGCCCTCGCCCCGTCGCGGCGCGCTCCGCGCGTCCGTGCCGGGTTTGCGCTCGGGCCGGTTCCTGGCCTTCTCCGCGACGGCGATCACGGCCGCCAGAAGCGCGGTCGCCGCGAGCCCCACGGCCCACATGTCCCCCATCACCCTCACCTCACCCTGCCGGTTCCCCCGCCGCCCGGGTCACGGGCCCGTAGCGGGCGGTCGCGGCCCTGGTCGCGTGGGCCCAGTAGCGGTCGCCGTAGGACCAGTGCCACCACTCCGTGGGGTAGTTGACCAGGCCGGCCGTGACCAGCGCCGCGCTCAGCGTGCGGCGGTTGCGGCGGGCCGTGGCGCAGATGCGGTCGGCGTCGGTGTAGCACGCGCCGTCGCTCTCCTCGGGGCTGGCGTTCACCGGGGTGCCGAGATCCAGTTCGGCCCCGTCGGTCGTGCACAGCGTCACGTCGACGGCGGCGCCCGCGACGTGCGGGCCCACTTCCGGCGGTGCCAGCGAACGGCTCGTCTGCCGGTGCAGGTGCTCCGCCGACCAGTCGGGGTGGGCATCTCTCAGCTCGGCGGCGTACTCCTCGAAGTACTTGATCTGCAGGTCGAGCGGGCGGTAGCCCTCGGTGACGAGCAGGCGCAGCCCCTCCGGGAGCAGCCGGGCGGCACGGGCCAGGCGCCAGGCGACGCCCTCGCGCAGCTGGGCGTAGGCCCCGGCGGGGTCGGCGAGGCGCTCGTCGACGTCGACGAAGGGCAGCCGGCGCAGGTCGACGAGTGGTTCGCCGCACTCCCGGACCGGGATGCCGGTGACGCGTGGGTCGCTCATGAGGACGATCGGCGGCATGCTCGGCCCCTTCGTGACAGGAGTGGCGGGCACAGCTCCGGGGGCGGGCCGTCGCCCGCCCCCGGAGTCCCCCGCCTTCCAGTGGCTCCACGCGAGCTACGGCCCATACGACCGACTTCGCGGTCGTATGGGCCGTGCGAGGCAACAGCGGCCTTTCCCCCGTCGGGTCCCCCGTTGCTGTCGACCCTTTGGTTCCGCCGACATGGAAAGCATGTCGCACGCCGCTGCAAGTTCTCTGCAAATCCGCGCCAAGCGGCCCGTGCCCCGGCCGGGCGGGTCACCCGGCCGGTTCGGCCAGCTCCCGGGCCTCGTACGCGGCGAAGACCTCCCGCGCCTCGGCACGCAGCGCGAGCGCCCGTGCCCGGTCGCCCTGTGCCTCGCGCGCCGTGGCGAGGTCGCGCAGCGTGCGGGCCCTGGGCAGGGGCAGTTCCAGGGCGGCCCAGAGGTCGGCGGCGGCGGTGAGGTGTCTCTCGGCGGCCTCGGGACGGCCCGCCGCGAGGTCGCATTCGCCGAGGGTGCGCAGGGCGAGCGCCTCGCCGAAGCGGTCGTGGTGCGAGCGGCAGGTGGCGAGGACGCCCCGCAGGTCGACGGCCGCCTCGGCCCACCTGCCCCGCCTGAAGCGGCACTTGGCCCGCGCCTGCACCGCGTACGCCGACATCAGCGGGTCGCCCAGTGCGCGCAGGAGGTCCACCGCGCGGTCCGCCAGCTCCTCCGCCTGCTCGTAGGCGCCGAGCGCCCGGTGCACGAGGCTGAGCGAGCGCAGGGTGAGCGCCTCGCCGCGGCGGCTGCCGAGCCGGCGGTAGGCGCGCAGCGAGGCGTCGAGGTGGGCGAACGCCTCCTGGTGTTCGCCCAGTTCGAGGTGGACCGTGCCGGCGAACCGGCAGGAGAGCCCGAGCCCCGGGTCGTCGCGCAGGGCGCGGAAGCCCTCGACCGCCTCGGTGAGCACGTCCAGCGCGCCGCGCAGTCTGCCCGCCTCGCGCAGGGCGCTGCCGAGGCCGGCGAGGGCGGCGGCCCGGCCGCGCGCGTCGCCGAGTTCGGCGCAGAGCCCGGCCGCCTGGCGGAAGTAGTCCTGGGACTCGGCGAACCGGTCCTGCTCGTAGCGCAGTTGTCCGAGTCCGATGAGCAGCAGCGCCTCGCCGGAGCGGTCCTCGGCGCGGCGGGCCGCGGCGAGCGCCGCGTCGTGGCTGCGCCACCAGGCCTCGAAGCGGTTGCCGACGGCGTACGCGGACGAGCACAGGGCCGCGGCGGCCTCGCAGGCCAGGGTGTGCAGGTCGTAGGCGGCGGCGCGTTCGACGGCGGCGGCGAAGGCGTCGGCCTCCGCCTCGAACCAGGCGGCCGGGTCGGCGAGCGCCCGCCTGGTGGCCTTGGGGCCGACGGGACGCACGAGGTGGTGCAGGGCGTCCGAGGCGGCGCCGACCGGGCCGCCCGAATCGAGGAAGCCGCGGTGCAGTTCGACCGCTCCGGAGGGGGTCGCGGAGGCGACGCGGGCGGTGAGCCAGAGCCCGGCGCCCAGCGCCCTGCCGAGGGCGGCCGAGCGTTCCGCGGGCGAGTCCTCGGCCTCGGCGCGTTCGGCCGCGTAGACCCGTACGAGGTCGTGCGGCCGGTAGCGGGCCTGTCCGGCGCGGTCGACGACGGTGCAGTGCAGCAGCTGGGCGTCGATGAGCTGCTCCACGACGCGGTCCGCCTCGGCCTCCGGCACGTCGAGCAGGGCCGCGATCACCCAGGAGGCGACGTCGGGCGCGGCGAGCAGACCGAGGCGGCGCAGCGCGGTGCGGGCGGAGGCGTCCAGGGCGCGGTAGCTCAGGCCGAGGCCGGCGCGGACCTCGAGATCGCCGACGGCGAGTTCGTCCAGACGGTGGTGTTCGTCGGCGAGCCTTTCGGCGAGTGCGCGCGCCGTCCAGTGTCTGCGGGTGGCGAGGCGGGCGCCGGCGATGCGCAGGGCGAGCGGGAGGCCGCCGCACAGTTCGACGACGCGGCGCACGGCGTCGGGCTCGTCGCGCACGCGCCGCTCACCGGCGATCCTGGCGAGCAGCTCGGCGCCGGGCCGGGTGTCCAGCACGTCGAGTTCGGTGCGGTGGGTGCAGGGCAGGGCGCCCAGGCGGGCGCGGGCGGTGATCAGTACGCCGCAGGTGGCGCTGCCGGGGAGCAGCGGCCGCACCTGTGCCTCGCTGCCCGCATCGTCCAGGACGAGGAGCAGGCGGCGCCCCGCGACCAGGCTGCGGAAGAGGTCCCGGCGCTCGGCGTCGCCCTCGGGCGGGTCGGCGCCGAGGGCGCGCAGCAGGCGTCCGAGCACCTCGCCGGGGGCCACGGGGTCGGTGGCGCCGCGCAGTTCGGCGTAGAGCTGCCCGTCCGGGTAGGCCTCGGCGACCCGGTGTGCGGCGGTGACGCCGAGGACGGACTTGCCGACACCGCCGGGGCCCGTCACGGCGACGACGGGCATGGCCTCGCGCGTTCCCGGGCCCGTCAGCGCCGCCCGGATCTCGGCGAGCTGTTCCTCGCGTCCGGTGAAGTCGCCGATGGCGGGCGGCAGGAGAGCGGGGGCGGGCGGCGGACCCGTGTCGTGAGAGCGGGAGCGGGAGGGGGATGGGGCGCCGGGGGCGGCGGCGGTCGGGGCGTCCTGGGCGCCGGGCAGGAGGTCCTCGTCCGCCCGCAGGATCGCCTCGTGCATCGCCCGCAGTCCCGGGCCGGGGTCGATGCCCAGCTCTTCGGCGAGCACTTCGCGGCCCTCCGCGTAGACGGCGAGCGCGTCGGCCTGGCGGCCCAGCCGGTACAGGGCGAGCATCAGCTGGCCGCGCAGGCGCTCGCGGGTGGGGTGGGTGGCGACGAGGGCCGTGAGTTCGGCGACCAGTTCCGTCTCGCGGCCCGTCTGGGCGAGGTCGGCGGCGATGCGCTCCTCCAGGGCCGCCTGCCGGGCCTCTTCGAGCTGGTCGGCCATGGCCCGCAGGGTCTCGCCGATGCCGCCCAGTGCGGGGCCCCGCCACAGGGCGAGGGCCTCGCTCAGGAGCCGGGCCGCGCCGGCGTGGTCGCCCTCGGCCGCCGCCCGCCGGCCGAGGGCCGTGAGCCTCTCGAACGCGGCGCGGTCGACGACCTCGGCGTCGGCGTGGATCAGATAGCCGGGCGGTTGTGTCTCGATGACGTCGGCGGACAGGGCGCGGCGCAGCGCCGAGACGTACGACTGGATCAGGGACCGGGCGGTGTCCGGCGGGTGGTCCCCCCAGATCGCGTCGATCAGGGCGTCGGCGGAGACCACCCGGCCCGGCTCCAGGAGCAGGGCCGCGAGCAGCGCCCGGGGCTTGGGGCCGCCGAGGGCCAGGCGACGGCCCTCGCGCCACGCCTCGACCGGCCCCAGCAAGCGGTAGTGCATGTCCGTGTCCACGCCCATCTCCATGGGTCCTCAGCCCCGCACCGCCCCCGCTCCCCGAATCCCCGCTCCCCGGCCCCTCACCCTGATCGCGCCCCCGATCGACTGGTCATCGTACGTCCACTCGGCGCCGACTCCACCTGGTGCACAGGGAATCAGCCATGCGCGACCATGCCGGGCGCCCCGAACCCGGGGCCGGGTTCAGGGGAGAGTGCGCGCGGCATGTCTGCGGGCTCGGGGAAGAGCTGGTGCGCCGCCCCGGCCGCCACCGGATCGTCGTGACGCACGGCTTCACCCGCCGTTCGGCACGGCGCCAGGGCGTCAAGGCGGGAGAGCGTCGCGGCGGGAGGGCGGCTTCTCCGCAACGAGCAGGTCGCCGGCCGGCGACGTGCGTCACCTCGGCCGACGACCCGGGCGTGCTCCTCAGGCACCGCTGACGGCGTGCTCCTCAGGCGCCGCTGGCGTCGAGCATGTCCGCACGCTCGACGATCTTCACGCGCTCGCGGCCCTGCGGCTCGCCCAGCGCCTTCTCGGCGGCGTCGAGGCGGTACCAGCCCTCCCAGGTGGTGTAGCGGACGTTCCGCTCGTCGAGGAAGGCCTCCACGGCTTCCGGGGCGGGCGCCTGAGGCGTGTGCAGGCGGCCGTTCTCGCGGTCGTCCAAGAGGCTGGCGACCGTCTCGTTGGCGTCGCCCTTGGTGTGCCCGATGAGGCCGACGGGCCCGCGGCGGATCCACCCGGTCACGTACGTCGACCGCAGGTGCTCGCCGGTCTCCTCGATGACGCGGCCCGCCTGGTCGGGGACGGTGCCCGAGGCGACGTCCCAGGGCAGCTTGGGCAGTTCGTCGGAGAGGTAGCCGACGGCGCGGTAGACGGCGCCGAGGTCCCAGTCCTTGAACTCGCCGGTGCCCTTGACGTTGCCGGTGCCGTCCAGGGCGGTGCGCTCGGTGCGCAGGCCGACGACCTTGCCGTCCTCGCCGAGGATCTCGACCGGCGACTCGAAGAAGTGCAGGAAGAGCTTGTGCGGGCGGTCGCCGACGTCGCGGATCGCCCAGTTCTCCAGGGTCTTGGCGACCATGTCGGCCTGCTTGTTGCCGCGCCGCGTGGCGATCGAGCCGTCGTCGTAGTCGATGTCCTCGGGGTCGACGATGACCTCGATGTTCGGGGAGTGGTCCAGCTCGCGCAGCTCCATCGGGCTGAACTTGGCCTGTGCGGGGCCGCGGCGGCCGAAGACGTGGACCTCCAGCGCCTTGTTCGCCTTGAGGCCGTCGTACACGTTGGCCGGGATCTCGGTCGGCAGCAGCTCGTCGGCGGTCTTGGCGAGGATGCGCGCCACGTCGAGCGCGACGTTGCCGACGCCGAGGACGGCGACCTTCTGCGCATCCAGCGGCCAGGTCCTCGGCACGTCGGGGTGGCCGTCGTACCAGGAGACGAAGTCCGCGGCGCCGTAGGAGCCGTCGAGGTCGATGCCGGGTATGTCCAGGGCGCGGTCGGCCGTCGCGCCCGTGGAGAAGATCACCGCGTCGTAGAAGGAGCGCAGGTCGTCCAGGCTGATGTCGCGCGGGTAGTCGACGTTGCCGAACAGGCGGACCTGGGGCTTGTCGAGCACCTGGTGCAGGGCCGTGATGATGCCCTTGATGCGCGGGTGGTCGGGGGCCACGCCGTAACGGATCAGGCCGAAGGGGGCCGGCATCCGCTCGAAGAGGTCGATCGACACACCGGGTTCGACGGCCACCGCGGACTTCAGCAGCGCGTCGGCGGCGTAGATCCCTGCCGGGCCGGCTCCGACAATGGCGACCCGCAGAGGGCGAGGCATGTTCAGGTTCCCTTCGAGCGGTGATCAGGTAATCACCGGGAAGCCTAAACTGAGGCAAGCCTAAGTAAGTAGCCGGGTCGGGTTTATGGCCCCATAAGGCTGCCTTATGGGTCGTCCTGGACGTCGGCGCCCGGTCCGGGCGGCGGCCCGCGAGGGCCGCCCGAGCCGGGCGCCGCACCTGACCTGCGTGGACTCCGTCGACCGGAGGGGAACAGGCCGGACAGATCAGACCAGGTCGAACCGGTCCAGGTTCATGACCTTGTCCCACGCCGCGACGAAGTCCTTGACGAACTTCTCCTTCGCGTCATCGCTCGCGTAGACCTCCGCGACCGCGCGCAGCTCGGAGTTCGAGCCGAAGACGAGGTCGGCGCGGGTGCCGGTCCACTTGACCTCGCCCGTGGCGAGGTCGCGCCCCTCGAAGGCGTCCTGGGCCTCGGACGTCGACTTCCACTCCGTGCCCAGGTCGAGCAGGTTGACGAAGAAGTCGTTGGTCAGCGTCCCGGGGGTGGCGGTGAAGACGCCGTGCCGTGACCCCTGGTGGTTGGCGCCGAGGACGCGCAGACCGCCGACGAGGACCGTCAGCTCGGGGGCGCTCAGGGTCAGCAGGTTGGCCTTGTCGAGCAGCAGGTACTCGGCGGGCAGGCGGTTGCCCTTGCCGAGGTAGTTGCGGAACCCGTCGGCGGCCGGCTCCAGCGCGGCGAACGACTCCACGTCCGTCTGCTCCTGCGTCGCGTCGACGCGCCCCGGCGTGAAGGGCACCTCGATGTCGAAGCCGGCGTCCTTGGCGGCCTGCTCGACGCCCGCGGCGCCGGCGAGCACGATGAGGTCGGCGAGCGAGATCCGCTTGCCGCCGCTCTGCGCGGAGTCGAAGGTCTCCTTGATCCCTTCGAGGGTGCGCAGCACCGTGGCCAGCTGGTCGGGCTGGTTGACCTCCCAGCCGCTCTGCGGCTCCAGGCGGATACGCGCGCCGTTGGCGCCGCCGCGCTTGTCGCTGCCGCGGAAGGAGGACGCGGAGGCCCACGCGGTGGACACCAGCTGGGAGACCGTCAGGTCCGAGGCGAGGACCTGGGCCTTGAGGGCGGTGACGTCGGCCGCGTCGACCAGCTCGTGCGTGCGCGCGGGCAGCGGGTCCTGCCACACCAGCGTCTCCCGCGGAACCTCCGGACCGAGGTAGCGCGCGACCGGGCCCATGTCGCGGTGGGTCAGCTTGAACCACGCGCGGGCGAAGGCGTCCGCGAACGCGCCGGGGTCGGCGAGGAAGCGGCGCGAGATCTGCTCGTAGGCCGGGTCGAACCGGAGCGAGAGGTCGGTCGTGAGCATCGTCGGGGCGTGGGTCTTCGACCCGTCGTGGGCGTCGGGGACGGTCCCGGCCCCCGCGCCGCCCTTCGGCCGCCACTGGTGTGCGCCCGCCGGGCTCTTGAACAGCTCCCACTCGTATCCGAAGAGGATCTCGAAGAAGCTGTTGTCCCAGGTGGTCGGCGTGTTGGTCCAGATGCCCTCGAGGCCGCTGGTGATCGTGTCGGCGCCCTTGCCGGTGCCGTACGAGTTCCTCCAGCCCAGCCCCTGCTGCTCCATCGGGGCGGCCTCGGGGTCGGCGCCGACGTGGTCGGCGGGGCCCGCGCCATGGGTCTTGCCGAAGGTGTGACCGCCCGCTATCAGGGCGACGGTCTCCTCGTCGTTCATCGCCATCCGGCGGAACGTCTCGCGGATGTCGCGGGCCGCGGCGATCGGGTCCGGGTTGCCGTTGGGGCCTTCGGGGTTGACGTAGATGAGGCCCATCTGGACCGCGCCGAGGGGGTTTTCCAGCTCGCGGTCGCCGGTGTAACGCTCGTCGCCGAGCCAGGTGGTCTCGGGGCCCCAGTAGACGTCCTCGTCGGGCTCCCAGACGTCCGCGCGGCCACCGGCGAAGCCGAAGGTCTCGAAGCCCATCGACTCCAGGGCGACGTTGCCGGTGAGGATCATGAGGTCGGCCCACGAGATGCTCTGGCCGTACTTCTTCTTGACCGGCCACAGCAGGCGGCGGGCCTTGTCGAGGCTCACGTTGTCCGGCCAGCTGTTGAGGGGCGCGAAGCGCTGCTGTCCGGCGCCGGCACCGCCGCGGCCGTCGCTGATGCGGTAGGTGCCCGCGCTGTGCCAGGCCATGCGGATCATGAACGGGCCGTAGTGGCCGAAGTCGGCGGGCCACCAGTCCTGGGAGGTGGTGAGGACCTCCGCGATGTCCCGCTTCACGGCCGGCAGGTCCAGGGAGCCGAACGCCTCGGCGTAGTCGAACTCCTCGCCCAGCGGGTTGGCCACGGCGGGGTTCTTGGCGAGGATCTTCAGATTGAGCCGCTCCGGCCACCACTGGCGGTTTCCGCCGCCCTGGGTCGGGTGCGGGGCGCGCGTGTGCGCGACCGGGCAGCCGGACACCTCCTCGGGCTTCGGGTCGGTGACGATCGCGTCATGGTTCTCGGTCATGGGAATCCTTCCGGACGGGGCGGATCACGATGCTCGAAACTGCGGACGGTCGCGTCCACGAACCTGGCCCGGGTCAAGTCACGTACTTTTCCCCGCTGTTGCCCTGACTCTTGGCCGACGGCCGGATCCGATCCTACGATGGACCTAGTCCAAGTCAATACGACAGACAGGACCGTACGAAGTCATTTCCCGGACGACACACAGTAAGGCTGGTGGCCATGAGTGACCTGTTGCAACGACTGCGCGGACGCGGCTGGCGGATGACCGCCCAGCGCCGGGTGGTCGCCGAGGTGCTCGACGGCGACCACATCCACCTCACCGCCGACGAGGTGCTCGCGCGCGCCACGGTCCGGCTGCCGGAGATCTCGCGCGCCACGGTCTACAACACGCTCGGCGAGCTGGTCTCGCTCGGTGAGGTGATCGAGGTGACCACCCACGGCCGCGCCAAGCTCTACGATCCGAACGCCCGCCGCCCGCACCAGCATCTGGTGTGCTCGGACTGCGGCACGATCCGCGACGTGCACCCCGGGGGCGACCCTCTGACCGACCTGCCGGACTCCGAGCGGTTCGGCTACGCCGTCTCGGACGTCGAGGTGACCTACCGCGGCCGGTGCCCCGAGTGCGCCCGCACATGAGGCGGGCGCGGCCGGGCCGCTCCGTGCCCGGTCGCGCCCGTCCCCAGGACCGTCAGAGCGCCATCTCGTACGCTCCGGCCAGCGACTCGACGGTCTCCCACACGCGCGCCGAGCGGGCGTCGTCGACGACCGGGCGCCGTACCGCGCCCAGCGCCCAGCGCTGCTGCTCCTCGGTGGCCGAGTCCTTGCCGTGCAGTTCGACGGCGTGGGCGGAGAAGTCGCGCACCAGGACGGCGAACAGCTCGTCGAGGACGTCCCCGTCGAGGCCCGTCAGGCGTGCCTGCTCCAGGATCAGCTGGCCGTGCACGACGAGCGCGAACAGCTGCCCGACGGCGAGCAGGAGGTCCAGGTCGCGGCTCTGCGCCTCGTCGGGGGCGGCGCTCGTCACGAACTCGCACAGCGCGTCGGCCTGCTCGCGGAAGCGGGCGACGTTCGCCACCTCGGCGTAGGCGTCGAAGGCGGTGCGCCAGTCGTGGAAGCGGATGGCGCCGAGGCCGCGGGCGGGGCCCTGCCGGAAGAGGAAGGCGTCGTCGGCCGCGTCCAGGCGGGTGGGCACCGGCGGGTGGGCGACCGGGTCCAGCAGGTGGTTGCGCATGAACTTCAGGATGAGCGCGAGGTTGACGTGGACCGTGCCCTCCAGCTTGGGCAGGCCGCGGATCTCGATCGCCGCCTGGGCGAAGTAGTTGTCCTTCTCGAAGCCCTTGGCGGCGATGACGTCCCACATCAGGTCGATGACCTTCTCGCCCTCGGTGGTCACCTTCATCTTCGTCATCGGGTTGAAGAGGAGGTAGCGGCGGTCGTCGGGCCCCGCGGAGCGGAAGTAGTCGACGGCGCGGTCGCTGAACAGCTTCATGCCGACGAGGCGTACGTAGGCGTCGGTCAGCTCGCGCCGCACGTGCGGGAAGTCGGTGACGGGCCGGCCGTAGAGGATGCGGCCCCGGGCGTGCGTGACGGCCTCGTACATCGCGTGTTCGCAGATGCCGATGGAGGCGGTGCAGAGGTTGAACTTGCCGACGTTGACGGTGTTGAGGGCGGCGTCGAAGGCCGCCTTGCCCGTGTGCAGGATGTCGTCGGGCGTGACCGGGTAGTCGTCGAGGCGGAACTCGCTGACGAACTTCGAGGAGTCGACGACGTTCTTCACGAGGTGGTACGCGGGATGGCGGCTGTCGGCGGCAAAGAAGACGTAGCCCTCGGGGCCCTCGACGTCGGTGCGGCGGCCGAAGACGGACACCAGGCCGGCGGCGTTGCCGTTGCCGATGTAGTACTTGGAGCCGCTCGCCCGGAAGCCGCCGTCGCCGTCGGGCGTGAGGAGCATGTCGGTGGAGTAGATGTCGGCGCCGTGGGCCTTCTCGGACAGGCCGAAGGCGAACACCTCGCCCTGTTCAAGGAGTTCCGCCGCCCGGGCACGGGCCGCGGCGTTGTCGCTCTGCCAGACCGGGCCGAGGCCGAGCACGGTGACCTGCCACGCGTACCAGTAGTCGAGGCCGTAGAAGCCGAAGATCTCGTTGAGGGCGGCGATGCGGGCGGTGTCCCAGCGCTTGTCCGGGTGCCCCTCGGCGGCGGACTCGGGGGTGAGGAACGTCGCGAACAGCTTCTCCTTGGCGGAGAACTCCAGGAAGTCCGCCAGCCAGGCGCGCGAGCGGTAGTCCTCGATCAGCCTGCGCTTGCCGCGGGCCTCGAACCAGTCGACGGTCGCGCGCAGCAGCCTGCGGGTCTCGGGGTCGAAGTGCGTCGGGTCGTAGGTGCGCGGGTTGAACAGCAGCGCGTCGGCCATGAGGGGTCGCCTTTTCCTGGTCGGGGGTCGGGATGGGTGGGCCGGTTCAGGCCTGGGGGCCGAGCCGGTGGAGGGTGGCGATCACGTCGTCGAGCCAGTCGAGCGTCATGCGTTCGTACGCGATGCCGCCGCGCAGCACGACGTGCTGGAGTTCCCGCCCGGCGTCGGGCGCCGCGGAAGCCTGCGGGTCGGTGAAGTCGCGCCGCTCGCCCGCGAGGTAGCGCGCGAGCCGGTCGGCGTGCTCCTGGCGGTGCCGCTCGACCTCGCGGATCAGTGCGGCCGGGTCGTCGAACGCCGCGCCGCGGATCTTCACGGCCAGCTCGTGCCGGACGCTCTCGGGCGCGATGGGCTCGTGCAGCCACGCGGTCAAGGCCGACCGCCCGGCGTCGGTGACGGAGTACTCCTTCTTGTCCGGCCGGGTCTGCTGCGCCACCGCACGGGCGTCGATCCAGCCGTCGCCCTCCATGCGCTTGAGGACGCGGTAGATCTGCTGATGGGTGGCGGTCCAGAAATATCCGATGGACCGCTCGAACCGCCGGGCCAGCTCATAGCCGGAGCCCGGCTTCTCCAGCAGCGAGACGAGGATCGCGTGCTCTAGCGCCATGTGCCGATCCTTCTATGCAATTCGTTGCATAGACAAGCGGCACCGGCCCAGTGAGACGCGGCTCACCTGCGAGGTCGCCGTCCCGTCGCGCCGGTGCTCCCGGTCAGCCGAGGAAGCTCAGGCGGACCTGACGCTCGGGATTGTCGACGTTCGTGTCGACCAGGCACACCGACTGCCAGGTCCCGAGCTCCAGGGCCCCGGCCACCACCGGCAGGGTCGCGTGCGGCGGGACGAGGGCCGGCAGGACGTGGTCGCGGCCGTGGCCGGGGCTGCCGTGGCGGTGCTGCCAGCGGTCATCGGCGGGGAGCAGGGTGTGCAGCGCGGCGAGCAGGTCGTCGTCGCTGCCCGCGCCCGTCTCCAGGATCGCGACGCCCGCCGTGGCGTGCGGCACGAAGATGTTGAGCAGGCCGTCACGGCCGGCCGCCGCCTCGCGCAGGAAGGCCTCGCAGTCGCGCGTGAGGTCGAGGACCGTCTCGCGGGAACCGGTGGTGACTCGCAGGACTCGGGTGGTGAACGCATCGGACATACCCCCATCCTCCCCCATCCCGCCTCTCGGTCCGCGATACCGGGCGTCCGCCTTTCGAGACGCCGTTGACCCTGCGCGCAAGGCGTGGCTACGTTCTGCGGCATGTCGCGTTCAGCCCTGCTCATCACGCGCGGTCACATCGACCTGCTGCGGGTGGCCTCCGCCGCGTGTCGCCGCGGCCGCTGACGCCCTTTCACGGCTTCGCCCTCCTGCTCTTCACCGTTGCCCCGGCCGGTCGGCCCGCCCCTTCGCCTCTTCCTTTCTTCCCGCTCCCCCTCTTTCGGTCCGCCGTGCTCCTCGCGGTCACCGAGCGGGGGCGAGCGGCCGTACGCGCCGTCCATCTGACGCGCGTACGCGGATCTGAAGCGTGCTGAGACCCGCCACCGCCGCCGACCTCCCCCGCCCCACCATGGAGCGCCTGTGAGCATCAGTCATGCGTCATCGCACGCCTCACCCGACATTTCCGTCATATCCAAGACATCACCGCCTGGACCCGGACCGGACCCCGCTCCGGCACTCGAACGCCTCGTCCCCTCCTCCAGCCGTCGTGCCCTCGTCCCCCGCTGGCTCCGCCGCACCTCGGGGCCGGTGCTTCTCCTCGCCGTCTGGCAACTGCTCAGCGCCACCGGCGTATTGGCCGAGGACGTGCTGGCCTCACCCGGGACCGTCGCCCGCGTCGCCGCCGAGCTGATCTCGGACGGCTCGCTGCCGTCCGCCATGGGGGTCTCGCTGCGCCGGGTCGCCGTCGGTCTGCTGCTGGGCACCGTCGCCGGCGCGGCCCTCGCGCTGCTCTCCGGGCTCTTCCGCGTCGGGGAGGACCTCGTGGACGCGGGGGTGCAGATGCTGCGCACCGTGCCGTTCGTCGGGCTCATCCCGCTGTTCATCATCTGGTTCGGCATCGGCGAGACACCGAAGATCGCCATCATCGCGCTCGGTGTCTCCTTCCCGCTCTACCTCAACGTGTACGCGGGCATCCGGGGCGTCGACACGCAGCTGATCGAGGCCGGGGAATCGCTCGGCCTGTCGCGGTGGGGGCTCGTGCGGCACGTCGTCCTGCCCGGCGCGCTGCCCGGCGCCCTGACAGGCCTGCGCTACTCGCTGGGCATCGCCTGGCTGGCGCTCGTCTTCGCCGAGCAGGTCAACGCCGACTCAGGTCTCGGCTTCCTCATGGTCCAGGCCCGTGACTTCCTGCGCACCGACGTGATCGTGGTGTGCCTGATCGTCTACGCCTTCCTCGGCCTCCTCGCCGATCTCCTCGTCCGCACCCTCGAAAGGCTGCTGCTGCAATGGCGACCGACGTTCACCGGCCGGTGACCCCCGCCGCGGACACGGCGCCGGCCGTGCGCGTCGAGGGGCTCACCCGCGCCTTCGACGGCCGTGCCGTCCTCGACGACCTGCGCCTCGACGTCCGGCCCGGCGAGTTCGTCGCGCTGCTCGGACGCAGCGGCTGCGGCAAGTCGACGCTGCTGCGCGTCCTCGCCGGCCTCGACCGCGACATCACGGGCACGGTGCTCGTGCCGCGCCGCAAGGCCGTCGCCTTCCAGGCGCCGCGGCTGATGCCCTGGAAGCGGGTGTGGCGCAATGTGCTGCTCGGCCTGCCGGGCAGGCCCGAACGGGGCCTCGCCGAGCGGGCGTTGGCCGAGGTGGGCCTGGAGCACCGGACGAACGCCTGGCCCAAGACGCTCTCCGGGGGCGAGGCCCAGCGTGCCTCACTGGCCCGCGCGCTGGTGCGCGAGCCCGATCTGCTGCTGCTCGACGAGCCGTTCGGCGCGCTCGACGCCCTCACCCGCGTCAAGGCGCAGCGGCTCGTCGCCGAGCTGTGGCAGCGGCGCGGCTGCGCGGTGCTGCTCGTCACGCACGACGTCGAGGAGGCGGTGCTCCTCGCCGACCGGGTCCTCGTGATGGACGCCGGCGTGATCGCGTACGAGACCCGGATCGGCCTGGAGCGGCCGCGCGGGATCTCCGACCCCCGCTTCACCGCGCTGCGCGAGGAGTTGCTCCAGCGGCTCGGCGTCGAGACGCCCGCCGGGACCGCCACCACCTGAACCGCTCCTGTGCCACATCCGACGATCGGAATCACCACCATGCCCGGAAACAAGACCATGCGACGGCCCCGCCACGCCCCGGCCGCTCTCCTGCTCCCTGTGGCCATGCTGCTCACCGCCTGCTCCGGCACCTCCGCCGCCGGCACCTCGGTGGGCGGCTCCGGCGGACGCGTCGACGGCCAGGGGTCGCTCACCCTCGATGTCGGTGACCAGAAGGGCGGCTCGGAGGCCGTGTTGCGCGCGGCCGGGCAGCTCGACGGCCTGCCGTACAAGATCCGCTGGTCGACCTTCACCTCGGGACCGCCCCTCCTGGAGGCCGTGAACGCCGGGGCGGTCGACGTCGGCGGGGTGGGCAACACACCGCCGGTCTTCGCGGCGGGCGCGGGCTCGAAGATCTCCGTGATCGCGGCGACGCGCGGTACCGCGGCGGGCGAGGCGATCCTCGTGCCGAACGGCTCGCCCCTGAAGGCGCCGCGCGACCTGAAGGGGAGGTCCGTCGCCGTGGCCCAGGGCTCGTCGGCGCACTACCAGTTGATCGCCTCCCTGGAGAAGGCGGGCCTCGGCCTGAAGGACGTCGAGGTCAAGTACCTCCAGCCGGCCGACGCGCTGGCGGCGTTCACGAGCGGCAAGGTGGACGCCTGGGCCGTCTGGGACCCGTACACCTCGCAGGTGCTGCGGGGGAAGAAGGGCCGTGTCCTGACCGACGGGGACGGCGTCGTGAACGGCCTCGGCTTCCAGGTGGCGGCGCCCGGCACGTTGCGGGACAAGAAGAAGTCCGCTGCCGTCTCCGACTATCTGCGGCGCCTGCGCACCGCACAGGAGTGGGTGTACAAGCATCCCCGGGCGTGGGCGAAGGTCTGGGCGAAGGACACCGGCCTGCCCTACGACGTCGCGTTGGACGCCGTCAAGCGGACCAACGGCACCCGGATCCCGGTGGCCGTCGACAAGAACGTCGTGTCGTCCGAGCAGGAGATCGCCGACACCTTCGCCGGGCTCAAGCTCATCCCGCGCCGCGTCGATTTCGGCGACTTCGTCGACACCCGGTTCAACGGCGACCTGCCGCCCTCCACCAGCGAGCCGCGCGCCTACCGCGAGGAGTCCTGACCGTGAACGTCCATCTCCACTGGTTCCTGCCGACCGGCGGCGACGGCCGCACCCTCGTGGACCGGCACGCGTACACCGACGGCGGCATCACGCGCTCCCGCGTCACGCCGGTGAGCGGCGTGCGGGCGCCGGACATCGAGTATCTGGCGCAGATCGCCAAGGCGGCCGAGCAGTTGGGTTTTGAGGCGGTGCTGACGCCGACCGGCACGTGGTGCGAGGACGCCTGGCTGACGACGGTGGCGCTCGCCCAGCACACGCGGCGGCTCAAGTTCCTCGTCGCCTTCCGCCCTGGGGTCCTCTCCCCCGTACTCGCCGCGCAGATGGCGGCGACGTATCAGCGCATCACGCGCGGCCGCCTGCTGCTCAATGTGGTCACGGGCGGCGACTCGACCGAGCAGCGGCGGTTCGGCGACCACCTGGACCACGATCGCCGCTACGCCCGCACCGATGAGTTCCTCTCGGTCGTACGAGGGGTGTGGAGCGGCACACCCTTCGACTTCACCGGCGAGCACTACCGGGTCGAGGGCGGGCTGACCGCGCTGCCGCCCGATCCGCTGCCGGAGATCTTCTTCGGGGGGTCGTCGGCGGCGGCCGGCCCGGTCGCGGCGCGGCACACGGACGTGTACCTGACGTGGGGCGAGCCGCCGGGGCAGGTCAAGCAGAAGATCGACTGGATCCGGGACCTCGCCGAGCGGGAGGGGCGCACGGTCCGCTTCGGCATCCGCCTGCACACCATCTCCCGCGACTCGGCCGCCGAGGCCTGGGCGGTCGCGGACCGGCTGCTCGACGATCTCGACCCGCAGACGGTCGCCGCGGCCCAGGAGGCGCTCGGACGCAGCGAGTCGGTGGGCCAGCAGCGGATGCTCGCGCTGCACGGCGGCTCCCGCGACCAGTTGGAGGTCGCGCCGAACCTCTGGGCCGGGGTGGGGCTCGTCCGCGGGGGCGCGGGCACCGCCCTGGTCGGCAGCCACGCGGATGTCGCGGACCGGATCGAGGAGTACCACGCGCTCGGCGTCGAGCACTTCGTGCTGTCCGGCTATCCGCATCTGGAGGAGGCGTACTGGTTCGGGGAGGGCGTCATCCCCGACCTGGCTCAGCGCGGTCTGCTGCACCGGGCGGTACCGGACATCCCTTCCGCCGGTGCCCCTGCCCGGCGGACACCGGGCGCGCCTCGGTAGCGGGGAAGATCCCGGACCCCGAGGAAGTTACTAGAAACGTGAACGACATCGGGGTACGAGACGCGGTCGCCGGAGCGGCGGCGCAGGACGTGGACGTGGTCGTCGTGGGCGCGGGGCAGGCGGGCCTGTCCGGCGCCTACCACCTGCGGCGGGTCGGCCTCGAGCCCGGCCGGGACTTCGTGGTCCTCGATCACGCGCCCCGGCCGGGCGGCGCCTGGCAGTTCCGCTGGCCTTCCCTGACGTACGGGAAGGTGCACGGCATGCACGCGCTGCCCGGCATGGAACTGACCGGCGCCGACCCCGAGCGGCCCTCGTCGGAGGTCGTGGGGGCGTATTTCGCGGCGTACGAGAACCGGTTCGACCTGCGGGTGCGGCGCCCCGTCGATGTGCGCCGGGTGCGTGAGGGCGAGAACGGGCGGCTGCTCGTGGAGACCTCGGCGGGTGCCTGGTCGACCCGTGCGCTGATCAACGCGACCGGCACCTGGGACCGGCCGTTCTGGCCGCGCTACCCGGGCCAGGACACCTTCCTCGGCCGACAGCTGCACACGGCGCTCTACCCGGGGCCCGAGGCCTTCGCCGGGCAGCGGGTGGTCGTCGTCGGCGGCGGCGCGTCCGGCACGCAGCACCTGTTGGAGATCGCCCCGTACGCGGCCGGGACCACCTGGGTCACCCGGCGCCCGCCGGTGTTCCGCGAGGGGCCGTTCGACGAGGAGCGGGGCCGCTCGGCGGTGGCCATGGTCGAGGAGCGCGTCCGTCGGGGGCTGGTGCCGCGCAGCGTCGTGTCGGTGACGGGCCTGCCGGTGAACGACGCGATCCGGCGGGCCCGGGCCGAGGGGGTCCTCGACCGGCTGCCGATGTTCGACCGGATCACCCCGACCGGCGTCGCGTGGGACGACGGGCGCCACGTCGAGGCGGATGTGATCCTCTGGGCCACGGGCTTCCGCGCCGCGCTCGACCACCTGGCGCCGCTGCGGCTGCGCGAGGTCGGCGGCGGCATCCGCATGGAGGGCACCAGGGCGGCCGCCGACCCCCGCGTCCACCTGGTGGGGTACGGCCCCTCGGCCAGCACGATCGGCGCGAACCGCGCCGGACGCGCCGCCGTACGTGACATCCAGCGGCTGCTGGCGGGGGCGCCGGCGGCGGTGTGAACCCCGCCCTCGCCGGGGCGCCCGCCCGGCGGCACAGCAGGGCGCGGTGGCGAGAAGGGCTGACCCCTTCTCGCCACCGCGCCGCCTTCGGCTGCGTCAGCGCCCGTGGCCGGGCGCGTGGCCCGAGCCCTCGTGGTCGTAGCCCGACGCCTCGGCCCAGACGATGCCGAGCGGGCCGCCGACGCTGTCGTACGAGCGGTGGTAGCCCTCGTGGTCGTAGCCCGTCTCGTGGCGTGGGGTGTAGCGGTCGTGGTCCTCGTCGGCGACGGCCGCGCCGGCCCCGACGGCCAGGGCGGAGACGGTGAGAGCGGCGGCGAGGATGGTCGAGCGAACACGCATGAGTATATTCCTCCAGGAATATGCCGGTACTGTCGCCATGTCATCTGCCGCGACAACCGGGCCGCCTAACGGTGCAGCACCCGCTCTCCACCCGAACGGACCTCGGCGTACTGCCACTTGGCCCACTCGGCCCGCCCCCCGCGAGGCCGCGGCACACGCGCCACCGCCCGCACCGCTCGCCCTAGGCGTTCTGCTTGTTGAACTCCACGACGTTCTTCTGGTGCTCCTCGAAGTTCGCCGTGAAGCGCGTGTCCCCGGGCTTTACCGTCACGAAGTACAGCCAGTCCCCCGCGGTCGGGCTGACCGCCGCCCGCATCGCCGCCTCACCGGGATTGCCGATGGGCGTGGGCGGCAGCCCCATGCGGGCGTAGGTGTTGTAGGGGCTGTCGACCTTCGTGTCGCGGTCGCTGGTGGCCAGCGTGGAGCGATTGAGGGCGTAGTTGATGGTGGAGTCCATCTGGAGCGGCATGCCCCGATCCAGGCGGTTGTAGATGACCCGGGCCACCTTGCCCATGTCCCGCTTCGAGCCCGCTTCCGCCTCGATCATGCTGGCGATGGTGACGGTCTGGTAGACGTTCACCGTGTTGCGCTCGGCGCCCGCCGTGACCTGGCCGCCGCCGAACTTCTTGTTGGCCGTGTCCACCATGTACGACAGTACGGACGCCGGGGTCGACCGCGAGCCGATCGGGTACGTCGCCGGGAAGAGATAGCCCTCGGGATTGCCGCCCGCGTCGCGGGGGAGCTTCAGACCGGCCTTGGGCACGGCCTTCTTCGTGGTGCCGGGCGGCACCTTCAAGGCCTTGTCCACGGCCGCGTACACCTGGGTGGATCGCCAGCCCTCGGGGATGGTCAGGGTCTGAGGGTGCGCGTTGTCGTCCGGGAGCAGCAGCGGCACCGCCACGGCGGTGGCCGCCACGACGGCTCCGGTCGCGATCAGGGCGATCCGGCCCCGCCGCGTCAGTCGAATCGTGCCCCGTCGCGGAGTCTTGGTCTGCATGGGGGCACATTAACCCGTAAATAGTCTTAATCCCGACATATATCTAGGTTGTCGGCTCCAGTTGGGCGTCCCTGCGGACCAGGGCGGCGTACCGCCCGTCGCGGGCCAAAAGCTCCTCGTGCGTGCCGCGCTCGGCGGTGCGCCCCGCCTCCAGGACCACGATCTGGTCGGCGCCCCGGACGGTGGAGAGGCGGTGGGCGATGGTGAGGGTGGTGCGGTCGGCCGACAGAGCGTCGATGGCCTCCTGCACGGCCCGTTCGGTACGGGTGTCCAGGGCGCTGGTCGCCTCGTCGAGGATGAGGACCGGGGGGTCGCGCAGGATGGTGCGGGCGATGGCCAGGCGCTGCTTCTCGCCTCCGGAGAAGCGGTGGCCGCGCTCGCCCACGACCGTGTCGTACCCGTCGGGCAGGGAGGCGATGTGGTCGTGGATCTGGGCGGCCCGGGCCGCGGCGGCCAGCTCCTCGTCGGTGGCGTCGGGCTTGGCGAAGCGGAGGTTGTCGGCGACCGAGGCGTGGAAGAGGTAGGTCTCCTGGGAGACCACGCCGACGGCCCGCGCGAGGGTGTCGAAGTCCAGGTCGCGCACGTCGACACCGTCGAGGGTGACCCGGCCGCCCGTGACGTCGTACAGCCGGGGGACGAGGTGGCTCAGGGTCGACTTGCCCGAGCCGGTGGCCCCGACGACGGCCAGGCTGCCGCCCGCGGGTATCGCGATGTCGATGTCCTGGAGCGTGGGCGCGGACTTCTCGTCGTAGCGGAACTCGACGTTCTCGAAGCGGACCTCGCCCCTGATCACGTCGAGGCGGACCGGCCGGCGCGGCTCGGTGATGTCGACAGGCAGGTCCAGGTACTCGAAGATGCGCTGGAAGAGCGCGAGCGAGGTCTGGATCTGCACGCCGGTGGAGAGCAGGCTGACGGTCGGCCGGAACAGCCCCTGCTGGAGCGACACGAAGGCGACGAGCGTGCCGATCGACACGGTCGGGCCGCCCAGCCGGAAGGCCAGGCCCGCGCTCCAGTAAATGACGGCGGGCATGGCGGCCATGACGATCGAGATGACGGCCATGCGCCAGCGCCCCGCCATGTTCGACCGGATCTCCAGGTCGACCAGCCGCTCGGACTCGTCCGCGAAGGACCGGGTGAGCGAGTCGGCGCGGCCCATCGTGCGGCCGAGGACGATGCCGCTCACGGAGAGCGACTCGGTGACGGTCGCGGCCATCACCGCCATCTGCTTCTGGCGCTGGGTGGCGATCTTCTTGCGCTCGCGGCCGACGCGGCGGCTGATCCACACGAACACCGGGAGCAGCAGCAACGAGACGACGGTCAGCCGCCAGTCGAGGGCGAGCATGGCGACGACGGTCGCGATCACGCTCGTGAGGTTCGAGACCAGCGAGGTCGCGGTGGAGGTGACGGTCGCCTGCATGCCGCCGATGTCGTTGGCGATGCGGGACTGGACCTCGCCCGTGCGGGTGCGGGTGAAGAAGGCCAGGGACATGCTCTGCAGCCGGCCGTAGACGGCCGTGCGCAGGTCGTGCATGACCCGCTGCCCCACGGAGGTGCTGATCAGGGTCTGCAGGACCCCGAAGACGCTCGTGACGACCGCGCTCAGGATCATGCCGAGCGCCAACAGGCTCAGCAGGCCGGTGCGCCCCTGCGGGATCGCGGTGTCGAGGATCTCCTTCAGGAGGAAGGGGGTGGCGACCGAGACGAGGGAGGCGGCGCAGACCAGCAGGCCCACGATCGCGAGACGGCCCCGGTAGGGGTGGAAGAGACGGAGGATGCGGCGCAGTTGCCGCGGCGGTTCCTGGTCGGGGGCCTGGGGCGGCGGCGTCCAGGTGGGTTCGTCGTGACGCATGGGCTCCTACGGGAGGTCGGACGGTGCTCTTCGGGGAGCATAGCTCACTGTTACCTATACTCACAATGCACTAGGTCCTGATAATGTTCCCGCCATGCGTACCCCGGACTTCCCGTCATGAGCGCCCCGGACACCGACGGCCCTCTCGCCGAACAGCTGCTGCGGCTCACCCGCCGGCTGCACCGCATCCAGAAGCACCACCTGGGGCCGGTCGGCATCACCCCGGCCCAGTCCCGGCTGCTGCGCACCCTCGCGCACTACGAGGCGCCGCCGCGCATGGCCGACCTCGCGCAGCGCCTCGAAGTGGTGCCGCGCGCGGTGACAAGCCTGGTGGACGCCCTGGAATCGGGCACCTCGGAGTCGGACGCTCTGGTGCGGCGCGTGCCGGATCCGAGCAACCGCCGGGTCATCCGGATCGAACTGACCGATGCGGGGCACAGTGCCCTGAAAGAGCTGCGCGCCGCGCGCCGGGCCGCCGCGGAGGACATCCTGGCTCCACTGACCGCCGACCAGCGTGAAGTCCTCGGCGGTCTGCTGACCACGCTGCTGGACGACCCGGAAGGCCACTGCTGACCCGCCGGGAGGAGCGGAAGGCTGTTGCGGACGCGCCGGACAGACCGGAAGGCCGCTGCTGACCCGGCGGAAGGACCGGAAGGCCGCTGCTGACGCGCCGGAGGGAGTGCTCACCGGCACGCCGGAAGCAGTCGTCGCCGGCACGCCGCCACCGTCGAGGGAGAGCCCATGCCGCTGCTGGAGCCCGAGCCGGACGCCCTGCGCCCCCCGGCGCGCGCCGAGGGCCCGTCACCGGACCGGGTGCCGGACCGCGGGGCCGCCGGCACCCCGGAGCCGCTGCGCCGCGAACTGACCGCGCTGCTCGGCGCCGACAAGGTCCTCACCAAGGTCTCCGACCTGGTGCGGTACGCCTCCGACGCGAGCCCCTACCGCTTCGTGCCGCGGGTCGTGGTCGTCCCCGAGGACATCGACGACGTCTCGGCCGTCCTGTCGTACGCGCACGGCAAGGGCCGCGAGGTCGTCTTCCGCGCCGCGGGCACGTCGCTCAACGGCCAGGCCCAGGGCGAGGACATCCTGGTCGACGTGCGCAAGCACTGGGCGGGCGTCGAGGTGCTCGGCTCGGGCGAGCGGGCCCGGATCGGCCCCGGCACCACGGTCGTCCGCGCCAACGCCGCCCTCGCCCGCTTCGGCCGGGTGCTCGGCCCCGACCCGGCGAGCGCCATCGCCTGCACCATCGGCGGCGTCGTGGCGAACAACGCCTCGGGCATGACCGCGGGCACCACCCGCAACTCCTACCGCACGGTGGCCTCGCTCACCTTCGTCCTGCCCTCGGGCACGGTCGTGGACACGGGCGGGCCGGACGCCGACGAGCGGTTGGCGCACGCCGAGCCCGCCCTGTGCGAGGGGCTGCTCGCGATCAAACGCGAGATCGAGGCGGACCCGGAGCTGGTGGCCCGCATCCGCGCCAAGCACCAGATCAAGAACACCAACGGCTACCGCCTGGACGCCTTCCTCGACGGTGTGACGCCCGTGGAAATCCTGCGCGGTCTGATGGTCGGCTCGCAGGGCACCTTCGGCTTCATCTCGGAGGTCGTCTTCGACACGCTGCCGCTGGAGCGGCACCTCAGCGCCGCGCTGCTCTTCTTCCCCTCACTGCCGGCGGCCGCGGCGGCGGTGCCGCTGTTCAACGCGGCGGGCGCGCTCGCCGTCGAACTGATGGACGGCAATACGCTGCGCGCCTCGGTCAGCGTGCGCGGGGTGCCGGCCGACTGGGCCCGGCTCCCGAAGTCGGCGGCAGCGCTCCTGGTGGAGTTCCGCGCGCCGGACGAGGCGACCCGGGAGGCGTACGAGGCGGCGGCCGCCGAGGTGGTGCGGCGGCTCGAACTGATCGCGCCGGTACCGTCGGTGACGAACACCTTCACGCGCGACGCGCGGACGATCGGCGGCTACTGGACGGCGCGCAAGGCGTTCGTCACCGCCGTCGGCGGCGCCCGCGCCGCGGGGACCACGCTGATCACCGAGGACTTCGCGGTGCCCCCGGGCCGGCTCGCCGATGCCTGCGAGGCACTCCTCGACCTCCAGACGCGGCACGGCTTCGACGCCGCCGTCGCGGGCCACGCCGCGCACGGCAACCTCCACTTCCTGCTCGCCTTCGACGCGGCGTTGCCGTCCGACGTGCAGCGCTACGCCGCCTTCATGGACGAGTTCTGCCGCCTGACCGTGGAGCGCTTCGACGGCTCCCTGAAGGCCGAGCACGCCACGGGCCGCAACATCGCACCCTTCCTGGAGCTCGAATGGGGCCCGAAGGCGACGGAGTTGATGTGGCGCACCAAGCAGACCATCGACCCGGGCGGCGTGCTCGCCCCGCGCGTGGTGCTCGACCGTGATCCCAAGGCCCATCTGCGGGGCCTGAAGACCATCCCCAAGGTGGAGCCCCTCGCCGACCCGTGCATCGAGTGCGGCTTCTGCGAACCCACCTGCCCCAGCGGGGACCTGACCACGACACCGCGTCAACGCATCGTCCTGCGCCGCGAGATGATGCGCCAGGCGCCGGGCTCCCCGGTCGAGGACGGCCTGGTGGAGGCGTACGGATACGACGCCGTGGACACCTGCGCGGGCGACTCGACCTGCAAACTGGCCTGCCCCGTCGGCATCGACACGGGCGCCCTGATGAAGGACTTCCGGCACGCGCGGCACTCACGGCGCGAGGAGAGGGCGGCCGCGTTCGCCGCGCGCCACTTCAAGGGCGTCGAGGCGGCCGCGCGGCTCGCGGTGGCCGCCGCGGACCGGATCAACGACCGCCTGCTCACCGCGGTGACCCGCACCGCCCGCAAGGCCGTACGCCACGACCTCGTCCCGGAGTGGCTGCCGCGGATGCCCGGGGCCGCGCCGCGCACCCTGCCCCGCACCGCGCGCACGGGCGCCGCGGCCGTCTACTACCCGGCGTGCGTGAACCGCGTCTTCGGTGGTCCGGGCGACCGTACGCTGGCCGAGGCGGTCGTCGCGGTCTCCGCGCGCGCGGGCAGGCCCGTCTGGATTCCCGAGGACGTCGCGGGGACGTGCTGCGCGACGATCTGGCACTCCAAGGGGTACGACGCCGGTAACAGGGTCATGGCCAATCGCGTCGTCGAGGCGGCCTGGGGCTGGACCGCGGGCGGCCGGCTGCCGCTGGTCGTCGACGCCTCGTCGTGCACGCTCGGCATCGCCCACGAGGTGGTGCCGTACCTGACGGCCGACAACCGCGCGCTGCACCGGGAACTGACGGTCGTCGACTCCGTCGTCTGGGCCGCCGACGAGCTGCTCCCCCACCTGACCGTGCACCGCACGATCGCCTCCGCGGTCCTGCACCCCACGTGCTCCACGCACCACCTCGGGGACGAGCCGCAGTTGCGCGCCGTCGCGGAGGCCTGCGCGGACGAGGTGGTCGTGCCGGACGACGCGGGGTGCTGCGCGTTCGCGGGCGACCGAGGCATGCTCCACCGGGAGCTCACCGAGTCGGCCACCCGCAAGGAGGCCGCCGAGGTCACCGCCCGCCCCTTCGACGCCCACCTCTCGGCGAACCGCATGTGTGAGGTCGGCATGGACCATGCCACGGGCCGCGACTACTACTCCGTACTTCTGGAACTGGAGCGTGCGACGCGCCCGCGCCCCCGCATGTGACTGGTGACCGAGGGGCCTCGCTCCCGGACCTCGCCTCACCTCTGGCGCCGTGCGATCCGGATCCCCCCGCAGAGAAGTCCAACTCCTCGACCACTTCAGCCTCTTGCGTCCCCGTCGCGGCCCCCTCAGGGTGGCTTCCGCCCCAGTGGCGGAGACCACCCGACATACGGCTACGGAGGTCCGATGCACGACGAGAACGCGACACCGACCCCTGACGGCGCCACTCCCGAGGAGAGTGCGGCGGGCACGACGAGCACACCTGGAGACGGCCGCTCACGCCGCGCGGTGCTGCGCACGGCGGGGCTCGCCGGGGCCGGGCTCGGTGTCGGCGCCTTCGCGGGCGGCACGGCACACGCCGGTACTCCGGCCGCCGCCCCTACCGCCGCCCCCGCCCACGCCGGCGCCGCTGCCGAGGACACCGGGCAGGCGCCGGCCCGCAAGGGCAGGACGATGATCGGCGTGCCGTTCCAGCGGCGCTCCACGGTACGGGTCGGCATCGTCGGGCTCGGCAACCGCGGCGGCTCCATGATCGATCTGTTCCTCGCGATTCCCGGTGTCCGCGTCGTCGCCCTCTGCGACCCGGTCAAGGAGAAGGCGGCGGCCGCCGCGAAGAAGGTCACCGCCGCCGGTCAGCCGGCCCCGGCGACGTACACCAGGGGCGAGCACGACTATGAGAACCTCTGCCGGCGCGGGGACATCGACTTCGTGTACGCGGCGACGCCCTGGGACTCCCACTTCGCCATCTGCAAGTCGGCGATGCTGGGCGGCAAGCATGTGGGCGTGGAGTGTCCCCTCGCCATGCGTCTGGACGAGCTGTGGGAGCTGGTGGACCTCTCGGAGCGCACCCGCAGACACTGCATGCAGCTGGAGAACTGCTGTTACGGCAAGAACGAGATGCGGGTCCTGCGGATGGCGCACGCGGGCAAGTTCGGCCGGCTGCTGCACGGCGCGGGCGCCTACAACCACGACCTGCGCGGCCTGATGTTCGACCCCGGGTACTACGAGGGGCCATGGCGCCGCCTCTGGCACACCCGGCTGCGCGGTGACCTCTATCCCAACCACGGCTTCGGCCCGGTCGCCAACTACATGGACGTCAACCGGGGCGACCGTGTGACCCACATATCCAGCTTCGGCACTCCCGCGCTCGGCCTCGCCGAGTACCGCGAGGCGCACATGCCTGCGGGCGACCCGAGCTGGAAGGAGACGTACATCGAGAGCGACCGCACCATCAGTCTCGTCCAGACGGCGAAGGGGCGGGTGATCCGCCTGGAGCACGACGTCTCGACGCCGCACCCCTACAGCCGCGTCAACAGCCTCGGCGGCACGAAGGGCGTCTTCGAGGACTACCCCGCCCGCATCTACCTCGAACCGGACCACACGGACGACAAGTGGGCCGACTTCTCCAAGTACGCCGATTTCGACCACTGGCTGTGGAAGGAGCACGCCAACCCGCCGGGCGGGCACGGCGGCATGGACTACATCATGATCTTCCGGCTGATGCAGACCATGCGGCTCGGCCTCGTCCCGGACTTCGACGTGTACGACGCCGCGACATGGACGGCACCCGTGCCGCTGAGCCACCTGTCGATCAAGGCGAAGGGCGCGCCGCAGGCGATCCCCGACTTCACTCGCGGGCTGTGGGAGAGGGAGCGTCCGGGGGTGGACTCGCCGAAGCCTGACGCGTAGGCGTACTTGCCGGCTTCGGCGTGAGCCCCCGGGGCGTCGGGCCACAGGCCGTGGGCCACCTCAGCAGCGCAGCCGGTCCTCCGTCAGTACTCCCTGCACGGTGGTCAACGTACGGTCGTGGCACCCCGTGTCGCCGTACTGCCGATAGCGCTCGCGGGAGGTGCCCACGGCGTGCCGCTCCTCGCGGGGCACCTGAGTGAGGTACGACGCGTCGCCCTCGTACCGGTCGTCGGTCACCGACCCACCCACACGCCGGTGGCCGCGGGTCGTGACCTTCTCGGCGCGGTCACCGAGCGAGATCGCGGTGCGCAGCCGCTCCCCCGTGCCGAGCGTCGTTGTGCCGTCCATCGTGTACGTGCGGTCGGTGCGCACCGCCCCAGCGCCCGTCGTGACCGTCTCACGGTCGGTCCAGGTGGCCTTGAGCGCGTCCATCGACTCGCCGTCGGTCCATCGGTGCGCGGAGGTGGTGGCGAGGGTGCGGGTCACGGTCGTGGCGACGCGGCCGTGCGAGGTGTTCACGTACCCGGAGACGCTCAGACGGTGGCCGCCCCTGGTGTCGAGCCGGTGCGCGACATCCCCCGAACCAGGGGTGTACGTCGATGTGTTCGCGGGGGTGCCCACCCTGTGGTGGGTCAGGGCGCCGGTGACGCGCTCGCGCTTCTCGTCCTGCCAGACCAGCACGTTCGCCGGGGTGCTCCAGCCGGCCCGCGCCTTTGGTACGCCGACGACGGAGACCTCCACGTCGTGCGGGCGGCCGTCGTTGAGGAGCCCGGCGAACGGCGTCAGGTCGTACTCGACGGGCTTGACGTCGAAGGCGCGGGGGCCCGGGATCACGTACCAGAGGAACGGGTTGGACCAGCCGCCGGTCCACACGGTCGGGAACGGCGCGGCGACCCCGGCCAGTCGTCCGTCGACCTTGATCTGGACCTCGCGGTAGGGGCCGTTGTCCGCTGTGCAGGAGTAGGGCGCGGTGTCGGGCACCGTCAGGTACCAGTACTCCTCGCAGCCGCCGCCGGAGCCGGTCGCGTAGACCTCGGCGACGATGCGTTCGCTGTTGCGCGGGGTGGTGAGGACGGCGCCGTCCCCCACGGCGTCCCCGAGGGGGAGGACGCGGTCGGGCGGCGCGTTCTCCGCCTTGGCCTTCACCTGGGCCTTCGCCTGGGCGGCAGCCTCGGCCTTCGCCCCGGCCGTGGCCTTCTTCTTCGCGTAGAACGTCAGTGTGACCTTGACGTCGATGATTCCGGTGTAGGTGTCGTCGACGACGTTCCCGATGAGCATCTCGACCGGCTGGTCGTGCCCCAGCGTCTCGCTGTAGCGGGTGACGTCCTTCTCGACGGACCAGGTGATGCCCTCGGGGGACGGCTCCGGAGTGGAGGTGCGGAACACCTCCACACCCCCGATGCGCAGATAGCCGAGCCGGTCGTATTGCCGCCCCTTGACCTTGCCGTCCAGACGCAGCACCACTTTCTCCCAGCGGTCACCGCACTCCTCGGGAGGCGTGTAGCGCCCCCGGAAGGGCGTGAAGTCCTTGAACCGCGCCTCGGCGACCGTCACCGCACAGGACTTCGTGCGCGGCTTGGGGACCGGGGGCGCGGCGGTGATCGGGTCGTGCCAGTCGGTGCCGAACTCGGCGGGGGGTGTGGTGGCGGCCGTGGCCGTGGCCTGGCCCGTGCCGAGGAGTGCGCTCGCGGCGAGAGTGAGCCCCACGAGCATGGACATGACGCGTCTTCTCATGGAGGTGTTCTATGGGGCGGTCGTCGTGCACCGCAATGGGGCCTCACCGGTGTTCGTGCTCCCGCTTGCGTCTGCGGCCCTCATGGCCGCGCTCACGCCTTGAGGTGCGCCTTGTCCCCCATCACCACGACCGGGTGCTGCTTCGGGTCCAGGGTGCGCAGCAGGTACTCCATGGCCGACTTGGACAGACTCACACAGCCCGATGTGCCGCTGCCGTGGTCCATGTGCAGCCAGATGCTGCCACCCTTCGCCTGCCCCTGCGGGCGCGTCGGGTCGTTCGGCGGGGTGCCCTTGGCACGGTTGTAGTCGATGGCGATCACGTAGTCGAAATCGTGCCAGTGCGTCTTGGGCCAGTAGTGCGGCGCCTGCATGGAGGACGACATCGTGTACGGGAACTTGGACCCCGGGTCCGCGAGGACACCGCCCGCGTCGCTGAGCGTGAACACTCCGACCGGGCTTCGCTTGTCGTTCTCGCGGTGGTCGGTGGTCCAGCCCTTCTTGCCGTTGTGCGCGGACCAACCGCGGACCTTCGACCAGGTGGCGCCCTTCTCCCCGCGCCCGGCTTTCGTGGGCTTTGCGGCTTTCGCGGCCTTCGTGTAGAGCACGACGGTCGACTTCGCCGAGTTCTCACCGTCGCCGTACACGGCGACGACCTGCCGGGAGTCCTCGGGAATCCGCGCCTGCAAGCGGGCGCCGACCTCGGGGATGCTCTTCAGACCGGTGGCACGCCGGTCGGCACCCCCCGCCCCGCCCGCTCCCCCGGCTCTGGTGTCATCCTTCGTCTTCGCTTGTGACGAACCGCCGCTCCCACAGGACGTCAGAAGGACACCGCAGGCCGCTGCCGCGACCACCGCTCGCACCGCACCGGCTATACGCATCCGCCCATGGTCGCATCCGGCGTCCGGTTCCCCCCTCCAGCCCCGGAGCCGACGCGAAGTTCGGAGCCGATTCTTTACCCCCGGCCGGAAAACCGTTTGCCTCGGACCACCGTCCGAGGCGAACCTTTCACCGCTCGTCACCGCCGCCCGCTTCCCCCGGTCCGAGCCCGACCGTGATCTCACGTGCGAGATCTCGTCGCCTCGCGGCCCACCCGAGCCGACGGCAGCCGCTCCGAGTCCTGGGACGTCATGCAGATTCGCGATCTTCCGTATTCCGACCCCGGCCTCCCCGATGTCCGGTCAGGGCCACGCTTCCTGTGGTGGCTGGGCCGCAACCAACTCGGGGGGCAGTTGAAGTCCCTCGCCTGGGGCCTGCTGCACTTCACCTCCATCGCGGGCCTGCCCTACATGGTCGGCCTCGCCGTCGAGGCCGTACTCGACCGGTCCGGGGAACGGCTCGCCCTCGCGGGCATGCTGATCGGTCTCCTCGGCGTGGGGATCGCCCTGGGTGACACGATGTTGCACCGCACCGCCGTGACCAACTGGGTCACGGCGGCGGCCCGCGTGCAGCAGCTCCTCGCCCGTAAGACCGCTCGGCTCGGCTCCGCCCTCACCCGGCGCGTCGCGGCCGGTGAGGTCGTCGCGGTCTCCACCGGTGACGTCGAGAAGATCGGCTGGTTCGTGGAAACGCTGTCGCGGTTCGCCGCGGCCGCCCTGACGGTCGTCCTGGTCTGCGTCGGCCTCCTCGTCTACCAGCCCGCCCTCGGCGTCGTCGTCACCGCCGGGATGCCGGTGCTCGCGCTCGCCGTGCTCCCTCTGCTGCCGCGCGCCACCCGACGGGCCGACTTCCAGCGCGAGAAGGCCGGACGGGCCACCGAACTGGCGTCGGACACCGTCGCCGGTCTGCGGGTCCTGCGCGGCATCGGCGGCGAGGAACTCTTCCTCGACCGCTACCGCCGCGCCTCGCAGGAGGTCCGAACGGCAGCGGTGCGCAGCGCCCGCATGTGGGCGGCGATCTCCGCCATCCAGGTCCTGATGCCGGGACTGCTGCTCATCGCGGTCGTCTGGCACGGCGTGCATCTGGCCCGCGAGGGCCGGATCACCGTCGGCGAACTGGTCACCGTCTACAGCGCGGTGATGCTGCTCAACTACCCGCTGCGGCACTTCGAGGAGATCGCCATGGCGTACTCCTTCTCCCGCCCCTCCGCGAAGCGGGCGGCGCGGGTGCTGGCCCTGGAACGGACGGCTGAGCCCACGGCCGGGTCCGGTGCGGCGCGGATGCCGGAGCAGGCCTCGGGCCGGACCTCGGGGCAGGACCGGGAACACACCCCGGGTAAGCCCGGCGGCCCGGCCGAGCCGCCGGCCGCCGCGGCAGCCGGCGCAGTCATGGGCGGCAGGCGCGCCGCACGCCCGTGGCCGGGCGGCGTCCGGCCCACCGGCGACCTGTACGACCCCGTGACCGGGCTCCTCGCCCCGGCCGGCCGCTTCACCGCCGTGGTCTGCGGTGACCCGGACGAGGCGGGCAGACTCGCCGAACGCCTCGGCGGCCACCCGGCCTTCGAGGAGGCCTCGGACCTGCCGTCCGTACGCCTCGGGGACGTACCGCTCGATGAGCTGCCGCTGTCCGCCGCCCGTACCGCCGTCCTGGTCCAGGACAAGGATCCCGTCCTGCTCTCCGGGACGCTCCGTGACCTCCTCGACGTGCCCGCCTCCGGGGCCGTCACTCCCGAGGAAGCTCTCGCGGCCGCCCAGTGCGCGGACGTACTGACCGCCCTGGCCCAGACCTCGGTGGACGACGACCCGATGGCCGCCCACCTCACGGAGCGCGGCCGCTCCCTCTCCGGAGGCCAGCGCCAGCGCCTCGCCCTGGCCCGCTCGCTGGTCACCGACCCCGAGGCGCTGGTCCTCGACGAGCCGACCTCCGCCGTCGACTCGCACACGGAGGCGCGGGTCGGCGACGGCATCCGCCGGCTGCGGTCCGGACGCACCACCGTGGTGCTCACCTCCTCGCCCCTGCTCCTGGACCGCGCCGAGCGGGTGGTCTTCCTGGCCGACGGCGAGGTCACGGCAGTGGGCTCGCACCGCGAACTGGTGCACGGCGAACCGCGATACCGCGCGGTCGTGACCCGCGAGACCGACGACGAGCGCGCCCGCGCGGACGCCCTCACGGCATTCGACATCGAGGAGACGGCATGATCGGCCTGGCGCCACCGGAGTACGACCCGGCGGCCCCCACGACCGCGGACACCCTGCCCATCGGCGCGCCCGCGACCGTCCGCTCCTACGTCCGCGACCTGTTCCGACGCCACCGCAGGGCCTTCCTGCTGCTCATCGCGGTGAACACACTCGCCGTGGTCGCCTCGATGGCCGGCCCGTACCTTCTCGGCGACCTCGTCGAGAAGGTCTCTCACGGTGCCCGTGACCTCCATCTGGAGCGCACCATCGGCCTGTTCGCGCTCGCCCTCGCCGTGCAGGCCTACTTCGTACGGGAGGTGCGGCTGCGCGGGGCGATGCTCGGCGAGCGGATGCTGGCCGACCTGCGGGAGGACTTCCTCGTGCGGTCCGTCGGGCTGCCGCCGGGTGTCCTGGAGCGCGCGGGGACCGGCGATCTGCTCTCCCGGATCACCACGGACATCGACCGCCTGGCCAACGCCATGCGCGAGGCCGTTCCGCAGCTCGCGATCGGCGTGGTGTGGGTGGCGCTGCTGCTCGGCGGCCTGGTCGTGACCGCGCCGCCGCTGGCTCCCGCGGTCCTCGTCGCCGTGCCGCTCCTCGTCGTGGGCTGCCGCTGGTACTTCAAGCGGGCGGGCGCCGCCTACCGTTCGGAGGCGGCCGGATACGCCGCCGTGGCCGCCGCCCTCGCGGAGACCGTCGACGCGGGCCGCACCATCGAGGCCCACCGGCTCGGCGAGCGCCGCATCGAGTTGTCCGAACGCCGCGTCAAGGAGTGGACCGCCTGGGAGCGCTACACCCTCTACCTGCGCTCGGTCCTCTTCCCGGTGATCAACTTCACCCACACCACCGTGCTCTGTTCGACGCTGATGATCGGTGGAGTCTTCGTCCTCCAGGGCTGGATCGGCGTGGGCCAGCTCACCGCGGGTGTGCTGATCTCCCAGATGCTCGTCGACCCCCTGGGAATCATCCTGCGCTGGTACGACGAGCTGCAGGTGGCGCAGGTGTCGCTGGCCCGGCTCGTCGGCGTGCGCGACATCGAGCCGGACGCGGGTGACGCGTCCGTGGTCCCCGAGGGCCGTGACGTCCTCGCGGACGACGTGCACTTCGGCTACCGCGAAGGCGTGGACGTGCTGCGCGAGGTGTCCCTCGCCGTCAAGCCCGGCTCGCGCGTCGCTCTCGTCGGCCCTTCGGGGGCGGGCAAGTCCACGCTGGGCCGGCTCCTCGCCGGCATCTACGGTCCGCGCACCGGTCAGGTGACGCTGGGCGGTGCCGCGTTGTCGGACATGCCGGCCGAGGAAGTCCGTGCCCATGTGGCCCTGGTCAACCAGGAGCACCACGTCTTCGTCGGCTCCCTCCGCGACAACCTCCTGCTCGCCCGGGCCGGTGCGCGGGACGCCGAGCTGTGGGCCGCGCTCGGCGCCGTCGACGCGGCCGACTGGGCACGGGGGCTCGACGCCGGCTTGGACACCGAGGTCGGCTCCGGCGGATTCGCGCTGACACCCGCACAGGCCCAGCAGATCGCGCTCGCCCGGCTCGTCCTCGCCGACCCGCACACCCTGGTCCTGGACGAAGCGACGTCGCTGCTCGACCCGCGTGCCGCACGGCACTTGGAACGCTCGCTCGCCCGCGTCCTGGACGGCCGCACCGTCGTGGCGATCGCCCACCGCCTGCACACCGCGCACGACGCGGACGTCATCGCGGTGGTCGAGAACGGCCGTATCAGTGAACTCGGCAGCCACGACCAACTGGTGTCCGCCGACGGGGCGTACGCGGCGCTGTGGCGGTCCTGGCACGGATAGCCGCGGCGGTCCCGGCGGGTGCAGGTTCCGCGATCCGGTGCGCGCTGTACCCATGAGACGCGCACCGGCTACGCGGTTCCGGCGGATTCCGGCAGAGCAGGCCGATCTCCACACTCCTCACCGCGGACCGGGGAGAGCCCGGCCTTTAGATGCAGCCGTGAGGGGTGGGGCCTGCACCGCCCGTACTGTGCGCGTTGCTGGTGAGATGTGTTGTCCGATGAAGGTGGCGCCCTGCCTACTGCGCGCCAAGTTCTCGCAGCATCTTCTGCTGATGGCGGTGTCCGACCGTCTCGTAGCCGATCACGGTGACGAACGGCGCGAGCATGACGACCAGCAGGCATACCGCGATGCCCACGCCGGCGGCGGCCAGGAGAACCGCAGTGAGCAGCACGGCGATGGTGAGGGCGACCAGAAGGAGGTGGAAGCGGTCGGCCGTGGACAGCAGCAGGGTATGCAGGAGATAGACCATCAGCATGTAGAGGCCGACCGGGAGCGCGAGGGCGAGGACGACGGCGGTGCCGGAGGTCTTGGCGTGATGCTCCATGTACAGGCCCGCGACGTGGAGCCCGGCGCCGGCTGCGGCGACGCCGATGAACAGCGGGATGTGGCCGTAGCCGAAGAGATATCCGCGCTTGCGTCGGTGTACCAGGATGTCGCCGAACGGCGTCAGGAAGTACATCCACCACATGCCGAAGGTCAGCCCGACACCGGCAATGACCACGGCGATGGCGTTCCAGGTCCAGTGCGTGCCGTCCCCGCCGCCCAGGAGATCGCCGGAGGAAGCGACCGTACCGACGACGCCCTCGCCGAGGACGATGATCGCAAAGAGTCCGTACCGTTCGGCGACGTGGTGCGGGTGCCAGGGCGTGCCGCCCGCGGACCCCTGTGTGAGCACCGGCAGGACGAGTTCGAGGGCGCCCAGGACGCCGAACGCAGCGAAGACGACGGCGATCGGCATGTGGACGAAGGCCGCGACGATCCAGCCCGCCTGGACGATCAGCGTCCAGCGGATGTTGGCCATGCCGACGTCGTGGAACGAGGGAGACTGCCGGGCGGCGCGCCACCACTGGAGCACCATCGCGATCCGCATGACGACGTAGCCGATGACCATGGCGCGCAGTTCGAGGTGGCTGCCCTCCTCTACGGAGTGGAACATCGCCGGCAGGCCGAGTGAGAACACGACGACGCCGATCATCTGCAGCATCGTCAGGGCCCGGTAGAGCCAGTCGTCGGTGGCGAAGGCGGAGGCGAACCAGCTGAAGCTGATCCAGGCGATGCTGATCGCGAACATCGCCAGTACGAACGCGATGACCGCCTGCCCGGCATGCCCCCCGGCCACCATCTCGGCGAACTGGAACGCCGCCGTACCGACGGCGACCACGAACGTCAGATCGAACAAGAGCTCCAGCGGTGAGGCGGTCCGTCCGTGCTCGTCCGGGTCACGGCCGGTCATGGGGACCAGCCGTCGCGACAGTCCGGACCTGCCGGACGTGCTGGTGGGTAGGGGTTCATTCATGTGCAGCAGTATTTCTGACGCTTCTCGTGCCCGCTCGGACGCACTGCCGAGGTGGCGGCGAAGTTCTGCACCTGTCGGACCCACCATCATGGGGCCCAGGACGGATCCTGCCCGCCGACAGCCGGGGCAGCATGGTTTCGTGTGGAGCTGACGACGGGGGTTTGACGGTGGGCACGGTCGATGAGGTGCTGCGGAGCGCGAGCGAGGCTTGCGAGGAGCAGCTGCGGCGGTGGGTGGGATCGCTGCAGGGGCCCGCTGCTGAGGTGGCTGCCTATCAGTTCGGCTGGTCGGGGGAGGGCGTACGTCAAGGCGGTAAGTACGTTCGTGCTGCCCTGACTCTGGCGTGTGCGCGTGCGGTGGGAGGTGTGGACCGGCGGGCGGTGCCGGCGGCCGCGGCGGTGGAGATGGTGCACAACCTGTCGCTTCTCCACGACGATGTTCTGGACGGTGACACGGTGCGGCGCCACCGTGCGGCCGCTTGGCAGGTTTTCGGCCCGTCGTCCGCCGTCCGGTCCGCGGACGCGATGATGCTGACCGCGTTCGACGTCCTGTCGGAAGCCGACGGGCCGGACGGGCCGGTGGCTCGTGAGGCGTCGGCCGCTCTGGTGGACGTGCTGATCCAACTGGCGGTCGGCGAGAGTCTGGACCTGGTCTTCGAAGGACGGACCCGGGTGACCTTGGCGGAGTGTCTGGAGATGGTCTCGGGCAAGACCGCCTCGCTGTTCGCCTGCGCTTGCCGACTGGGTGCCCTCTACGGAGGCGCCGACCCGGCCGTCTGCGCCCAATGGGCGGAGGCAGGACACGACCTCGGCATGGCCTTCCAGCTCGTGGACGACCTGCTCGGCATCTGGGGCGACCCGGCGGTGACCGGAAAGCCCGTCTTCAACGATCTGAAGAACCGCAAGATGTCGGTGCCCGTGGTTGCCGCGCTGACGTCCGCGACCCCGGCCGGCGACGAACTCGCTCTCCTGTACTCGCAGCCCGGGGGCGATACGGCCGGCATCGCCCGCCTGGTCGAGGAGGCGGGCGGCCGGCGCTGGACCAGCGACCGCGCCGCCCAGCACGCGACGGCCGCACGCGACCGCCTGCACCGCCTCACCACCGTACCCTCGGCTCTCGAAGACCTTGAAGCGCTGTGCACGGTCGTGATCAGTCGCGTGCACTGACCTTCCACGGAGGCGGCCCGTCCATGAGGTGAGCGCGGCCCTGCTCGAACAGCTCGGCGTCCACCTCCTTGAGCCTGCGCAGTTCCTGCGGCTGGTAGAGGGCGTGCACGGCCGCGGGGACCCCGGTGTCACCGGCAGCCTCCAGCAGGGCGTTCACGGCGAGGCGGGCGGCCTGGTTCGCGCCTTCCATCGTCGCCAGGTTCACCGGGGAGCGCACGTAGTCCCCGGCCATGAACAGGTTCGCCGCCGCCGTCACCGCCCGTGGGCGCGCCTCCCAGGAACCGGTGGTGTTGATCAGCAGCGGCTCGTCGTTGACGGCCGGCCCCGGCTCGTCCAGGTTCCGCACCGCCGGATCCAGCTCCCAGGAGTGCAGCAACCCCTTGTGCAGGCGGGTTCGACCAGATCCGTTGAGCCCGTCGCACAGCTGCGCCCAGACCTCGGCCGCGATCTGCGCCCGGCTGCACTCACGGGCCGGCTTGCCGTACAGGATGCCCGGGGTGTCCCAGGAGGAGATGTCCACCGACAGGCAGTCGGCCACCGTCCCGTCGCCGTAGGTGGACGGGAAGTCGCAGTCCCAGAACTGGGCCTGGCTGATCGAGGTGAGCGCCCAGGGCGAGTCCAGGAACAGGACATGGCCGTGGATGACCGGCACCGGCTGGGTCAGGTAGAACTGCATGCCGACCATCCAGTCCGTGTGCAGTCCCGTCACGTTCTTGAGCTCGGCGTCGGCCTCCGCCAGTCCGCGGTCCAGCAGCGCGCCGATGCGATGGACCGGCAGCGCGCAGACATACCAGTCAGCTTCCAGCTCCCGCCGCCGACCGGCCGGATCGCGCAGGTGGGCCCCGGTGACACGGCGACCGCTCAGGGCCAGCCGCTCGACCCCCCATCCGAGTTCCAGCCGCACTCCCAGGGACATCAGATGACGGATCCACGGGTCGATCCAGGCTGTGGTGGTGGGGCCGTTGAGCACCCGGTCCGCCGACTGCGGTTCCTCACCCCGGCCGAGGAATCCGAAACTGAACGCCTCCAGGAACCCACCGACCGTATGCGCGCTGCAGACCTCGGCCCGTGCCGCGACCACCGTGCGGGTCGCCCCCACCACGCACGCCTTGAGGTACTCCTCGGAGGCGCCGTCGGCCGCGGCGAAGTCCCACCAGGAGGTCGACTCCCACTGGCCCAGCCGCCGCTCGTCACTGCTCGTCATGTAGACGAGCATCCGGTTCGCGAAGAACAGCAGTTCCTCGCTCGTCAGCCCCCTGCCACCCGCCTCCAACCCGACAGCACGCAGGAACTCCATCGGAGTGCGCGTACTCGCAGCCGCGGACACGTCCGTGACCCGCTCACCCACCCGGCCCGAGCGCGCGGAGAGCATCTGTGTCGCCTCCCGAAGATTGCCCGCCACCCCTTCCGTGCTGCCGTCGACAGGGATACGGCGCAGAGTGTCCGGCAGACTCCGGTAGAACCCGGGGAAGAAACGGAACCCGTGCTCACTGGGCAGGTCCAGCCGCCCGCCGCGGCCGGTCCCCGCCACCCACGCACTGCGGGCCTTGCCACCCCAGCCGGCGGGCTCCGCCACCGTCACCTCGAAGCCGCGCTCCGCCAGCTCCATCGCCGCCGTCAACCCGGCCACGCCACCACCCAGCACCGCGACTCGCCCGCCCCGCCCCAATGACACCACCACATTCCCTCGTGGGGGGCATTCAGCGAGAGGCCCCCTTCCGCCCCGTCACGAGGAGTAGATCATTAATCAGCTGCGGGTCAGAGATCGCGCCTTCGACACTCAATACGGCTGGGGAGCCTCCGAGTTGCCGCACAGTGTGAACCCGGTCGGCCACATCCGCTCGGCAGGGCCAGAAAACGCTCAGGCAGACCCGGGGTCGGGGCTGGGCACGTGCGTGGGCCCGGACGCGGTCAAGCGGTCGCGCTGCTGATCTCCCGGTCGGCGAGCCGACGCAGTTCGCCCGTCAGCATCACCTGGACAGCCGCGCGGACATCTTCCGCGTAGATGACGTTGCTGCCAACCCTCGTGGAGAACGCATCGGCGGCGTCCATCAGTTGTTCGATGAGAAGGGCGAGCAGGCCGGCCAGGACACTCATGGCCGACGCGCTGACAGCGACGGCTTCGTTCGGGTTGATCGCGCTCATCATTCGGTCGATGGCGCCCTCAAGGGCACCTTCCGGAGTACTCGCCACAGGCTGCGGCTCGGTCCGGCCAGCCGGTGCCCTCTCGAGCAGCCAAGCGGCCAACAAGCGGCGCAACTCGTCGTCCGACCGGATCGCGTCCTCCACCTGGCGAGGCTGGATCTCCCTACCACCCGCCTCGTCGGCGTCCGCGTTCAACCGGAGGCCACGAGCGCCATCCAAGATCACCTCCATAACGAAGATCAACGCCGCAGCCACTGCCCGGGCCGCCTTGGGATGGAGCTGCTTCTTCGTATGAGCGACGAACAATTGTGCAGAAAGGATTGCTTCAGGCTGCTTCTTGTGCGCAGCCGGGTCCGGCTTGCCGCCCTTTTCCTGACTCATTGGCACTCCTCCACGTGTGGTGCTCGCGCTTTTACTGACGGTCGCTACCGACCGGGCGACGCTCGCTGTCTCATCGTCGCTGTCTCATCGGCCCAAGGCGCGCAGAACCCGAAGATGCCTACGAGATAAGCGCGGGGAACGCCCCAGTCCCCCACCGGCGTGGACGGACACCGCACCGTCGCGCTGTCCAAGGCCGCGTTCTGCGTGATCGATACGCGAGGCCGCCCGCCGCATCGAGGACGCCCTGTCGAACTGTCGAAGGAACCGTTCGGCCGCAACATCTCGGTCAACAACATCGCCCCCGGGCCGATGGACACCTCATTCTTCTACCGGCGGTAGCCGCTCCCGCCGCCAGAGCGGGGGCATGGCGCTCAATGGGATCGAGGGCCTTGCCGTCACAAACCAGGACAGCGGGTGCGCGACTGGGCAACTGCAACCTCATCGCTTGTTCGGTTTGGCACCCGACGGGCGAGGAATTCAGGGAGTCCGCAGGAGCCAGTGCTCATGAAATCGCGCTCCCTACAGCGGGGGTGGAGGCAGGCCTGGTGCGAGGAGGAGTACGGGCGGGGGCCGCCCTGGTTCGGGTAAGGGCAGCCCTGAGGTCTTTCCGCTCGCCCTTGCAGGGGTGGTTAGGGTACGTGGATGGCTGCACCCTCCACGGATCTTTCCACGGACCCCGGTGTCCCCGATCGGCGCGGACCTGCCCGCTACCTCTGGTGGGTCACCGCCATGCAGCGGCGGCGCATCGCCGGCGGGGCCCTGCTGGGCACCGCGTGGATGATGGGCCTGACGCTGCCTCCGTACGTCCTGTCGCGCGCCATCGATGACGGACTGCGGCCCGGCGACCAGGGGGCGTTGCTCGGCTGGACGGCCGCCCTGTTCGGCATCGGAGTGCTCGACGCCTGGCTGTCGATCATGCGGCACCGCACCATGACCCGGGTCCGGCTGGACGCCTACTTCCGCACCGTGCGCGTGGTGGTGGACCACGCGACCCGCCTCGGTGCCGCGCTGCCCCGGCGGGTCTCGGCCGGTGAGGTCGTCACGATCGGGCACTCCGACGTGGGCGTCATCGGCCAGACCCTCACCGTGACGGGACCTGGCGTGGGCGCGGTGGCCGCCTACGTGGTGGTGGCCGTACTGCTGCTGTCCGTCTCCGCCCTGCTCGCGGTGGTGGTGCTGGTGGGGGTGCCCGTGCTCGCCCTGTTGGTCGGCCCCTTCCTCGGCCGCCTGCAAGGCGCGGAGACGGCCTATCGGGAACGGCAGGGCGCCCTTGCCGCCGTACTCGGCGACCTGGTCGGCGGCCTGCGCGTTCTCAACGGCCTCGGCGGCAAAGGAGTCTTCGCCGCCCGCTACCGCGACGGTTCTCGAAAGCTGCTCCACGACGGTTACCGCGTGGGCTCGTCGATGAGCTGGATCCAGGCCTTCGCGCTCGGCCTGCCCACGGTGTTCCTCGCCACCGTGACGTGGCTCGCCGCCCGCATGGCCGCCGAGGGAACCATCACGGTCGGCGAACTGGTCGCCGTCTACGGATACGTCGCCGTCCTCGTGGTGCCGGTGTCGTCCTTCATCGAGAGCGGTTACGACATCGGCCGGGGCCTGGTCTCGGCTCGCCGGGTCGTGCGCTTCCTCAACCTGGAACCGGAGGACTACACCGCCGAAGAGGGGCGGAAACCGGAAGAGGGTGCAGGGAGCAGGCACGGGCCTCCCGAGCATGAGGTGCCCGTAGGAGCGGGCTCTCCCGGGGAGTGTGGCGGCCCCGCCGAGGCGCCCGGGCGCTCGGCTGTGCTGCGCGATCCGCTGTCCGGCGTGGAGGTGGCACCCGGCGTCCTCACCGCGCTCGTCAGCGCCCAGCCGTCGGACGCCGTGGCTGTGGTCGACCGGCTCGGCCGGTTCGCTCCTTCTGCGGCCACCTGGGGCGAGGTCCGCCTGGACGCCATCCCCCTCGACCAGGTCCGCGCCCGGATCCTCGTCACCGACAACGAAGCCGACCTCTTCGCCGGTACGCTGCGCGCGGCGATATCCGGCCGCCTGCACCCGGACGACCAGGCTCTCGTCCGTGTGATCGACGAGGCCGTGGCCCGTGACATCGTCCTCGGCCTGCCCGGCGGGCTCGGCGCCCGCCTCGATGCCCAGGGCCACAACCTCTCCGGAGGTCAGCGCCAGCGCATACGCCTGGCACGCGCCCTGCTCGCCGACCCCGAGGTCCTGCTGGCGGTCGAACCCACCTCGGCGGTCGATGCCCACACCGAAGCCAGGATGGCGGCTCGGCTGCGCGCCGCCCGCAGCGGCCGCACGACCCTTGTGGCCGGCACCTCTCCTCTCCTCCTCGACCAGGCCGACATCGTGTACCACCTGGTCAGGGGCCGCGTGGCCGCCGTCGGCCGCCACACCGACCTGCTGGCCACGCACCCGGGCTACCGGAGCATGGTCTCGCGAGGCTCCGGTACTTCGAGTGCGTGCACGGAGCCGGAACCAGCGGACGGCGACAAGGAGCACGACGGCACACCAGCACCACCCGCATCCTCCGAACCGAGTCATGAGGCCCTCCGATGACGACCAGCCGCATGGATGGCGGCCCGGAAGCCACGCCGGGGCACCTGCCCGTCGCCGGCCCTCGCCAGGTCCGCCGCGCCGCGTGGGCGTTGATACGGCAGGACGCCCGGACCTTCACCGCCATGATCGTTTTCAATGCGCTCGCCGCTGCCACGGGCCTGGTGGGACCCTGGCTCCTCGGTCGTATCGTCAACACGGTCAAGGACGGCGGAAGCGTCGAGGCCGTGGACCGCCTGGCCCTCGGCATCCTCGCCGCCGCCCTGGCGCAACTCCTCCTGGCGCGCCACGCCCGCCACCTCGGACACCGCTTCGGCGAGCGCACCCTGGCCCGTATCCGCGAGCAGTTCGTCGACCGGGCGCTCGCGCTGCCCGCCTCGGTCGTCGAGCGTGCCGGCGCGGGAGATCTCACGGCACGCGGCACCTCCGACGTCGCGACCGCCGGGCAGACGCTGCGCGATACCGGGCCCGACGTGTTCGTGGCAGCCGTGCAGGCACTGTTCATCCTCGGTGCGGTGTTTCTGCTCGATCCGTTGCTCGGTGCCTGTGGAGTGCTCGGCCTCATCGGCATCTGGTTCGCCACCCGCTGGTACCTGCGGCGGGCCCGCGCCGCCTACCTCGGCCAGGGCGAGGCCCACTCCGCGCTCGCCGAGGTCCTCGCCACCACCGCGTCGGGGGCGCGCACCATCGAGGCCTTCGGTCTGCGGGAGCGTCGCATCGCGGACAGCGAGAAGGAGATCGAACGGTGCGTCGTCTCCCGCGAGCGCACCCTGTTCCTGCGCAGTGTCCTGTTCCCCTCCATCGACATCTCGTACGTGGTCCCGGTGGTCGCCGTGCTCCTCGTCGGCGGCACGCTGCACGGGCACGGCACGGTGAGCCTGGGCACGGTGATCGCCTCGGCGCTCTATCTGCGTCAGCTCTCCCAGCCGCTGGACACGATCCTGCAGCGGGTCGAGGAGTTGCAGAGCAGCGGAGCCTCCTTCGCCCGTGTCGAAGGCCTGGCAGTCGAACCGACGGAACCTCCCGGCGCGGCCGCCCCGCCCGCGTCCGCCGACCGTGCCCCGGAAGACGACCGTATCGATGTCTCCGGTGTGCACTTCGCCTACGGCGACGGCGCCGAGGTCCTGCGCGGTGTCGACCTGTCCGTGCGGCCCGGCGAACGCCTCGCGATCGTGGGCCCCTCCGGCGCGGGCAAGACCACCCTGAGCCGACTCCTCGCGGGGGTCGACGCGCCGGCCAAGGGCGCGGTGACCGTCGGTGGGGTCCCGGTCACCGACCTGTCCCCCGAGCGGCTGCGCCGTCAGGTCGTCCTCGTCACCCAGGAGCACCACGTGTTCCTGGGCACACTCCGGGACAACCTGGTGATCGCGGCGGAGTCCGCCACGGACGCCGAGCTGCTCGCCGCCCTGAAGGCGGTCGGCGCCGAGTGGGCGGCGCAGCTGCCGGGCGGCCTGGACAGCGAGCTGGGTTCCGGCGCACATCGGCTGACCGGGGCGCAGGCCCAGCAGCTGGCGCTGGCCAGGGTCGTGCTCGCCGACCCGCACACACTGATCCTCGACGAGGCCACCGCGCTCCTGGACCCGACGACCGCACGTCACACCGAACGGGCGCTGGCCGCTGTCCTGCGCGGGCGAACGGTCATCGCCATCGCCCACCGTCTCCAGACAGCCCATGACGCGGACCGTGTCGCTGTCATGGAGGACGGCCGGGTGACAGAGCTCGGCACCCATGAGGACCTGGTGACGAGCGGCGGCTCCTACGCCGCGCTCTGGCACTCCTGGCACGGCGAGCGCCTGCCGGCCCCGAGATCTCGGGCCGACACCTGAGCCGGGGCCGGCCGCCCGGGAAGGGCCGGCGGTCCAGGAGGAGCCGACAGGCCAGGAGGGGTCTGCGGTCCAAGAGGGGCCTGCGGTCCAAGAGGGGCCTGCGGTCAGATGAAGTTGAGTGCGGCCGCGCCGCCCACTCCTCCGAGCAGCATGAACACCGGCATCAGGACCTTCAGCTCGATCCAGCTGCCGGCCCGGAAGCGCAACGCCTTCGGTGGCCCGACGGGATACCAGCGCTTGCGGCCGATGGGAATGGGCCACAGGACCGGGCACCCGGAGATCGTCAGCGCGTCCCCCAGGTCGTGCACCAGCGCGCCCAGCACGATCGGCAGTCCCAGCCACAGATACTCCTGGCCGGGCGCGGTGAACAGCCAGTCCGAACCGTTGCCGGGCTTGTCGAGGACTCCGGCGAGGATCCAGGCGCTCGTCGCGGCCAGCAGCCACACCAGCACATCGCTGCTCGACCCACGCGCCGCCCGCCACAGCAGGCCTTCGATGGCGAGCACCAGGTGGACGAAGAGAAGCCCGAGAACCGCCCAGCGTCCACCGAAGATCGCCAGGGCCGAGGCACCCGCCCCTATCAGTACCGCCCACAGCCAGGTGTGTGTCAGTGTGCGGTGCCCGCCCGAGCGGCGCGGGTCCCCCTGCTTGCGTGTCGCTTTGTAGACGGCGTACGAGAGCTTGTCCACGATCTCGCACACGCCCCGCGAGAGGGGTCCGAAGGCGCGCGAGATGGTCGCGGACTTGTGGTCGAGGTCGGGCGCGAGCGCCGCCCCGGCACAGATCAGGGCCCCTACGAGCAGAACCGGCCAGGGCATCGTGTGCCCCGCGGCCGCGGCGGCCGCGCCGACGCCGAGCCAGGCCGCGGCCCCCGACAGTGAGTGTGCCGGTCCCATCATTGCTGCTGCCCGCCCCATTTCCAGACTTCTGACACCCCGTTGGCGACACAGCGTAGCGGCCATGATCTTCGTGGGGACCTCCGGTTCCCGCATCGGGAGAGAAGGAAGGCAAGATGGGGGTGTGACCCTTATTGATCAGCTGCCGCCGGATGCCGACCCCGATGCCCTCTTCGAAGCCTTCTCCTCGTGGGCCGAGGACCAGGGGATCACCCTCTACCCGGCTCAGGAGGAGGCGCTGATCGAGGTGGTCTCCGGGGCCAACGTGATCTTGTCCACTCCGACCGGCTCGGGCAAGAGCCTGGTGGCCGCGGGCGCCCACTTCACGGCTCTCGCCCAGGACAAGGTCACCTTCTACACGGCGCCCATCAAGGCGCTGGTGTCGGAGAAGTTCTTCGACCTGTGCAAACTCTTCGGCACCGAGAACGTCGGCATGCTCACGGGCGACGCGTCGGTCAACTCCGACGCCCCCGTCATCTGCTGCACCGCCGAGGTCCTCGCCTCGATCGCGCTGCGTGACGGCAAGGACGCCGACATCGGCCAGGTGGTGATGGACGAGTTCCACTTCTACGCCGAGCCGGACCGCGGCTGGGCCTGGCAGATCCCGCTGCTCGAACTGCCTCAGGCCCAGTTCATCCTCATGTCGGCGACGCTCGGCGACGTCTCCATGTTCGAGAAGGACCTGACGCGCCGCACAGGCCGGCCCACCTCGGTGGTGCGCTCCGCGACGCGCCCCGTGCCGCTGTCGTACGAGTACCGATTGACGCCGATCACCGAGACGCTCACCGAGCTGCTCGAGACGAAACAGGCGCCCGTCTACATCGTGCACTTCACGCAGGCCCAGGCCGTCGAGCGTGCGCAGTCGCTGATGAGCATCAACATGTGCACGCGCGAGGAGAAGGACAAGATCGCCGATCTGATCGGCAATTTCCGCTTCACCACCAAGTTCGGCCGCAACCTCTCCCGGTACGTCCGCCATGGCATCGGCGTGCACCACGCGGGCATGCTGCCCAAGTACCGCCGCCTGGTCGAGAAGCTGGCCCAGGCCGGACTCCTCAAGGTCATCTGCGGCACCGACACCCTCGGTGTCGGCGTCAATGTCCCGATCCGCACCGTGCTGTTCACCGCGCTCACCAAGTACGACGGCAATCGTGTCCGCACCCTGCGCGCGCGGGAGTTCCACCAGATCGCCGGCCGGGCCGGGCGCGCGGGCTTCGACACCGCGGGCCTCGTCGTCGCGCAGGCGCCCGAGCACGTCATCGAGAACGAGAAGGCGCTCGCCAAGGCGGGTGACGATGCGAAGAAGCGTCGCAAGGTGGTCCGCAAGAAGGCTCCCGAGGGTTTCGTGGGCTGGACCGAGAACACCTTCGAGAAGCTGATCGCGTCCGAGCCTGAGCCGCTGACCTCCCGCTTCCGGGTCACCCACACGATGCTGCTGTCCGTGATCGCCCGCCCCGGCAACGCCTTCAAGGCGATGCGTCACCTCCTCGAGGACAACCACGAGCCGCGCAAGCAGCAGCTGCGGCACATCCGCCGGGCCATCGCGATCTACCGCTCGCTCCTCGCCGGCGGTGTCGTCGAGAAGCTCGACGAGCCGGACGCCACGGGCCGTGTCGTGCGCCTGACGGTCGACCTTCAGCAGGACTTCGCGCTCAACCAGCCGCTGTCCACGTTCGCCCTCGCCGCATTCGACATCCTCGACCCCGAGTCGCCTTCGTACGCGCTCGACATGGTGTCGGTGGTCGAATCCACCCTCGACGACCCGCGCCAGATTCTCGCCGCCCAGCAGAACAAGGCGCGCGGTGAGGCCGTGGCGTTGATGAAGGCGGACGGTGTCGAGTACGAGGACCGGATGGAGCGGCTCCAGGACATCACCTACCCGAAGCCGCTGGAGGAGCTGCTCTTCCACGCGTACAACACGTACCGTACGAGCCACCCGTGGGTCGGTGACCACCCGCTCTCCCCGAAGTCCGTCGTCCGCGACATGTACGAGCGGGCACTGACGTTCACCGAGTTCACGTCCTTCTACGAGCTCGCCCGCACCGAGGGCATCGTGCTGCGTTACCTCGCGAGCGCGTACAAGGCCCTGGAGCACACCATCCCGGACGACCTGAAGTCCGAGGACCTGGAGGATCTGATCGCCTGGCTGGGCGAGATGGTCCGACAGGTCGACTCCAGCCTCCTCGACGAGTGGGAGCAGCTGGCGAACCCCGAGGTCATGACGGCCGAGGAGGCCCAGGAGAAGGCCGACCAGGTCAAGCCGGTCACGGCCAACGCCCGCGCCTTCCGCGTCCTGGTGCGCAACGCCCTGTTCCGCAGGGTCGAGCTGGCCGCTCTCGACCATGTCGAGGAGCTGGGCGAGATGGACGGAGAGTCCGGCTGGGACGCGGACGCCTGGGGCGAGGCCATGGACAAGTACTGGGACGAGTACGAGGATCTCGGCACCGGCCCCGACGCCCGTGGCCCGAAGCTCCTGCTCATCGAGGAGGATCCGGAGCACGGTCTGTGGCGCGTCCGGCAGACGTTCGCCGACCCGAACGGCGACCATGACTGGGGCATCAGCGCCGAGGTGGATCTCGCGGCCTCCGACGAGGAGGGGCGTGCCGTCGTCCGGGTCACGGACGTCGGCCAGCACTGACCGCCCCGAGGATCCGCGCGTCTCGGACAGGAGTCGAGGAACTGCCATGAACAATCCCGCCGATCGGCTGGTCGACCTGCTGGACCTGGAGCAGATCGAGGTCAACATCTTCCGGGGCCGCAGTCCCGAGGAGTCCCTGCAGCGGGTGTTCGGCGGGCAGGTCGCCGGACAGGCGCTGGTGGCGGCCGGCCGCACCACTGAGGGCGACCGGCCGGTGCACTCGCTGCACGCGTACTTCCTGCGTCCGGGCCGCCCGGGCGTGCCCATCGTGTACCAGGTCGAGCGGGTCAGGGACGGTCGCTCCTTCACCACACGCCGCGTCACCGCGGTCCAGCAGGGCCGCACCATCTTCAACCTCACCGCCTCCTTCCATCAGCCCGAACAGGGCGCCTTCGAACACCAGCTGCCGCCACGCATCGTCGCTCCCGACCCGGAGTCCCTTCCGACGGTCGTGGAGGAGATCAAGGAGCACCTCGGCGCGCTCCCCGAACAGCTGGAGCGCATGGCCCGTCGCCAGCCCTTCGACATCCGCTATGTCGATCGCCTGCGCTGGACGGCCGAGGAGATCAAGGACGCTGAGCCGCGCAGCGCCGTGTGGATGCGCGCCGTCGGCCCGCTGGGCGATGACCCGCTCGTGCACACCTGTGCGCTCACCTACGCGAGCGACATGACGCTCCTCGACGCCGTGCGTATCCCCGTGGAGCCGCTGTGGGGCCCGCGCGGATTCGACATGGCGTCGCTCGACCACGCCATGTGGTTCCACCGGCCGTTCCGCGCGGACGACTGGTTCCTGTACGACCAGGAGTCCCCCATCGCGACCGGGGGACGCGGTCTCGCCCGGGGCCGCATCTACGACACCGAGGGCCGCCTCCTGGTGTCGGTCGTCCAGGAAGGGCTGTTCCGCCCTTACGGAGAACGTCACATGGACAGTCCGGTGGCGGGCGCGTGAGCGACCGGGGACAGATTCGGGAGGCATGTTGCGGCGGATCGATGCGGCCGAGCGCCGGGCGCGCCTGGCGGTGCGCCACCGGCTGACGGCCGATACCAAGGCGGACGATCCGGTTGAGGTGGCGCGGTCGCTGCTGGCGCTGCACGGGACCGATCCGTCGTCGGTGTACGTGGGCGCCTGGGCCCGTATGCGGGACGGCCGGGTGGCGGACGTCGAGCGGGCGCTCTACGAGGACCGCTCGTTGATCCGGTTGCTGGGAATGCGCCGCACGGTCTTCGTGACCTCCCTTGATGTCGCTCCCGTTCTGCAGGCCGCGTGTTCGCGAGCTGTCGCCGCCCGGGAGCGTCGCCTGGTCCTGAGAATGCTGGCGGAGTCCGGGGTCGCCGCCGACACTGCGGGAGTAGCCGCATGGCTGGCGGCTGCCGAGCAGGCGGCGTTGCGGGCCCTCAAGGAGCGGGGCGAGGCGACCGCGGCCGAGCTGGCGAGTGACGACCCTCGGCTGGGCACGGAGTTGGTGATGGCGCGGGGCAAGAGCTACGAGGGCCGGCAGAAGCTGGCCAGCCGGCTCCTCCTGCTGCTCGCCGCCGAGGGACATGTCGTGCGTGGCCGTCCCCGCGGCACGTGGACCTCGCACCAGTACCGCTGGGCGTCTTTGACGGACTGGCTCCCCGGCGGGCTCACCGACTGGAGCACTCAGGACGCGGAGACCGAGCTCGCCCGGCGCTGGCTGCGGGTGTTCGGCCCGGCCACGGCGGACGACCTGCGCTGGTGGGCGGGGTGGACGAAGACCCAGACGAAGCGGGCTCTGTCGGAACTGCGCCCCATCGAGGTCGACTTGGACGGACAGTTCGGCCTTCTCCTGCCCGACGACGTGGCGCAGACGCCCGCGCCGGAGCCCTGGGCCGCGCTGCTGCCGGCGCTGGATTCGACACCGATGGGCTGGCAGAACCGCGGCTGGTTTCTCGGCGACCACGGGCCGCGCCTGTTCGACAGGAACGGCAACATCGGCCCCTCCTTGTGGTGGAACGGCCGTATCGTGGGCGGCTGGGCGCAGGACGGCCGGGGCGAGATCGTGTGCGGGTTCCTCGAAGACGTCGGATCGGACGCGCGGAGTGCGGTGCGGGCCGAGGCCGAGCGCCTCGCCGAACGGCTGGGCGGTGTACGACTGGCCGCGCGCACCCGTGGCCGCACGTGGCTCGAGGAGGAACTGGCCGGTTGACGACCGGCGGGCGGAGTTCGGGCGGAAATGGCTAGGCACGTGCGCCTCCGTTCCATGCACGATTCAGGATGATCACGTCAGACAGCTCTCCGCTCGAGCCGACGCCCGCCGACGAGGCATCGTTCAGTGAGCAGGACGGCTTCGGTGGGCAGGGCGGCTTCCGCGAACAGAGCAGCTTCGGCAAGCAGGGAAATTCCAGTGGGCAAGGCAGTGAGGGGACGGCGGGGACATGAACGGCTCGGGCGGGAATGTGGTCGAGGACGGGGAACGGGATCGGCTGCTTGCCGAGGCCGTGGGTTTGCGCGAGGCAGGTCGAAAGGACGAGGCCCGCGATCGGCTCGTGGCCCTCTCCTCGCGGTTTCCTCAGGACGCCGAAGTGGCGTACCAGACCGCTTGGGTTCACGACACGCTCGGTCTGGAGGCCGAGGCGGTCCCGTATTACGAGCGCGCGCTCGGCGGTGCGGGACTCGCCGAAGGCGATCGGCGCGGGGCGCTCCTGGGCCTTGGCAGCACCTACCGGATCCTCGGCCGCTACGAGGAAGCCGTCACCACCCTGAGCGCTGCGGCGGCGGAGTTTCCCGATGACGGTGCCCTCAAGACGTTCCTGGCGATGGCTCTGTACAACACCGGCCGCACACACGATGCGATGGAAATGCTCCTGAGGTTGCTCGCCACCACGAGCGATGACCCGGACATCGCGGGTTATCGGCCCGCCATCGAGGAGTACGCCAAAGACCTGGATGCAACGGTATGACGCGACGGTATGACCCCGTCGACGCGGGTGACGTCGCACCGTGAGCCTAGGTACGCCTGCGACGCAACCATGTCAGCAGGCCCCGGCTCTCCTGGACCGGCACGTCGACCACGACATCCGCCGGTGGCTCGTGTTCTTCGGTGGGAGCCCGCGGTTCGTCCACGGGCCGTGGTGCGGGTCGGGGCGCCGGGCGGAGTGTGCGGGCCTGCATGAGGCCAATCAGCAGGCTGGAGCGCAGCCAACGGATCTCGTCCGGGTCATCCGCGGTCGTGATCCTCTCGACGATGCGCGCCACGGGTGAATCCGCTGCTCCCTGGGAGCGCGGTACGGGTTTCAGCCGGTTGAGGTAGGCGCGTTCGTACGGATCGCTGATGATCTCTGCGGTCTGCGCAGGATCGAGCAGGGAGGCCATGGCGGCGACGCGCTCCCAGGGGTCCTCCGACTGCCGCAGCAGGAAGTCCGCGTACCTGCCGCGCCAGTTGCGCGCCCTGAGGTCCTGGCCCTCTTCGAGCCGTGCGCGCAACGGTCCCGGCAGACGCCCCGTGAGGAGGTCGGCATTGGCTTCGGCCTCGGCGAACTGCCTCAGTTCCTGTGCGAGGTAGAGCCAGACGACCGCTCGGTACCTGTTCAGGTAGAACTTCACCGGCGTCAGAGCGCCGACGCGGGCTAGTCGGGTGAAGCGGGCCGCGCTGATGTCCATCATGTCCGCGCCCTCGGTGGTGCCCACGGCTCTGACGCTCTCTCGCAGCGCCTCGGGAAACCCTTCCCCGCCACGTACCCGGGCGATCTCCTCGCGGGTGACCCGGCGCTGACCGCCGGCCCCGTCCCCCAAGGTACGAACGCGCCCCAGCATGACCGCGAGGTCGAACTCGCCGCGCTTGAGACCCAGTTCCCTCGCGGCGCCGCTCAACGTGAGCGACGGCCGAGCGGCCGAAGCCGTGGTCGGCTGCGTGATGGTGTCACCTGTCATCGTGCTGCTCCCCCGTGAGACGTGATTGCTCTCGGGAAAAACCGTAGCCCGATCACCACGACCTTCGCTGAGCCTGTGGATAACTCTTGTCGTGGCGGCGTCAGGCCTGGTCAGAGGCCCATGACGCCGATCAGAGATCCACGCTCGGCGTGCGTTCCGGGTGGCGGGCCCCCACGCCCAGGTGCTCCCCGACGCGGTTCACGAGGAGCGTCATCTCGTAGGCGACCTGACCGATGTCCGCCTCGGCGGAGCTGAGGACGCACAGGCAGCTGCCATCGCCCGCCGCGGTCACGAAGAGGACCGCGTCGTCGAACTCGATCATGGTCTGGCGGACGTTGCCGGCGCGGAAGTGGCGCCCCGAGCCTTTGGCGAGGCTGTGGAGTCCCGAGGAGACCGCGGCCAGGTGCTCCGCGTCCTCGCGCTCCAGGTCCGAACTCGCACCTGTCACCAGCCCGTCGTTGGACAGCACCAGCGCATGGCGCACATGCTCCATCCGTCGCGTCAGGTCGTCCAGCAGCCAGCCAAGCCCCGTGCTCTGCCCCATGGTCCCGTCTCCCCGTGTCCGTTCCCCCTGGCTGGAGGATCTGACCTGCCAGCCTTCCCCACGACCGGCGCCCCGGCAAGCATGATGGGGCCATGGCACAGAAGATGACCGATGAACAGTGGCGGGACTTCGTCTCGCACGGCACACGAACCGGCAAGCTCTCGACCGTCAGGGCGGACGGCGCCCCACACATCGCACCGATCTGGTTTCTGCTCGACGGTGATGACCTGGTGTTCAACACCGGCAAGGAAACGGTCAAGGGGCGAAACCTCGCCCGCGATGGTCGCGTGGCCCTGTGCGTGGACGACGACCGGCCGCCGTTCGCGTTCGTCGTTCTGCAAGGCCGCGCCGAATTGATCGAGGACATCGACCAGGTGCGGCACTGGGCCGCTCGGCTCGGCGCGCGGTACATGGGTGAGGAACGCGCCGAGGAGTTCGGCAAGCGCAACGGCGTCCCCGGCGAGCTCCTGGTGCGCGTGAAGATCGACAAGGTGCTCGCGTACGCCGACGTCTCCGACTGAGTCAGCGCTCCGTCGAGGTCAGCGCACCGAGTCGAGCAGCCGGGCGGTATGCACCCGGTGCCCCTCAACGACCGCGCCATGTTCGAGCGGGTGCACCCAACGTGCGCGCGGTTCTTTGAGGGATCATGGCTCGCATGAGCGATGACCCGACACAGGTCCAGGACTTCTTCACGGCCCGCGCCGCCGATTGGGACACCCGGTTCCCCGATGACGGCCCCGCCTACCGGGCCGCTGTCGCCGAACTGGGCCTTCGTCCGGGGGCGCGGGTACTCGACGCGGGCTGCGGCACCGGGCGCGCCCTCTCGCCTCTCAGGGAGGCCGTGGGCCCCACGGGGATCGTCCTCGGCGCCGATCTGACGCCCGCCATGCTGGAGGCCGCGAGGCGGGCGGGCAGGGACCGCGCCGGGCGGCTCCTGCTCGCCGACGTGGAGCGCCTGCCGCTGCGCACCGCGTCACTCGACGCCGTCTTCGGCGCGGGGCTGATCTCACACCTGCCGCATCCGGCGGAGGATCTGCGGGAGTTGCGGCGCGTGGTGCGCCCCGGTGGCCTGCTCGCCCTCTTCCATCCCATTGGCCGGGCCGCGCTCGCGGCCCGGCAGGGACGGCAGATCACCCCGGACGATCTGCGGGCGGAAGCCCGACTCGGCCCGCTCCTCGCCGGTTCCGGCTGGCGCATGACGTCATACGTCGACGAGGATGCCCGCTTCCTCGCCCTGGCCGTACGAGAGGGCTGAGCGAGCCCGGCGCTCGGGCCCGCGCCAGGCCCCGCCCTCAGGTCTGGTGCGGCTGTGCGGCGCCTCAAGAACGACCGTCAGGAACGGCCGGCGACCACGGCGGCGAACGCGTCGGCGTTGTCGAACATGACGTTGTGCCCCGCTCCGGGAGCAGTCACCAGCCGTACTCCGGACGCCGTCAGTGCGTCGTGTCCGGGGAGGTCCCCGCTGGCCGCGCCCTGCACGTAGACGCGGTCCATGGGCAGTGCCATCAGCATGCGGCGCATCGTGGGCCTCGTGCCGGCCGTAAGACCGACCGCGCTTCGATGCAGGGCCCGAGGGTCGGTGAGCCGCATGGTGGCCGCCCAGACGGGTCCCACCTTCTCCAGCACGCGCGCGTAGCCGCCGCCGCTGACGAAGTCCTCCTCCGTGTACGTGGCGATGCCGCTGCCGGCGGCCGTCAACGGTGGGTCGGGGTCGAGGTTGGCCTCGGTGAGGACCAGTCGCGACACCAGGTCGGGGCGTCGATGTGCGAGCACGATGGCGACGGCGCCGCCCATGCTGTGCGCGATGATCTCCGCCTCTGCGACCGGCGCCTCGTCAAGAACCATGGCCAACGCTTCCGCGTGGTCGTCAAGCGTGTAACCGTAGTCGGCGGGCCGGTCGCTGATGCCGTGACCGGGGAGGTCCACGAACAACGAGCGTCGGCCTGCCAGTTCGGGTCTGGCGGCGATGTGAGCGTGATAGACGGCCGATGCCGAGCCGAGACCGTGGACGTACACCCGTGCCGGTTCGGCCCCGTCGACCTCCGTCCAACGCAGACTGCTCCCCTGTGCGTCGAAGCGCACCTCACGCATGGCCATGGCCGCCCTTCACCCCTTCCGTCGTCCATGACGGCACTCGCCCGTCACGAGCCACCGACAATACATCGCCACCGATGTATTACGTATCTGATGTACACCGGGTGAAGCCCGGGTGCGGCAGAATGCTGGCCATGCTCGAACTGGCCATCCTCGGTTTTCTCCATGACTCCGCTCTGCACGGCTATGAGCTGCGCAAGCGGATCACCGCGCTCACCGGACACGTGCGGCCCGTCGCGGAGAGCACCCTCTACCCCGCCATCAAACGGTTGGAGAAGGCGGGCCTCCTCGCCCGCGAGACGCAACCAGGTGCCGTCGCGGCACCGCGACATGTCCTCACTCTCACGCCGGACGGCAAGCTGGAGCTGCGCAAGCGGCTCGCGGACCCGGCGCGGGGGGACATCACCGACGAGAACCGCTGGTTCACACTTCTCGCCTTCCTGCGCCACCTGGACGACGAGGCGGCCCAAGCCGCGGTGCTGCGCAGGCGGTTGGCATTTCTGGAGGAGCCGGCGAGCTTCTTCTATGACGGAGAGCGGCCGCTGCGCGCGGAGGAGCTCGACGACCCCTTCCGGCGCGGCATCCTGCAGATCGCTCGCGCGACCAGCCTGGCGGAACTCACCTGGCTGCGCGAAACCTTGGCGTCACTCGGCGGGGGCGGCCGCTGACCGGCCCTGATGCGGGACCGGACATCCGCGGAGTCCCGGCACGGGAAACGACCCGAGCTCGGAGACTTCATACCCCTCGGGGTAGCCCTTGATCTCCCGGTTCTGTCGGGCGTAGCGCGGCGTGCTCCGTGGTGGCATCAGCCGTACGGCGCGTCCACGCAGTCGCACGCCACCCCTGACCAGTGAGCGAACGACAGCACTCGGCTGTTCGTACCGGAACGCGCGCAACAGGGGCTCGTCTAGCAGGGCGAGGGTCGCGGAGCGCAACACGGGCGCCAAGGGACGTGGATACCAGGACGCCATCAGGTCGAGGGTCGCGTCGGACACCTCACGCGCCCCTTGGTCCCAACCAAAGTGGGCCTCTTCGTAGTCGTCGAGACAGCGTTCGAACTCCTCGTACGAGGCCGGGATTTCCTTGATCCCCATGTGCTGCCCGAGGGTGCGGTAGTACACGGCGGCGGCAGCCATCTCATGGCGCGAGAGCCTGCGCCAGCCGTAGGAGTCGATCCACCGCTTGGGCATGACCACGAACGTGCACAGTACGTAGCGCATGTCGTCGTTGCTGATGTCGTAACTGCGGTGCATCTGGTTGATGCGGCGGATCGCCGTGCGGCCCTCGTCACTGCGGAAGCCGTGCTCCACGACGGCGTCGAGGAGCAGCGCTGTGTCGTCGTACCTCTTCTGCGTGCGATCCGTCAGTTCGGCGGTCTCCGAGAGCAGTCGGCCGATGCTGGGCACCGCATAGGTGCGGTACAGGGCTAGTTCGAGTGCACGCGTGTAGTCCCATGGGAATTCGAGGGTCGCGGTGAGCCGGTAGATCTCGAGGTGGTCCCGCTCCGGGTCGAGGCGCCTGATCTGCCTGAGCCGCTCGAAACGCTTCACCGCGTGATCCCCCTTCTGCGACCGGAGTACTCACTCTACGTTGGTGAGGGACAACCACAGAGATCAACGACGGAAGTCATTCCGGGGGCAGCCGTTCCGGGGGAAGGTCGTCCATATGTTTGACAGGTTCCGCAAGTACTTGCCCGCCGACAAGCGGGGCGTCGGGAAACGCGCACCGGGCCCGAGCAAGCGTCGACGCCCGCACAATCTCTTCGAAGCGGCCGCCGTGTACGTGGCGGCCCGCGCCGAGGACGATCAGGACGAGATGGACGAGGCCATGGGGTGGGTCTCTCCAGAGGCACTGTCCTTCGGCGTCAGCGAACTCGCGTGCCGGGCGGTCATCGCCCTCGCGAGGGAACGCGACGAGTCCCCCCGAGCGGTGGCTCGTACGCTGCTGGGTCTGCCCGCGTCCTGAGTCGTCGCCCGCGCTCCATGAGACGTAACGGGACAGGCGTCCGGTAATTTCCTTGACCGTCCACCCCTCGACGGCCTCTGGGGCGACTGGTTAGGGTGCGCCGACGGATCAAGCGAGGGGAGGCCGGCATGCCTGGGACGGACGACGCTGCCGATGACGACGCGCTGTACGTGCTGACGGCGGTGCTCCTGACGCCCGCGAAGTTCCCCAGCGTGCTGGGCGACGACTATCCGGAGGCCTGCGCGGCACTCGGCCTGGCGCCGCTCGCCGCCGGGTACGGGCTGGTGCTCGGCCAGGACGGTGCCGGGGCGCGGTGGACGGTGGTCGTCGACGACGTTTCCCTCGTCGCCGTGGCGATCGCCTCCTGGGACTGCGGGATGGAGTACGACCTGTCCCCCGAGGAGCACACAGTCGTGGCCGCGCTGCCCGGGTGGCCTCTCGCGGTCGCTGTCGCGGCGCCCGGCGTGCCCGCTCCGCACGACCCTGAGCCCGACTCCGGGTGCGAGGGACGACAGCCGCTCGCTCCGCCGCAATCCGACGGCTGGGGCCCGGCTCAGCGGCGGCTCGGCGCCGACGAGATAGCCCTGCGGTGGGCGAAGTGGCGGGAACAGGTCGATGATGCCGACTTCCCGGATGATGTCAGCCTCCCGAAAGGTGTCGGCTTCACATCGGACGGGGCCCCGGGCGTCAAATCAGCGGAAGCAGAGGAGGCGCCGATGACCGGTGTCCAACGTGTCCTCGCCGAGGCCCGTGCCTATCTGGAGACTCCGCCGCCCTTGGGCCGGGTGCGCTCGTCCTTCGCCTCGGGGGACGCCCGCACGTTGCGCGCCGACGGCCCCGGCTGGTCGATGGTCGCCAGAACCGACGACATCGCGTTCGTCCTTCTGGACGAGGAGCCTGGAGAGGTGCTGCCGGTGGGCCGTGGGCCGGCGCTTCCCGCGCTCCTGGAGGCTCTCGACGAGATGGCGGTCCGCCCCGCCTGAGCACCGTCGCGGGCGCCCCGCCTGCGCCGCGTCGCGGGCCCGACGTGAGAACCGTCCGCGCCCGGTCATCGGGCTGGTTCCGCGGTGGACTCGGCGGTCCGGTCTCAGCGGCCGACCTCCCTGCGTCTGGCACGACGCAGCCTGCGCCGCTGCCCCGGGTCGAGTGTCAGATAGGCGGCCACGGGGACTCCGAGCACGATCAGGAGTGCGGCCCACCATGGCAGCCAGAACAGCATGATGAGCCCGGCCGCGACACCACCTGCGGCAATCTTCGCGTTCCTCGACATGTCCGTCGCCTCCTTCGCGGCTGGCGCCGCTCTCTGTCTGGAAGAACGGCACCGGTGGCACCGCGGTTCCTGATCGCGACCCTGAAAGACCCCTGAGTCGCTCCCCTACTGGCTGCCGACACCACGCCCGGTCGCCCTATTCGACCCGCAGGGGCTCGCCGACTTCGTACATGTGGCGCAGCACCTGACGGTAGGAGTCGACGAAGCCGGCCTCCGCATAGGACATGCCGGCCGCGGCGCAGTATTCGCGTACGACGGGCTGGGCGAGTCGCAGATGAGGCCGGGGCATGCTGGGAAACAGGTGGTGCTCGATCTGGTAGTTGAGTCCGCCGAGGAACCAGTCGGTGAGCAGACCACCGCGGACGTTGCGCGAGGTGAGGACCTGGCGGCGCAGGTGGCCCCAGCGCTCACCGTCCGGGTCGGGCATCTCCATGCCCTTGTGATTGGGCGCGAAGGCGAGCCCGAGGTGCAGACCGAACAGTGCCTGGTGGATGGCGGCGAAGGCGAGCGCGTGCCCCAGAGGCATGGTGACCAGCAGCAAGGTCACGTAGCAGGCCAGGTGGGCGACGAGGAGCACTCCTTCCACGGCACGCTCGCGCGGGGGCTGGCGCCGAAGGTCCTGGAAGCCGTAGATCTTCATGGCGACGCCCTGGAGGAGGGTCAGCGGGAAGAAGAGCCAGGCCTGGTTGCGCGTGAGCCAGCGGCGGAATCCGACACGCAGACGTGCCTGCCTGGTGGTCCAGACGAGGACGTCCGCCGCGACATCGGGGTCCTTGTCGACATGGTTGGGGTTGGCGTGATGTCTGTTGTGCTTGTCGTTCCACCAGGCCGAGCTCATCCCGAGCAGTAGATTGCCGTGCACGAGACCGAGGGCACGGCTGACGGATCGGTTGCCGGTTATCTGTGAATGCCCCGCGTCATGGCCGATGAATGCCGTGCGGGCGCAGAGGACGGACAGCACGGGGGCGAGCAGCAGCACCCACCACGAGGCTCCGATGGCGAACATCCCGGCACCCACGGCCAGCAGCGCCAGGGTGTTGGCCGTGATGGTGCGCGTGTACCAGCCGACACGTCGGCTCAGAAGGCCCTGCTCCTTGACAGTGCGCAGAAGGGGGGCGAATGCGCTTCCGGCGGGCCGCTCGCCGACGCCGGCTGTGGGGCGTTCCGCGAGTGCTGCTGCTTGGGGCATGGGCGGGTCTCCGGTATCCGAGACGACAGGGGCTGACCTTTGAAACGTACGGATCGGAGACCCTCCGCAACTATGGCGCCACCACCCACGTTGGACGGGGGGCCAGCACCATGGGACAGGGGGGTTGACCACACCCCCCTGAGAGGAGATGTGACCGGGAACACCTCTCGATACGAGCCGAGGGCGGTCCGAGTCCTGTACTCTCGGCCGCTCCGGTCTCAGTAGTCAAATTTGAGGAATGTCCCATCGCTGTGCACAGGATCCCTGCTGTCCCCCTCTCCGAGGTCTCCGAACTGTCGCGCTGTTCCGTGCTCTTCGTGCCTGGCGACCCCGCCCGCGGGGGCCGCATGGCTTTCTGGCGCCCTGATGGCACCGAACCGCCCTCGGTCGTCGGCGGCGCCTTCGATGAACTCGCCGTCGCCGTCCCCGGGGACGAGGACATCGAACTGGGCACCGTGCCCGCGGTCCTGCTTCCCGTGCGTGCCGCGCTGCCGGTCCTCACGCGCGCGCGTGCCGCATCGGGATCGCACCCGACGGCAGCGTTCTGGGGGGCGGCAGGGGTCCTCGCACTGCAACTCGCGGCTCGGGGGCTGTTGTTGCCCGGTCTGACTCCCGGCGACCACGACTCCTGGCGTGCCGGTCCGCTGGGGACCGAGGATCTGCAGCGGCTGCGGGAGCTCGCCGCGGCGATGCCGCCGGCCGCTCACGCCCTGCCGCTGGACTCCGGCGTACCGCTGCGGCTGCCCGAGCCCGAGAGTCTGCTGCGCCGGTTCCTCGACGCGGTCGCCGACACTCTGCCACGCTCCCCCGCCGCCCCGCTGGCCGCCGGCGGGCCCGTATTCGCCTCCAGGGAGCCGCAACACGTACCCGAACAGCGGGCCTGGGCCGCCGATGTGGCGGCAGGACATGACGCCGGTGTGCGGATCTCCCTGCGGGTGGAGATCCCCGGACTCGTCTCGGTCACCGAGGGCGGCACCCGTCTGCCGTTCCGCGCCGTGCTGCAACTGCACAGCGTCAGCGATCCCGGGCTCGTCGCGGACGCTGCCGAGGTGTGGGCCGGTACCGGAGCCACGGGACAGGCCTTCGGGCCGCGAGCACGCATGGACACGCTCCTCGCGCTGCGTCGCGCCACGCGCGCGTGGCCCCCGCTCGCTCCACTGCTGACGGCCACCGTGCCCGACGCGATCGAACTCGCCGACGAAGAGGTGACCGACCTTCTGGGCGGGGGCGCTCGGATGCTCGCGGCCGCAGGCGTCGATGTGCACTGGCCGCGAGAGTTGGCCCGCAGTCTCACCGCGCGCGCCGTCATCGGTCCACCGGACGGTGAGCAGGACGGCGGCGAGAAGAGCCCGCTCAAGCCAGCTGCGGATACCCCCTCGTTCCTTTCCACGGACGCACTGCTGGCGTTCAACTGGCGCTTCGCCCTGGGCGACCGGCAGCTCACGCGCGACGAACTCGACCGCCTCGCCGAGGCGAACCGCCCCGTGGTCCGTCTGCGCGACCAGTGGGTGCTCATCGACCCCGAGGAGGCGCGCCGCGCCCGCGACCGGCAGGACCGCAAGGTCACACCGATCGATGCCCTCAGCGCCGCACTGACCGGCACCACCGAGGTCGACGGCCGGCGCGTCGACGTGGAGCCGACGGGGTGGCTCGCCACGTTGCGCGAGCGGCTCGCGGACCCGGAGGGCATGGAGCCCGTCGGCCGGCCCGAGGCGCTCGCCGCAGAGCTTCGCGACTATCAGCTGCGCGGTCTGAACTGGCTCGCGCGCATGACGTCCCTCGGCCTCGGCGGCTGCCTCGCCGACGACATGGGCCTCGGCAAGACGATCACGCTGATCTCGCTGCATCTGCACCGCCAGACCCACGAGGACACGGCGGGCCCCACGCTGGTGGTCTGTCCGACGTCCCTCATGGGCAACTGGCAGCGCGAGATCGAGAAGTTCGCGCCCGGCACGCCGGTGCGACGGTTCCACGGAGCCCAGCGGGACCTGGAAGGCCTCGTGGACGGCGAGTTCGTCCTGACCACGTACGGCACGATGCGGCTCGACACGGACCGGCTGGGTCGCACGGCCTGGGGCATGGTCGTCGCCGACGAGGCCCAACACGTCAAGAATCCGTACTCGGCGACGGCCAAGCAACTGCGCGCCATCCAGGCACGCGCGCGCGTGGCGCTCACCGGCACCCCGGTGGAGAACAACCTCTCCGAGCTGTGGGCCATCCTCGACTGGACGACTCCGGGGTTGCTCGGAAAACTCGCGACCTTCCGGACGCGTTACGCCCAAGCCGTGGAGAGCGGCGCGGACCCCGGGGCCGCGGAGCGGCTCGGACAGCTGGTGCGTCCGTTCCTGCTCCGGCGGCGCAAGTCGGACCCGGGGATCGCACCGGAACTCCCACCGAAGACGGAGACCGATCGCGCGGTCTCGCTCAGCACGGAGCAAGCGGGACTCTACGAAGCCGTGGTACGGGAGACACTCGCCGAGATCTCCGGGGCCGACGGGTTCACGCGCCGGGGTCTGATCGTCAAGCTCCTCACGGGCCTCAAGCAGATCTGCAACCACCCCGCGCAGTACCTCAAGGAGGACGAGCCCAGGATTCCGGGCCGTTCGGGCAAGCTGGAGCTGCTCGACGAGTTGCTGGACACGATCCTCGCCGAGGGCGCGAGCGTGCTCGTCTTCACGCAGTACGTCCAGATGGCGCGGCTGATCGAGCGGCATCTGGCCGGCCGTGGCATCCCCTCGCAGTTCCTCCACGGCGGCACGCCCGTCGGGACGCGTGAGGCGATGGTGCAGCGCTTCCAGGACGGAGAGGTCCCCGTCTTCCTGCTCTCCTTGAAGGCGGCGGGCACCGGGCTGAACCTCACCCGTGCCGAGCACGTCGTGCATTACGACCGCTGGTGGAACCCCGCCGTCGAGGCGCAGGCCACCGACCGCGCGTACCGCATCGGGCAGACACAGCCGGTGCAGGTGCACCGGTTGATCGCGGAGGGCACCATCGAGGACCGCATCGCCGACATGCTGCTGCGCAAGCGGGAGTTGGCGGACGCCGTACTCGGCTCCGGCGAGGCCGCTCTGACCGAGCTGACCGACGCCGAACTGTCCGATCTGGTCGAGCTGCGAGGGGGGACCCGATGAGCGACATCCATAACGAGGAGTACGCGTACGGGGATGGGCGCGCCGGAGAGGCGATGGGTGCGCGTGGTCCTGGAGCGACGAACGAGCGCACGTTCGACGCCATGCCGCCCGCGCGTGGGCAGGGTTTCGCACAGACATGGTGGGGCCAGGCCTGGCTGAAGGCGCTCGAGGACACCGCCCTCGACTTGGGCCAGTTGAAAGCGGGACGCCGGTTGGCCCGCGCGGGCGCGGTGGGTGCGGTCTCGGTGCGGCCGGGCCGGATCACCGCGGTCGTGCAGGACCGCGACGGCACACCGCACCGCTCCGACGTACTGCTCCAGGAGTTGAGCGCGGAGGAGTGGGATCGCTTCTTGGGGATGGCCGTCGAGCAGGCCGGGCACATCGCGGCACTCCTGGATCGTGACATGCCGCCGCACCTGGTGGAGGACTCCTCGGCCGCCGGTGTCGAACTCCTGCCCGGCATCGGGGACCTGGAGGCGGAGTGCGACTGCGAGGCGTGGGACTACTGCGGGCACACGGCCGCGCTCTGCTACCAGGTCGCGCGGCTGCTCGACCAGGATCCCTTCGTGCTGCTGCTGATGCGGGGCCGCGGGGAACGCGAACTCCTGGACGCGCTCCACATGCGCAGCGCCGCGCACACCGATGCCCCGGAGCACTCTGAGGAGCCCCGGGATGCCGCTCCAGAGGGCGTCAGCGCCGTGGAGGCGTACGCGGACGGCGTCATCCTGCCGCCGCTTCCCGACCTGCCTGCAACGCCCTCTGCGCCGGGATCGCCGCCGACGCTCGACACGGAGACGGAGCCCGCGTCGGGCCTCGACGTGGCCGCGGTCGAGTTCCTTGCGGCACAGGCGGCCGCCGAGGCGTGCCGGATGCTGGCTGACGCGCTCGTGCCCGGTCACGAGGGGCACCCTGTCGAGGAGGAGTTGTCGGTGAGCGAGGACGCCGTGCGGCTGGCCGCGGCGGCTCCAGGGCCGACGGTCGAGGCGCGGTTGTCGGAGGTGTCGGCGCGCGGGCCGGACGGTCTCGCGCTCGCCGTACGGGCCTGGCGGTACGGGGGCCGGGCCGCGCTGCACATACTCGAGCAGGAGTGGACGCCCGAGGGGGATGCGCTGGCACGCGCGCGTGCCGCGCTGGAAGCTGCGTGGGACGAAGGCGATCGCCCGCGGTTGCAGGCCGCCCGCAACCGGTGGACCGTGGTCGGCTCCGACACTCAACTACGCCATGGGCCTGACGGCCGTTGGTGGCCCTACCGCGAGGAACGCGGCCGCTGGGTCCCGGCGGGGCCGGCGGCCCACGACCCGGCGACCGCTCTGGCCGTGGCGAGCGACACGGGGACGTAGGAAGGGCGGCTGGTCGACAGTGGCGTGGAGACGTCGGTGACGTACGTACGACTGCCGCATCCGTACTGAGCCCAAGGAACCCGCGGCGACGAACGGACGTGCGGCGGCCGCAAGGCCTCCGCACGTCCGGGTTCTCGGCCTCACACGTCCTGAGCGTCAGCCCCGCACGCCCAGGAGGTGGTCCATGGCCAGCTGGTCGAGGTGCTCGAAGGCCATCCCGCGCGCGGCGGCCGCCTCCACGTCGAAGGACTCGTAGGCGCCTTGGTCTGCGAGCAGTCCGGCGAGGCCGTCGTCGGCCGTGGGGAGCGCCAGTTCGTCCAGGCGCGACGCACTCAAGGCCTCGCGTACCTCGGGATCGGCGCGGAAGGCGGCTGTCCGCTCCCGCAGGATCAGGTAGTTGCGCATGCAGCCGGCGGCCGAGGCCCACACTCCGTCGAGGTCCTCCGTACGGGGCGGCTTGAAGTCGAAGTGCCGCGGCCCCTCGTAACCACCCCTCTCCAGGACGTCCACCAGCCAGAAGGCGCTGCGCAGATCCCCGGCGCCGAACCGTAGGTCCTGGTCGTACTTGATGCCGGTCTGGCCGTTGAGGTCGATGTGGAAGAGCTTGCCCGCCCACAGCGCTTGGGCGATGGAGTGCGGGAAGTTGAGTCCCGCCATCTGTTCGTGGCCCACTTCGGGGTTGACGCCGAACAGTTCGGGCCGCTCCAGGCGTTCGATGAAGGCGAGGGCGTGTCCCACCGTCGGCAACAGGATGTCGCCGCGCGGCTCGTTCGGTTTCGGCTCGATCGCGAACTTAATGTCGTACCCCTGTGAAGTGGCGTACTCGGCGAGCAGGTCGAACGCCTCCTTCATCCGGTCCAGCGCGTCGCGGACATCCTTCGCGGCACCGGACTCGGCTCCCTCCCGGCCGCCCCACGCCACGTAGGTGCGCGCGCCCAACTCGACCGCGAGGTCGATGTTGCGCATCGTCTTGCGCAGGGCGTATCGACGTACGTCACGGTCGTTGGCGGTGAACGCCCCGTCCTTGAAGACGGGGTGGGTGAAGAGGTTCGTGGTCGCCATTGGGACGACCAGGCCGGTCGCGTCGAGGGCCTGCCGGAAGCGCTTGATGTGGCCCTCGCGCTCCGCGTCGGTCGAGGCGAACGGGATCAGGTCGTCGTCATGGAACGTCACTCCGTAGGCGCCCAGTTCGGCCAGATGGCGCACCGTGTCGGCCGGGTCGAGTGCTGACCGGGTGGCGTCCCCGAACGGGTCACGTCCCTGCCAGCCGACGGTCCACAGACCGAAGCTGAACTTGTCCTCTGGAGTGGGCCGGTAGTTCATGTGTGGCTCCCTCGCCTATTTCGTCATGTCACTTTACAAATTAGTATCCGGGGACCCGGCTGGGAAGGTCGAGGGGAAGAATCTTCGGGGCAGGCCCCGAAGAGCCACAGGAACGGAGACGCCATGTCATCAGCGCCATCAGCTCAGGGACCTCTTGTCGTCGGCGTGGACAGTTCCACGCAGTCCACGAAGGTATTGGTCGTCGACGCGGCCACCGGCCAGGTCGTGGCGAGCGGCCAGGCACCGCACCGGGTCAGCTCGGGCGAGGGGCGTGAGAGCGATCCCCGGGAGTGGTGGGAGGCGCTGTGTGCGGCGCTGGGGCAGTGCGGTCCCATCGCCCGGGAGGCCGCCGCGGTGTCGATAGCGGGCCAGCAGCACGGGCTGGTCACGCTGGGCAGGGACGGCGCACCGGTGCGCCCCGCGCTCCTGTGGAACGACGTGCGTTCCGCCGCACAGGCACGCACCCTCTTGGAGCGGCTCGGCGGCCCCAAGAAGTGGGCCGATCGGGTCGGGAGTGTCCCTGGGCCTTCCTTCACCGTGACAAAGTGGGCCTGGCTCACCGAGCACGAGCCCGCAGCCGTGCGCGCCACGTCCGCCGTGCGCCTGCCCCACGACTACCTCACGGAACGCCTCACCGGGCTCGCCACCACCGACCGCGGCGACGTCTCCGGGACCGGCTGGTGGGCGTCGGCTCCGGAGACGTACGACGAGGAAATTCTCGGCATGGTGGGCCTCGATCCGGCGCTGCTGCCCCGGGTCGCACGTCCCGGCGAGATCGTCGGCACGGTACGTGGCGACAGTGCGCTGCCGTTCTCCAAGGGGACGTTGGTCGCTCCCGGGACCGGTGACAACGCGGCGGCCGCGCTGGGCCTCGGCCTGCGCCCCGGCACGCCGGTGCTGAGCCTGGGCACCTCGGGCACGGTGTACGCGGTCTCGGAACACCGTCCCTCCGACCCGACCGGCACGGTGGCGGGATTCGCGGACGCGCGCGGTGCGTGGCTGCCGCTGGCCTGCACCCTCAATTGCACGCAGGCCGTCGACCGGGTTGCGGCGTTGCTGCGTCTGGACCGCGAGGCGGTGGAACCGGGCGGCACCGTCACTCTCCTGCCCTACTTGGACGGTGAGCGGACGCCGGACCTCCCCCATGCCTCCGGGATGGTGCACGGCCTGCGGCACGACACGACGCCCGGGCAGTTGTTGCAGGCGGCGTACGACGGGGCCGTGCACTCACTGCTGGGCGCCCTCGACCTCGTCCTGGACGCGGACGCCGACCGATCGTCCCCGCTCCTGCTCATCGGTGGCGGGGCGCGCGGTGCGGCTTGGCAGAACACGGTCCGTCGCCTCTCCGGCCGTCCCGTTCAAGTGCCCCGAGCGCAGGAGCTTGTGGCCCTTGGCGCCGCCGCGCAAGCAGCCGGGGTCCTCACCGGCGAGGACCCCGGGACGGTCGCCCGGCGCTGGGGCACGGCCCACGGGCCCGTGCTCGATCCCGTCGAGCGGGATGAGGCGGTGTTGGCGCGGATCTCCCGAGTGCTCTCCGATGCGGCGGCGCTGACGAAGGCGGCGCCGCAAGGGGAGTGATGCCCCTGCCCGGTGCGATGGCCGTCGCCGGGATCGGCTCGGCTGCCGTAGCCGCCCGGGCCGTGAGAGCCGCCTTGGCCGCGAGGGCCGTCCTGACTGCGAGAGCCACCCTGGCCGCAGGCCCCTCCCTGACCTCAGGGGCCACAGGCGCCACCCCGGCCAATCCCGCCACCCCGGCCACCGCGGCCACCGCGGCCACCGCCGAGCGATCCTCCTGTCCCCCATTCGGGTGGCCGAGATTTCCACAAATGCGCTGCCGTACACAGATGCGAGCTCTGCCCTTCCGTCTCAACCAGCGGGCGCCGTAACGTAATTCACGCGAGGCGCGATCGGCCGACTGAGGTGACGGTGTCCCCCACAGCCCGGGGAATTCGCGTCAGTCCAGCCGTTCCTCAATGAGAGGCAGGTCAGTCATGGATCGGACAAGACGCTTCCCCAGCAGGCGCGGACTGCTGCAAGGTGCCGCTGCGGCCGCCGTGCCCGCGGCGCTCGTGCCCACCGCACGCGCGAGCGCCCAGGCCCTGTCGGTCGACTACCCCTTGGCCGAGTGGGTGCCGGCCAGTACGTCCAACTACACCGCCGCCAACCGCCCGAGCACCTACCCCATCGATTACGTGGTCCTCCACGTCACCCAGGAGACGTACGCCGACGCGCTCGCCATCTTCCAGAACCCCGCGAAGAAGGTGTCGGCCCACTATGTGGTCCGTTCCGGCGACGGTCATATCGCCCAGTGCGTCCGTGACCGCAATGTCGCTTGGCACGCGGGCAATTGGACGTACAACACGCGCAGTATCGGAATCGAGCACGAGGGATGGATCGACAAGCCCCAGTACTTGACCAACGCGATGTACGAGCAGTCCGCCGCGCTGACCGCCGCCATCTGCTCGAAGTACGACATTCCCAAGGACCGCGAGCACATCATCGGCCACTATCAGGTGCCGGGATCGGACCACACGGATCCGGGGCCGTACTGGGACTGGTCGCGCTACATACGCCTCGTCAACTTCGCCTAGGGCCCATGACCTTCGCCCGGGACTCCGGAGGGAGCGGGCCGACCTCACCGGCGACGAGGCGTTCAGGCCCGTCCGTCGCGGCGCGCTTGTCGGCTTCCGGTCCTGGGGTGACGATGGCAGCCCCGCACCGCCGTCCCGGGAGGCCGAGTTGACCGATCCATGGGTGGCCCTGGAGCCGGGCGCCGACCCCGCCGAGCGTGTGCGGGTGGTGCGGCAGGCGCATGAGAGGTTCACCGCGGCTGGCACGGTCATCCGGCCGGTGCGGTCGGTGGTGGCCGAATCGTGGCGCAGATCGGCCAGGGCGCGGGTCAGCCCGGAGGGGAGCGGCGCGGCGGTGGAGCTGACCGACGGCGACCTCGACGCCTGTCGGGCGGAGCATCCGCTGGCGAGGGTGATGCCGTTGTTCCGTGAGCTGATGGGCACCTTCGCGATGGACGGGGAGCACCTTCTGGCCGTATGTGACGTGCAGGGCAGGTTGCTGTGGGTCGAGGGCCACGCGGTGGCGCGGCGGCGTGCGGACCGGATGAACTTCGTGCCGGGGGCGCGATGGGCCGAGTCCGCCGTGGGGACCAACGCGCCGGGGACGGCGGTCGCCCTGGACCGGCCCGTGCAGGTCTTCGCCACGGAGCACTTCATGCGGCGGGTGCAGTCCTGGACGTGCGCGGCGGCTCCGGTGCACGACCCGCGGACCGGGCGGTTGATCGGAGCGGTCGACATCACCGGCGGGAACGGCCTCGCTCATCCGCACAGTCTCGCCTTCGTGCAGGCTGTCGCGAGGGCCGCCGAGTCCCAACTGGCGTTGCTGGCTCCTCCTGCGGGAGCCCGGGGTGGCGTCGAGCTCTCGGTGCTGGGCCGGGACGAGGCACTGTTTGTGGCGGGCGGGCGCAAGGTGCGGCTCAGTCGCAGGCACAGCGAGATCGTGGTGCTGCTCGCCCGTCATCCGGAGGGGCTGAGCGGGGAGGAGCTGCTGTACGCGCTGTACGAGGACGAGTCGGTGCCGCAGGTGACGTTGCGCGCGGAGATGGCGCGGTTGCGGCGGGCGCTCGGGGCGGAGCTGTTGCGGTCGCGTCCGTACCGTCTGGCGGAGCCTGTGGAGAGTGATGTCGACACGGTCGAGCGTCGCCTGGCGGCGGGTGCGGTGGCGGCGGCCGCTGCCGCGTACGCCGGGCCGTTGCTGCCGCAGTCGCGGGCGCCCGCTCTGGTCCGGCTGCGGCGCCGGCTCGCCGACCAGCTGCGGGCGGCGCTGGTCGGCCACCACGACCCCGACCTGTTGGCGGACTGGGTGCACGCACCGTGGGGCGAGGAGGACCTGTTGGCGTGGCGGGCGCTGGCCGCACTGCGCCCGACGCCCGGCACTCTGGCCCGTCTGCGCGAACTCGATGCCGAGCTGGCCGTGGCCGGGCGGGGCGCCGTGCAGTCGTACTGATCCCGCACCGCGGGGGTGTACTCGGGCCCTGAGCGGGGAGGCACCACTCACGGGCCCCGAGGGGGGAGGCACCACCCACGGCCGCTCCCGGGAAGGAGCAACCCTCGTCCAACACAGCCCAGAAGGAGAGCGCGAAGGGGAACGCAACGTAGATGCAACGTGCGTGGTTCTAGCCTCCGGGCGAGAGCTGCCCACGGCGGGCAGCCTTCCCCGGGAGGCCAGCCAAGATGACCCGTTACGCAGCGCCCGGCACCGAGGGCGCCATCGTCTCCTACGAGTCGCGCTACGACCACTTCATCGGCGGCGAGTACGTGGCTCCCGCCCGTGGCCAGTACTTCGAGAACCCCAGCCCGGTCAACGGGCGGCCCTTCACCGAGATCGCCCGGGGCACCGCCGAGGACGTCGAGCGCGCCCTCGACGCGGCGCACGCGGCGGCGCCCGCGTGGGGGCGGGCGTCGGTCACCGAGCGCGCGGACGTGCTGCGGAAGATCGCCGACCGGATGGAGGCCAATCTCGAACAGCTCGCGGTCGCCGAGAGCTGGGAGAACGGCAAGCCGATCCGCGAGACGCTGGCGGCCGACATCCCGCTCGCCATCGATCACTTCCGCTACTTCGCGGGGGTCATCCGCGCGCAGGAGGGGTCGTTGAGCGAAGTGGACGCGGACACCATCGCGTACCACTTCCATGAGCCGCTCGGCGTCGTCGCGCAGATCATCCCGTGGAACTTCCCGATCCTCATGGCGACCTGGAAGCTCGCGCCGGCGCTCGCGGCCGGTAACGCGGTCGTCCTCAAGCCCGCCGAGCAGACGCCGGCCTCCATCCACTACTGGATGAGCCTGGTCCGCGACCTGCTGCCGCCGGGCGTCCTGAACATCGTCAACGGGTTCGGTGTCGAGGCGGGCAAGCCGTTGGCGTCCAGTCCACGCGTCTCCAAGGTCGCCTTCACCGGGGAGACCACCACGGGGCGGTTGATCATGCAGTACGCCTCCGAGAACATCAAGCCGGTGACGTTGGAGCTGGGCGGGAAGTCACCGAACATCTTCTTCGACGACGTGTGGTCCGCGGACGACGACTTCCGGGACAAGGCGCTTGAGGGCTTCACGATGTTCGCCCTCAACCAGGGCGAGGTCTGCACGTGTCCCTCGCGGGCGCTGGTGCAGCGCGGGCACTACAGCGAGTTCCTCGAAGCGGCGATCGCCCGCACCGAGCAGATCAAGGCCGGGCATCCGTTGGACACCGACACCATGATCGGGGCGCAGGCCTCCAACGACCAACTGGAGAAGATCCTCTCCTACCTGGACATCGGTCAGCAGGAGGGCGCCAAGGTCCTGACGGGCGGGCAGCGCATCGAGTACGACGGTGATCTGGCGGGCGGTTACTACGTCCAGCCGACGATCTTCGAAGGCGACAACCGGATGCGGATCTTCCAGGAGGAGATCTTCGGCCCGGTCGTCTCGGTCGCGTCGTTCAACGACTTCGACGACGCCATCCAGATCGCGAACGACACGCTCTACGGGCTCGGCGCCGGCGTGTGGACGCGGGACATCAACAAGGCGTACCGGGCGGGCCGGGCAATCCAGGCGGGCCGCGTCTGGACGAACTGCTACCACGCCTATCCGGCGCACGCGGCCTTCGGCGGCTACAAACAGTCGGGCATCGGGCGGGAGACGCACAAGATGATGCTGGAGCACTACCAGCAGACGAAGAACCTCCTGGTGTCGTACTCGCCGAAGAAGCTCGGCTTCTTCTAGACGCACGAAAAAAGGCGCCTGACCTGGGCTTTTACCCGTCAGGCGCCTTTCACCCGACCCGCTCAGAGCGGGGCCTGGTTTATGCCGTACCTCCCATTTTCCCCCACCGCTATCCCGCTTCTGACCAGCACTTCCGGACCAGTCACGGACCAAAACTCCCCACTCACCGCGTTGGCGCCCCGCCCAGGCTGACGCGGTCCCACTCCTCCATCGACTGCTCGATCAGCCGGTTGGCTTGTTCCCGGACGCCGTCCAGGAACTTGGCGTAGTGCCGGAAGAGGACCTCGATGCTCTGGCCCGCGCGGCGAGCACATTCGGCCGGGTCCACACCGGAGTACAACCAGAACGAGATCCCAGCGTGCCGGATATCGTAGGGCCGCTTGGCCAGACCGGAGGCGAGTTCCGTACGGGTCAGGACATGCTTCCGTGCCCGCGCCCACGTAATGCCATACGCGGAAGCGTCCACGTAGTTGCCGGCCTGGTTCCGGAACACCCAACCGTCCGGCGCCACGCCGAACCGTTTGATGTGCGCACGTAGGACGCGCACGAACTTCGGAGGGATAGGCACCGGCCGGTCGCGGTAGCCGCGCGACGCTTGAGCGAGTGCACCTCGTGCACCGCGCCGTCGTCCGTCCACTCCTTGCCCGCGGTGATGACACCGCCCGACAGGTTGAACATCCCCCACCCGGTCTCGGGTAGATGGCACTGTTCGAGGCGGAGGTGAATGACCTCCCCCGGCCGCACGACCGCGTAGTACATACAGCCGAAGAACGCCTCCAGATGGAGTCCGCGCCCGCGCTGCTGAGCAACCGCCGCACCCCACTTTCTCCGATGTGGCAGGGCGTACCTCAGCGCAACGCGACGGTTCTCGGGCCAGAAAGAACAAGGTGGGCCTGAACCGTCACGCTGTCGCGGGCGTTCACAGGGGAGAAAGGCAATTCCGCCTGTCGATCGGGGAGTTCATCATGTTGGATCGTCGCTCTCTTCTGCGGACCAGTGGCGTGGCGGCAGCCGGCGCGCTCGGTGCCGTCGCTTCTGCCTCGACCGCTGAGGCAGCTTCCACGCCATTCCGTGGTCATCACTCGTCCGTTCACGCCCCGACCGACGGCGTGACGCGCACCTTGCTCCAGGAGAACCCCTCGCCCGCCAAGGGCTGGACGACCGTGCAGACTCTCGTCGAGATACCGCGGCGCAGGGAATCGGGCCGCCACAGCCACCCGGGAGTGGAAGTCGGATACATCGTCCGCGGCGATGTGTCCATGGAGTTCGACGACGGGACCACCCTGCGGCTTCGCACGGGTGACCCCTTCTTCATCCCGTCTGACACCATCCACAATGCCCGCAACATTGGGAAGGTGACGACCATGATGCTGTCCACCTACGTCGTCGACGAGACGAAGCCGCTGGTCACTACGTACACCCATTGAGTCTTTCCGACTGCGTAGTCATCGGCCAAGAGGGCAAGGACTGTGTGGAGGGTGCGGCTGATGCGTCGGCCGGTGCCGGGGGTCGGCCGAGTTAGCGGTCACCGGGCGTATGCCTCGCTCGCGATCTTGTCGAGCGGGGCGAGCCTCTCGGAGCCCCCGGTGGGTCGTGATCCGCTGTCGCAACAGGCGGACGCCCTCTAGCCGCGTCGGGACCTGCCCTTTTGTAGCGACCCATGAGAAGCGTATGCAGCGGGCAGGGCTCCCGTGCCGTTGGGTGAGGTGTTCGACATCTCAACCTGCCGGCTCGAGAGCCCTGGTGGGTCCTGTCCTGCCGCACTTGCCCTGCCGTATGAGCTGGTCGACCGGGTCACGATGCTTGTCGGCGTGAGGGCGACCGCCGCTGCAGACCACCGCCGCACAAGCGCGCCCTTTTCGCCCTCGCGCGGATCGTCGCCCGGCCGGGCACACCCGTGGGCACGGCCTACGGACATGCCACCGGCGTCGTGCGACGGGCGCGCCGATCGCGGAAGGGTGCTACCAGATCCTGATCTTCGTGATCTTGTGGAGGGGCTCGCCGGTGATCTTCCCGTAACTCCACTTCTCCACGGTTCCGCTGGTCGCCGGCGCGCCCAGCCTCGGCACGTACTCCAACGTGACCTTGTTGTTGCCGGTCCAGATCTGGTCGACGCCGTAGATCGCCACGCTTACCGCCCCCGCGTTGGCGAAGCAGAGGGAGCCGCCTGCGTTGTGAAGCGTCAGGTAACCCATTTCAGAGCAACCGACGCGGTTGATGGCGGACGCCGACGAAGCAGGCAGAACCACGGCTACGGCTCCGGCTGCCGCTACTACTGCGAGGCGTGTGATGAAGCGCTTCACTGGTGAGTTGTTCCTTCCATGGTGGTGCGGTGCCGCCGAGGGAGACAGCGCACGGCGGCATCGCAGGGACGCATGCACGTCCCATCAACGCAACGGGAGAAAGGGCACTCCCGTTCACCACTCGAGTGCCTTGCTTCGGACGGCGGTCGCGATAAGGAGGTGCAGTTGAGGCATGCCGAGCTCGCCGATCACAGCCGCCGAGATGGACGAGCGGTCCGAGAACGGGTCACCTCCCTCGTTCCGGCAGTCGGGACAGTACTTCGGCCCCTACGGAACGGCAAGAAAGCGACAAGGTCCCGCGAAGGGCTTCCGACGAGTGTGTGAGCCGTTCGTCCGCGCATGCGGCTGAGCACGCCACGGAACACTTGGACAGGATCGAGCACCACGCATGAACGGAATCACGGAAACGCGGACCACTGCCTCCGCTCCGACCTGGTCGCATAATCGGAACCTCACCTCCGACGCTGACTGTGACGCCTTCATCAGAGACATCTACGACCAGTACGGCCTGCTGCTCGTCCGGTATGCCGCGCGACTGCTGGACGGCGATTGGCACAAGGGGGAGGACGTCTTCCAAGAGACCGCGGCCCGAGCCTGGAAACACGCCCGCTTCCTGGGCAGCCGCGGCGACAGCCTCAGACCGTGGTTGTTCACCGTGACCAGGAATCTCGCGATCGACCATCACCGGGCGCGTCAGGTGCGGCCGTTGGAGCACATGTCCGTCGAGGAGTTGGACGTCTCCAGCGACAACACGGCATCCACGATCGATTCCCATGTGGTGGCGCAGGCCCTGGGGGAGCTGAACGAGCAGCAGCGAACCGTCATCTGCCTCATGTACTACCTGGAATGCAGCGTTGCCCAAGCGGCCGAGCACCTCGGCATACCGGCGGGCACCGTCAAGAGCCGCGCCTTCTACGCCGTACGGGCGTTGCGCAGAGCGCTGGAGAAGCAGGGGATCCTAGGGGTGTGACCATGGCGCGGCCCCGGTCGCACGGTCGTCAACGGGTCCTGTGATCCAGGCTGGGAGGCCTGACAGGTCTCAAGTACACGCGCGAGCGGGGGAAACCAGTACGACGGGTGCTGACGGGAGCATCATGCAGGACCCTTACTCCTCGGAACAGGAAGCTTGTGCTTCCCGACCGCCCTCTCGGGCACGGTGGGCGCGGGGTCCTCATTCATGTCGAGGGCGGCGAGCCGGTCACGGACCTGCTGAGCGCTGTGTGTCATCGCCCGCGCTTCAGCGTCTTGGAGGGCGTTGACCCAGTCCGCCCGTGCCCCTTCCCGGTCGCCCATGGCCAGCCGGGTGTCGCCGAGCCGCATCAGGGTGCCGAGGGCGTTCCTGTGGTCTCCCAGTTCACCGAACGCCCTCGACGCCCGCTGGTAAGTGGTCACCGATTCCTCGTAGCGGCCGAGCAGGCGAAGGTTGTGGCCCAGGATGTCCCACCCCTGGGCGAGCTGCCAGGGCGCGTCGAGGCGGTGGAACAAGGCGATGCCTTCCTCGCTGTACACGAGGCTCTTCTCGAGGTTCCCGAGGTTGGAATGGAACCAGGCGAGCTCGAGGAGGCACTCGGCCAACCACAACTCTTCGCCTGTCATCCGGGAGAGTTCCAGTCCCCGCTCGGAGGCCGCCACGGCTTCCCCCGTCCGCCCGAACAGGAACAGCGCGCAGGCCGTGACGTAGTGGGCTCGTGCCTGTTCACCGATGTCGTCGAGCTCTGCGAAGATCGCTGTCGCGTGTTGCAGCTGCTGCAGGGCCTGCTCCTGATGGCCGAGGTAGCCGTGGATCCCGCCCAGGTGCCGTAGGCAGCGGCCCTCTTCGAGGAGGTCGTTCCGACGCCGGGCCACTTCGAGGGCGGGGGTCAGCGCGGCGATGGCTTCTGGCCAGAACTCCTGACGGTTGAGGTATTCCTTGAGCGACCAGGCGAGCCCCGTGATGTGAGGGTCGAGCTGCTGGCTGACGGCGGTGTGGAGCAGGCCCGTCAGCACGTGGTGTTCGGCGGTGAGCCATCGGGTCGCCTGCTCGACGGTGGTGAGTTCCTCCGGAGTGACGCCCGAGCGGGGTGTGCCGAGTTCGAGGTCGTGCGATGTGTCCTGTTTGAGGAACCGGTTTGCCTCGCAGGCGGTGAACATGTAGTGGTCCAGGATCCGGAGAGTGGCGTGATGACGACCCTGGCCGGTCTCGTGGGCGTGAGCGAGCTCGGTGGCGTAGCCGCGGAGGAGGTCGTGCAGGCTGTAGCGACCGGGCAGCGGTTGTTCCACGAGGCAGGAGCTGAGCAGTTCGGCGAGTGCGCGGCGGGTCCGGGCGAGGGGAAGGCCGGCGAGGCTGGCCGCGGCGGGGGCGGTGATGTGGGGGCCGGGATGCAGGGCCAGCAGGCGGAAGAGCCGGGCGGCGTGCTCATCGAGTGACCGGTAGGACCAGGAGAAGACGGTGCGCACGTCTGTGGTGGTGTCGGAGCCGGTGAATGCCTCGAGCCCGCCGTGGGTGTGTCGCAGGTCGTCGACCACGGCGTGGAGGGGGAGCGCGGGGTCGAGTTCGGCGCGGGCCGCGACCACGGCCATGGCCAGGGGAAGCCGTCCGCACAGCTGGATGATGTCGGCTGCGGCGGCGGGCTCGGCGGCGAGTCGTTCGGGTCCCAGACGTCGTTCGAGGGCCTCGTGCGCCTCGGTCGGTGTGGGCAGCGCGAGCCGGAGGGGCTTGGCGCCGTCGGTGGTGACGAGGCCGAGAAGCTGGTTACGGCTGGTGATCAGGGTGAGGCAGCCCGCTCCTGCGGGAAGGAGTGGGCGCACCTGCTGCTCGTCGCGGGCGTTGTCCAGGACGAGGAGGACCCGCCGGTCGGCGAGGAGACTGCGGAAGAGTGTGCTCCGGCCGGCGGTGTCTTCGGGGATGCGCGGGGCGGGGACGCCCAGGGCGGTGAGGAAGCCGTGCAGGGCGCTACCGGGTTCGACGGCGGGTGCGTGCGGGTGGAATCCGCACAGGTCGACGAAGAGCTGCCCGTCGGGGAACGAGGAGGCGATGCGGTGCGCGTGGTGCATCGTGAAGGTGGTCTTGCCGACACCGGGAGCGCCGCTGATGACCACGGCGGGGGCAGTGGTGGGTCCGGGGTGGCCCGTCGCACCGATGGCTGTGGACAGCCACGCGCCTTCGGTCGCCCGTCCCGCGAACGCCAGCAGGCCGCGCGGCAGTTGCGCCGGGCGTGCCAAGGACGGAGGAAGGGACGCTGCTCTCCCGCCGTCCGCGACCGGGGTGCCACGTGTGTCGGACTCGGCTTCCGTGTCGTCGGGTCGGCCGACGGCCGGGCCGGTCGACGAGGTCGCCTCGCCTCCGTCCGGTGCCCCGGTCGTGGTGGTGCCTCTCGGACGGCGGCCGTGCTGGATCACCGTGTCATTCGTCAGGTCGGCCGGGTGCAGAGGCGGGAGGTCGTGGTGTAGGATGCCCTGGTGCAGAGCGCGTAGGGCCGGACCTGGTTCGAGGCCGAGCTCGTCGGCCAGATGTCGGCGCACGTCGGTGTAGCGCTGCAGGGCTTCGGGGTGTCGGCCGGCGAGGTACAGCGCTCGCAGCAGCAGGGTCCAGCCGGTTTCGCCCAGCGGGTGCTGCGCGGTTATCTCCTCTGCCGCGTTGAGGGCTTCGGTGATCCGGCCTTGCAGGAGCAGGCCAGTGGTGTGGATCTCGCGAGTGGTCTGCCGCAGCTCCTCCAGACGTGCTGTCTCCTGGACGGCGAACAGGTGGTGCGCTGCGTCGGCGAACGCCGTGCCGCGCCACATGCCCAGGGCCTTCTGGGCCTCCTCCACGACACGATCGGGTCGGCCTTGGTCCAAGTACCGGTGTGCCTGGGCGGCGGACCGCTCGAAGCGTACGGTGTCACGGTTCTCGGGCGGCACACGCAGGGCATAGCCCAAGGGTTCGGTGACCAACACCTCGAACGCCCCCTGGCGGCGCAGACGCTGGGGTTCCAGCGTCGCGCGTACCTTGCTGATGTGGGCGTGCAGGGAACCCATGGCCGCGCTCGGTGCCCGCCCCGGCTGCTGCGGCCACAGTTCCTCGAACAGAGTCTGCGGAGAGACCGCCCGGCCGTCGGCGAGCAGCAGACGAATCAGCAGGAGTCGCTGCCTGCGCCGACCCGGGTCGAGTACCGCCCCCGCCCGCCGCACCTCCAGCGGACCCAGCAGTCCGAAGTCGAGACCTTGAACCACAGTTGTCACCGTACCCAACAGAATCTCCACCGGCGGCGTCACCCCTGGGACGCACACCTGACCAGGATCCGGCACACGGACAACGTGTTCGCGCGGTGACGAAACCCGGCCTCGGCTCCACCGGGCACCACAGGAAGGGTGTGGCGGCGGCTCAGGGCACAGGAGCGATGAGGACCGCGTTGTCCGCTTCCCGCATATCGAACAGGACAATAGCAGGACGTCGTCCGGCGGCAGGGCTCGTCAACCAGCACCTCCGCGGAGAAGGCGAGCGCATCGGCGCGTCGGCGGACGGCTCCGTCACCGGCCCCCTCAGGCGCGGCACATGAACAGACGCCATGCATCATGACCTGCGGCGACGCGTGAACCGCTGCGACGTACAGCCCGTTGAGTGAGCGAACGGTTGTCGTCCAGAGCGGAGAAGAACATGATCGTCGAGGGAACGAGCACCGACCGGTTCGAACCGGTACGAGCGGCGCTGACAGCACATCTCGAAGCCGGCGAGGAGTTGGGGGCATCGATCGCCGTCGATGTGGACGGGGTCATGGAAGTCGATCTGTGGGGTGGCCACGCGGACGAAGCGCGGACCGTTCCGTGGCAACGGGACACGTTGGTGAGCATGTGGTCGACCACGAAGACCCTCACCAGTCTCGCGGCCCTCATCCTCGTCGACCGGGGCGCACTGGATCTGCGCCGCCCGGTCGCGCACTACTGGCCCGAGTTCGCCGCCCGGGGAAAGGAGCACATCGAGGTGCGGCACGTCCTGGCCCACACCTCGGGACTTTCCGGCTGGGAGCAGCCCTTCTCCGTGGAGGACCTGTACGACTGGCCCACGGCGAGTGCCCGGCTGGCCGCGCAGGCACCCTGGTGGGAACCGGGCTCCGCTTCGGGTTACCACGTGCAGACCCAAGGACAGTTAGTGGGGGAACTCGTCCGGCGGGTCAGTGGCCGTACCCTGAGGGAATTCGTCGACACCGAGATCGCCGAGCCGGCGCGAGCCGATGTCCAGCTCGGTGCGCGCGAAGCCGACTGGCCGCGCATCGCCGATCTGGTGGCGCCCTCGCAGCTCTCCGGTATACCCACCGGCCTCGATCCCGACGGGATCTTCACCAAGACGCTGTTCGGAAGCCCCGCGCGTGACGAGCACGTCGACACCCCGCGGTGGCGCTCCGCCGAACTCGGAGCCGTCAACGGTCACGGCAACGCACGAGGCATGGCCCGAGCGCTCTCCGTCATCTCACGGCGCGGCCGGGTCAACGGCCTACGGCTTCTCTCCGCGGAGACGGTGGACAAGGTGTTCGACGTCCAGGCCGATGGAGTCGACCTGTTCCTGGGCGTCCCCGTCCGCTGGGGCATGGGCTACGCGCTCGCCGATCCGAGGACGATGCCGCACATGCCCACCGGAAGGATCTGCTTCTGGGTCGGTCGGGGCGGTTCGATCGTCGTGATGGACCTCGACCGGCGCGTCACGTTCTCGTACGTGATGAACCGGGTGGGCGACGGCATCCTCGGCTCGGAGCGCACGTACAGCTACCTCAGACGTGTCTACGAAGTCTTGGAGTCCGCCGGTTGAGGTGTACCCGCGCCCGCGGCCGGAGCGCGGCAGCCGGTGCGACGCGGCAATCGCCTCGCAGCGTGAGCTCCGTGGCATCCCTTCGGCCACGGAATCGATCACGGCGGGAAGCCGCTGATCGCCGTGACCCGCACAGCCATTCCACTGCCCGGGAACGAGCAGCTCATTTCCGAGTGAACCGGCCCGGCCGTCCCGTCGTAATACGAGTCGTCATACGAGACGAAGGACGCCCCACTCCCGGTGACCGGACGAGAGCAATGCCCCGGTCCGGGCCGGACACATGGTGCGGACGTACGTCAACTCAGTCACACGCCAGGCGGCTCGGGGCCTTGCTCCTCGAACGTGTCGGCCTGTTTCGCCTGGCCCGCCCGTCGAGGGCCATCAACCAACCAAGAGGGATTTCACGCATGCGCATCACCCGCCACGTCCGCCCGAGCCGCAGAACCGCACTGCTCGGTGTCACCGCGGCCGTAGGTCTGTCCGTCGCCGCCGTCACCCTGCCCGGCACCGCAGGCGCGACGCCCCACCACGCGGAACGTCCGACGATCGTGTTGGAGCACGGAGCGTTCGCCGACGCCGCGAGCTGGGACGGTGTCGTCGCCCGGCTGCAGCGCGCCGGCTATCCGGTGGTGTCGGCCGCCAACCCGCTGCGCGGTCCGGCGAGCGATGCCGCCTACCTGCGCAGCGTCCTCGAACACGTCGACGGGCCTGTGGTCCTGGTCGGCCACTCCTACGGCGGCACCGTCATCAGCCAGGCCGCCGCGGGCATGGAGGACAAGGTGAAGGCTCTAGTCTACATCGCGGCGTTCCTCCCCGACACGGGCGAGAGTTCGATCGGGCTGACCAACAAGTTCCCCGGGAGCACCCTCGGCCAGGCCGTCGAGTCCGTCAACTACTCCCTGCCCGGCGGCGGTCAAGGCGCGGACGTGTACATCAAGCCCGAGAAGTTCCGCAGCCAGTTCGCCGCGGACGTGCCGGCGGCCAAGGCCAGGCTCATGGCAACCGGACAGCGGCCGATCGCCGCCGCCGCACTGGAGGAGAAGTCCACCGAGGCCGCCTGGAAGACGATCCCCTCCTGGTCGCTGGTCACCACGGGAGACCGCAACATCCCCGTGGCCACCCAGCGCTACATGTCGGCCCGTGCCAAGGCCCGCACGACGACCGTCGACGCGTCACACGCGGTATCCGTGTCCCGCCCCGACGCCGTCACCCGCATCGTCGAGCAAGCAGCCCGCACGGTCCGATGACCGACGGGCCCGCCCTGTCGCCCGTCACACCTCACCGCACCCGCACAGCCGTGCCCGACCGTGCACTTCACCCTCAGACGTATTCACACCGGAAGGCAGCAACCACCATGGCGTTCATCACCGTCGACCAGGAAAACTCCACCAGCATCGAGCTGTACTACGAGGACCACGGCGCGGGGCAGCCGGTCGTGCTGATCCACGGCTACCCGCTCGACGGCCACTCCTGGGAGAAGCAGTCCGCCGCACTCCTGTCGGCCGGATATCGCGTGATCACGTACGACCGGCGCGGTTTCGGCCGCTCCAGCCAGCCCACCACCGGCTACGACTACGACACCTTCGCCGCCGACCTGAACGTGGTCCTGGAGACCCTCGGCGTCAACGACGCCGTTCTGGTGGGCTTCTCAATGGGCACCGGTGAAGTCGGCCGTTACCTGGGCACCTACGGCTCCGACCGGATCGCCAAGGCCGCCTTCCTCGCCTCGCTGGAGCCCTTCCTCCTCAAGACCGACGACAACCCCGGCGGCGTCGACGGCACCATCTTCAAGGACATCGAAGGTGCCGTCACCGCCGACCGCTACGCCTACTTCACGGATTTCTACGAGAACTTCTACAACCTCGACGAGAACCTCGGCACGCGCATCAGCGAGGAAGCCGTCCGCAACAGCTGGAACGTGGCCGCCGGTGCCTCCTCGTACGCCTCCCTGGCCTGCGTGGCCACCTGGTCCACCGACTTCCGTGCCGACGTGTCCAAGATCGACGTTCCGGCACTGATCCTGCACGGCACCGCCGACCGCATCCTGCCCATCGAGGCCACCGGGGAGCGCTTCCACCAGGCACTCCCGCAGGCCGACTACGTCGTCATCGACGGCGCACCCCACGGCCTGCTGTGGACCCATGCTCGGGAAGTCACCGACGCCCTGCTCGCGTTCCTCGCCAAGTGACCAGCGGCCGACGCCTCACCTGACGCGAGACGGCAAGCGGCCGGTCACGCGCCGGGCGGGAAGCTGAGCCGTACCCCCGCTGCTGCACGGCAGGACCGTTCGCCGTGGGGCCTCGACGTAGCGCGGGCTGACAGGCCCGTGCCGCTTCCACGTGGCACGGGCTCGGGACTGGACCTTGCGGTCGCTGCAAGGCCGAGGATGGCAGCATGTTGTCGATCAGTGAGTTCAGTGAGATGTGTGACCTGCCGCCGCAGACACTTCGGTACTACCACGCCGAAGGCCTGCTCGTTCCGGCCGATGTCGACGAGTGGACCGGCTACCGCTCCTACACGTTCGGGCAGGTCGAACGGGCCATGCTGGTCGCCGTACTGCGCGGCACCGGTATGAGCGTGACGCTCGTCCGACGCGCTCTCGACCAACCTGACGAGGCACTGATCCTCCTGCGGCAGCACGTGACGGAGGTGCGTCGGCAGCGCCGAATCCAAGACGAGGCCATCAGGGACGCACGCGAGTTGCTCGCGTCGCCTCCCGAGGCGGTCCTGCGCCACGTGGACGAGATGACCGTGGCGTCGAAGCTGGTGCCGCGCCCGCCCGCCGGGCGCAACCGGTACGACTGGAATGCGGCCGACGCCGCGGTCGCTGCCGCTGTTCAGCACGTGGTGAGGACCGTGGAGTCGTACGGAGGCGTGGTAGCCGGGACGCCGTGGCGGGCCCTGGCCACCGAGACGCCGGAGCAGAAGAGCCGACTCAACGCCGGCGAGGGACCGCATTGGCTGGTCAAAGTCCCCGTCACAGCGGATGAAGAGACGTTGGCGTCTCTGCCTGCCGACATCGAGGTGGAGACGTTCGGGTCCCGTGACGAGCTGTCGATCTTCATGCCGGGCAAGAGCTCGATGGCCAAGCACGCCACTGCGCTGTCGCGTCTCCTCGCGCACCCCTTTGACGGCGCTTACGTCGACACCTCCCGTATGCGCTGTCTGCTGCACCCCAACGGGGTCGAAACTGCCGTGGCCTTATGTGAGTTCCGTGAGCCGAGCGCCGTCGAGTGACCTCAGAACCGCCGTCGCCGGTCCATGCGTGTCGGTTCGCGACTACGAAGCCCACTCACACCGCTCTGGGGGTACCCCTGCGGCGGCGGCGTTGATCTGCGAAAACGTGAGCGTGCCCTTGACCTTCCGGGCGAACCCTCAATCAGTGAAGAGGAACAATGACTGCCAAAACGCGCCGCACGATGAGCATCGCAGCCCCGTTCGTTGTGGCCCTGGCGGCCCTGACCGCGCCGGCGCATGCTGCTACTGAGCCCCGGCACGGAGCGTCGCATTGCCGCCCCCCCCCCCCCCCCCCGCACTCTTCACCAGGCAGGCGCGCAGCCTCTGCCACCGCGTTTCGTCCTGATGTTCTGATCCTTCGGCCGCATTTGAGGGCTGGCGCCGGCGGCGGGTCGGTGCGAGGACCCGCCGCATGCTGGTGCGCCCGCATGACGGCCGAGTCGACCGAGACGTCCCAGTCGATCTCACCCGCCGCGTCCGCCGCAGCCTGGGCCTGGGCCTGGGCCTGGGCCTGGGCCTGCTGGAGCAGACGCTTGTCTGACAGGAACGTCGTGCGGGCGAAGACTGCCGCCATGTCGGGGTCAATGGCACAGAAACTGTTGGTCAGCTCCTTACCCATTTCCGGCCGCTCCGGATTCCCCCGTGATCACGGGAGCCATCGCCGAGGACCAGCCCAGATAGTTCGAATCCAGCGACCCCAACAGTTCCTCGATGTCGTCCGCGGTGAAGCCGCCGCGGTAACCGTCGTCATCGATGTAGCAGGTGAGCCCCATCGCCGTTGCCCCGATCCGCTGCGGCGCAGTGCCCGATGGTGAATCGGCCAGTGTCGGTCCCTGCCCTCAGGCCCCCAGCGTTCAGGCCACCGAGTTCACGCGGCAGCAAGCCGGGGTAGTTCCTATGCGTCGCCGGCGATCGTAGGGGTACGAGGTCGCTTACCTGGCCCTGGACGGCACGCATGTGCCGGGCCGCCCGGAGCGGATGTGATGCGAACCCGCTCGGCCGTCGTTGCGCCCCACGCGCAGACAGCCGGCCCGACCCACCCGACCGGGCCGTACACCCAGTCGGGGCCGGGGCCGCGCGCGTTCCAGGCGTGGCGCTCCCGGGAGGTAGCAGGCGGGTGTTGTGATGAGGGTGAATACTGGTGTGGTGGGTGTTTCACGCATCAAGCCTCATCTGCGGTGTCTGGACGGCAGCGGGTCCGATCTCGGCCATGCAGTGGCCGAGCGGTCGATCGAGCGCGCCGCGGGCAGATCGGACGTCGCCCCGCTGTCCGTGGGCCCTCCGGTGCATGTGCTGGTGGTGCACACGGGGCGGTCGGCCAGTCTGCGCTGGTCAGCGGACGGGACACCGCGCCAGGAGCGGTTTCATGCCGGGGAGGCGCTGGTCAATCCCGCCGGATGGGCGTCGCGGCCTCGCTGGCAGGACGACGTGGAGCTGCTACTTCTGGGGATTGATCCGGCATGGCTGGAGCAGCTGACGGCCGAGAGCGGCGCCGCCGGCCAGGTAGAGCTGGTTCCGCGGTTCCACTTCACCGATCCGCTGCTGAAGATGCTGTTGGAGCGTCTGGTGTCGGAGTACTCCGGCCCCGGCCCCGCGGACTCCCTGTACGCGCAGTCACTGGTCCAGGCGGCCGCCGCGATGATACTGCGGGTGGCCGCCGAAGGCCGGACGCTGCCTGGCCGAGCGGGCGGGCTGCCGCCGCGCCGGTTGGCCGAAGTCATGGACTACATCCACGCGAACCTCTCGCAGCGGGTCACGCTGGCGGAACTGGCCACCGTGGCCCAGGTCAGCGAATCCCACTTCACCCGAGTCTTCAAAGCATCGACCGGCGAATCCCCGCACCAGTACGTGATGCAGCAGCGTCTGGAGTACGCACGAGGGGAGCTCACCCGTACCCGCAGACCGATTGCGGAGATCGCGACGGAGGCAGGATTCGCGGACCAGAGCCATCTGACGCGGATGATGCGACGCTATGTCGGTGCCACTCCACGGCTGCTGCGGGACGGCAGCGGCGGACGCTGACGGCCGGCGGGAAGTCATGAGCGGTTTGTTCCACCTCTGATCGGATCGTTCAAGATCCACATGCGCTTCTGCGGTGAGTCTGGTGAGTATGGCTTGGCCCGCGGTGTCCGCCGGGGCCATGCCGTCCCACCCGAGCACATCGCAGGAGGCAGTCATGGTCACCACCCCGGACAAGACACTCAACGGCAAGGTCGCCTTCGTCGGCGGCGCGTCCCGTAACCTCGGCGGGCTGATCAGTACCACCCTCGGAGCGCAGGGCGCCCGGGTCGCGGTGCACTACAACAGCGACTCCTCCCGGGCCAAGGCCGAGGCGGTCGTGGAGGAGATCAACGCCGGCGAGGGCGAGGCGTTCGCGATCCAGGGCGACCTGACCCAGGTCTCCGAGGTGGAGCGGGTCTTCGACGACGTCGTGAACCGGTTCGGGAAGCTCGACTACAGCATCAACACCGCCGGCATGGTGCTGAAGAAGCCGCTCACCGAAATCACGGAGGAGGAGTACGACCGTATGTTCGCGGTCAACTCCAAGGCCGCGTTCTTCGTGATGCGCGAGGCCGCCCGCCGCATCGAGGACGGCGGGAAGATCATCACCATTGTCACCTCGCTGCTGGCCGCATACACCGGCCTGTACTCCACCTACGCGGGCAGCAAAGCCCCGGTCGAGCACTTCACCCGCGCCCTGTCGAAGGAACTGTTCGGCCGCAACATCGCGGTCAACAACCTCGCCCCGGGACCGATGGACACCTCATTCTTCTATCCCGCCGAGGACGACGACTCCATCGCCTACCACAAGTCGTCCGCGATGAACGGTGACCTCACCAAGATCGAGGACATCGTGCCCTGGGTGACGCATCTGCTCACCGACGGCTGGTGGGCCAACGGCCAGACCATCTTCCTCAACGGTGGCTACACCACCCGATGAACCAGCACTGCCCGGTGGGCGGCACCCCGCCGCCCACCGGGCCGGGCCACGGAGAGCGTCCACTCGAACCACCCTGGGGCGTCGAGCCCCGTGGCCAACTGCCGCGCGCGGGGGTGCCGAGTCCGGACGCTCAGACGAGGCGCCTACGGCCCCGGAGGATGACGCATGCCGCGATGGCGGCTGTCAGGGGCAGGAGGATCGAGGCACCGAGCCACTGCATGGAGGAGAACTGGGACATCGGGATGCAGTCCGTGGACCACCCAATGACGCCCTCCTTCGTCAGACAAGCCTCGGTTGCCTTCTCCGTCGCCTCACTGCAGCTGCCCCAGCCAAGGGGTCGCCGGACGCTGTGAGGTAGGACGAGTCTGCAATGTAGGCGCTGTCGGGTACGCGCGGGCGGGCGCCGTCGGCCCCATCGTGGCTGGGGCCGTGAGAACGCTCCCCAGGGACAACCGGAAGCGTGCCCAGACCACTTGTACAGCGATGGCGAAGCCCAGGGTGACGACCATGGACAGCAATGTCCGGCGAAGCATCATGCCGATCGCCGCGCCACCGATGAGAGTGAACAGAGTGAACGCCACGAGGCCAGGCCCGCTTGTCGAAGCTCTCACCTTCGGACCAGTGCAGGGTGAACGTCGAGGCCTTGATGGGAGACCACCACCAGGTGAACGCCGATGAAGGCCGCGGTCATGACCGCTCCGGCGATCAGGAGCGTCCAGTGAGTGGCGCGGTGCTGGCGCCACACGAGCCAGGTCACTCCGCGCAGCCGAAGGGCATGGTCACGGCCGGTTTCGGTGCGGGTCGAGCCCGAAGAGGTGTTGTCGACGCTGGTCATCGTGTTCATGCCACTACTCCCTGCGGGCCGACCACGACACCGTGCCGCTCCCCTGCATCCCGACACCCCGCTCACCAGCATCCGCCCCGAGCCCAAGGCATACGGTGCCGGGGGCGCCGCCGATCGCTTACCGGGGCATGTGCAGGGCTGGAGTACAACCATGCGGGGCACCCGCTCGCTTCTATCCCGTCGGATGGCTCTGCGACGACCACCGGCCGTAGCCCACAGCACGGACGACCCATGGGACTGCCCTACCTGCTCCCGATCGCTCCCACGACTTCCCACCATGCACCTGGCCCCTGCCGCCGATGCGGTGGTCACCAAGATCCGGACCATTCCCGGACCAGCCCCCGCGCGAAAGGCTTACAAAGCACCGTTTTCCCTGGTCAGTCGGGGTAAAGCTGCTGTACCACCAGCAGACGAAGAACCTCCTGGTGTCGTACTCACCGAAGAAGCTCGGCTTCTTCTAGAGGCGCGAAAAAAGTCGCCTGACCAGCGCTTTTGCCGGTCAGGCGCCTTCCGCTCGGCCCGCTCCGAGCATGGCCCGGTTTACGTCTTAACTCCCAGTTCCTCCCACCGCTATCCCGCTTCTGCCCAGCTCTTCCGGACCAGCCTCGGACCAAAACTCCGACTCACCCCTCGGGCACCGCGCCCTGACTGACGCGGTCCCACTCCTGCATGGACTGCTCAATCAGCCGGACCTCGACACTCTGGCACGCGCGGCGATCTGGCCGAGGGTCTGTGCTGGCGCCAGCACCAGGTCTTCGCCAACGCCGGACGCGGGCCGGCTCTGAAGGCTCCAGACGGATGGGCGGTGGCCGTAAAGCCATTGCCTACACCACTCCCCCCAGGGCTCCCAAGCCGGAACGCGGCCCCCTCTCCTCGCACGCCGGTTGTCGGGGGCGGTGCGGGTTTCCCGTCGAGGCCGGGGTGAGGAGGAGGGTCTCGTAGGTGTGGTGGTGGCGGTGGGCGATGCGGTGGTGCAGGAGCTCCGCTGCCTGCTTCGGCTGGCCGGCTTCCAGGAGGGCGCGGGCGTGGGTGTCCTGGATGACCTCGCGTTCCACTCGGACGCCTCCGATGCGCTCGGCCTGCTTGCCAAGTCGAGCAAGCAGGTCGACAGCCTGGCCCGGTTGCCCGGCGCTCATGTGGGCCAAGGCGCGGGCAACGGGGGCCAGAACCTCAGCGTAGTCCTCACGTGGGTCAGCCTCGGCGCGCTGGGCAAGTGCGTTCAGGGCGTCGGTGTCGGCAGCGACGGCCAGGGCGAGAGCGAGTTGGAAGGTGTGAAAGATTTCCGCCCAGCCGCCGGGTTCGGCCAGCAGGTGGTGGATGTGCTCCAGGTCGCTGGTACGGGCCGGGTCCTGGCCGGCCAGGAGCAGGCGCCAGTTGGTAGCCGCGCGCATGCCGACGTCAGTGCGGTGCCGCGCTGCGTCCAGGTTTCCGGCGGCCAAGTCCTGCAGGGCGGCGTGCCACTGCAGGTGCCGGCGTTGCAGTGCGTTCGGATTGGTAGCCAGCCAGGAGTCGACGAAGGCCGTGCAGGCGGGCCCGGTGCCCTGTTCGTGCTCGGCGTGGGCTCGGGCGTGTACCGCCGCCCCAGAGCGGGGCTGCAAGTTCAGGGCGTGCTGGGCAAGTTGCCAGGCTTCGTCGGCGGCGCCCTGCTCGGCCAGAGCGCCGGCCGCCCAGGACGCCCATGGCCATGACTCCTTGCCCGCCCACTGGTACTGGGCCAGGGTCAGGTCTCGGCCGTGCTCACGGTAGATGCCGTCCACGTGGGAGAACGCGGAGAGCATCGGGCCGGCCAGCACGTCCCCGGGGAACCGGGCCAGATGCAACACCGCGTGGTCGGCCGTGGCCCGGTGCTGGTTGTGGGCCGACAACCACAGCCCGTAGATCAGCGACGTCAGGCGCGCGTCACCGGCCTGCCCAGCCGCAACGTGCGCAGCGTGCAGATGTGCACGTACCTCCTGATGCTCCAGAGCCTCCCTGTCCGCGTATGCCCACAACGCCTTCGCCAACGGCGAATCCGGCTCGTGCTCCGCCCACGTCCGCAACGCCGGCAGTGCCTGCCCACTCATGGCCAGCCACTCGGCCACCGCCCTCCCACCGGCTTCCCCTCCCTCTGGACGACCGACCTGCGCTGTTCCCATCTGACTGTCCTCCATACCCGTACCCCTCGACAGATCCGCAGCAAAACGGCCGACCGGCTCTGCCCAACGAGTCCACGCCAGCCCTGGTCACCGGCAACGGCTGGACAGCCGAGACCACCCCGCGCGACGGCAAGCCTGCGCAGTCCGTCAGCTCACAGTCGAGAGAGGCGGCCGGTGTCAGACGTGCGGGATGACGTCCACGGGAGGGCCCCTGATGAGGGCACGCCGAACATATGGAGGCATGCGTCGATCCCGTCGACCTGGGTGTGCTGCCGCTCTTGGTGCGTCCAGTCGTGCGCGGTGATCGCGGCGTCGTGAGCTTCGACGAGGCGGCCGTCGACGGTGAGACGGCGGACCCCGTTGGCGGTGCAACCGAGCTTCTCGGAGACCCGGCGGGAGGCCGCATTGTCGGTGAAGGCGGAGGAGGTCACGTGCTCGGCGCCGAGCACGTGGAAGGCGCGGTGGAGCGCGGCGGTGCGCATCTGGGTGCCGTATCTGCGGCCCTGGTAGCAGCGGCCGAGCCAGAAGCGGGTGCGGGCCTCACGTGTGATGCGGAAGTCGCGGGCGGAGAGATTCTGCTGACCGACCGGCTTTCCGTCGTGGAAGAGGGCAAGTAGCAGGCGCCAGCCCTTGACCAGGCGACCATCGGTCCGCCGCGGCCGTCCCTCGAAGAGGCGGGTCATCGCGGCTCGCAGGGTCGCGGCGGTCTTGGGGCTGACCGTGTTTTCTGGAGCATCGGTGGGTCGGCTCACCGGGGATCACCAGCCATCTTGAGGACGTTGCCGGCGATGTCGAGTTCTCGTTCGGCGAGGTCGCGACGGCAGGCGGGTGTGGAGGGGCTGTTGGTGAGCTCCAGTTGCTTGCGCTTGTGCGACTCATAGATCGGGAGGTGCTCGGGACCGATCATGCTGTTGGGGCATCGATCGGGGCGGCAGCGTTCGTCAAGTGGGCCGGTGTGTCCCTCGGGGATGATCTCGTTTCAAGGCAGACGGCACAGGTGGCCGGCGGAACGACGGGAGTGCTGAGTTTTGTCTTGCCGCTGAACTCGACGACCTGGCGGGCGCTCTGACCGGGTCATGGCTCCTCGGCCGGCCAGGACAGGCTGAGCGCGGGGGCCACTGCCGTGAGGCTGTTGAGAGTGGTCACGTGGTGGCGGACCGTTTGCGGTGATCTTCCCTCCGCGGCCAGGTCGTTGAGGGCGTCCTGGCATGAGACAGGTGTAAGCAGCTCGCGACATGCGTCCTCACGCTCGGTGCCATACTCAGCCGGCCGAGGAATCGGGGCGACGTTTCGGACGGTGACCATGTCTACGGCCTCCAGGGCCTCGGCTCTCGGCGGGCCGTCACCGCGTGGTTTTCCGCCCAGCGCCGGATCGAGCGGTACAGCGTCGTCGTGACGGGGTCCACCGGGTGCGTCACCTCGAAGGGCTCGGTGAGCGTCAAGTACCCCTGATAGGCCTGGAACGCGGTCACCCTCAGCAGTTGGGCGCGGTCCAAGTGCTCCTGGGCGAACGGCAGGTAGAAACGGTTCCATTGGCTGCTCGTCAGATACGGCAGGGGTGCCAGGAGCGGCACACCGCACTCCGTACGCCAGTCGTTGAGGGCGGACAGCAGGGTGTCGAGGGCTTCACCCACGGACGGCGCCCGCTCACCCCTGCCCAGGACGGACAGCCTGACGTCGGTGGGAGCGTCCCCGGCGACGAGTTCCCGTACGTGTTCGGCGATGTCGTCGGTGCTGACGATGTCCAGGTAGGCGGTCTTGTCGGCCACCCAGGCGGGAACGGCCCCCGTGCACAGGGAGGACGGCAGCCAGAAGAAGCCGCTGTACCGGTCGAGGAAGCCGTCCTCGCGTGCGCCCATCACGACGGGGAAGCGCACGATGTCGGCCGACGCACGCTCGGCGACGATCAACCGTTCCGCCGCGGCCTTGGACCACTCGTAGGTGTTGCGGTACGCCTCGGTCGACGTGGGTGCGACGCTGCCCGTCAGTCCGGTCGCCCAGGATGACGACAGGTGGATGAGGCGGGTTCCGGCGCCCATCCATTTCAACAGGGCGCGCAGCGGGTCGACGTTGGCCCGTTCGGAGTCCTCCGGCGAGAGGTTCCAGCGGGTGTCGGCGGCGCAGTGGACCACGGTGTGCCAGGGGCCGCGCAGTTCCTCGGGCGGCTCTTCGGAGCCGATCCGCCAGGCGAGGCGGCCGGCGGAAGGGCCGCCCCGGCTGCTGACCCCGTACGTGTCGTAGCCGGCGGCGGTCAGACGGCGCAGGACCGCGCCGCCGACCGCGCCGGTGTCTCCCGTGACGAGCACGCGCGTGCGAGCGGTGAGGGGGTTCACGAGGCGACGAGCCGCCTCTCGATCGCCCGGAGCATCTGCTCGGAGTTCTCCCGCAGCGCCTTGGTGGCGACCGGGTTGAGCATGTCCGCCAGCAGCGGGATGCCGATCTCGAAGTCCACGCAGAACGTCACCAGGGACGCGCCCTCGCCCTGGGGGTCCACCCGCCAGTAGCCGGTGAACTCGTCCAGGTCGCCCGAGACCTGGTCGAAGGTCATGGTGCGCAGGTCTTCATCGAGTTCGTCCTCCTCGACCCACTCCAGCACGGAGCCCTTGAGGAGCACGGACCATTCACTGAGACGTCTGCCCTGCGACTGGCCCCGCACGGTCACCGACTCGACGTTCTCCATGTACGCGGCGTAGTCCTCCAGCCGCGTGACCGCCTGCCACGTCGCCTCGACGGGTGCCGCGATCCGCAGGTTCACTTCCACGTGGGGCATGTGCCGACCTCTCTCTGCGCGCGCTCGTCGCGCGACGGTTCCCCTGACGAATGACGTACGACCCATGACGTGGTGCGTGTGGGGGGGCACGCCGGTTCAGTCGGCCGGGTCGAAGGTGATGTCCCGCCCGGTGCAGTGGTCGCCGACGATCTGGTCGCAGACGAGCAGGCTCGGCGGGTGGTGGTGCGCCGCCAGAGAGTCGATCTGCAACAGCGCGGTCGGCTGGCCGAGCGTGTAGAGGTGGCTTCCGACGACGGGAGTGATCGCCGACAGCACACGGTCCCGTACGTCGCTGAGTGTGGCCCGCAGCGCGATCGCCGTGGCGAGTGCCGCCCGGCCGGTGAGCGCGCCGTCCCCGAAGTCACGAGCGAGCTGGCGGCAGGCGCCTCCCAGGGTCAGCGCCTCCCGGGTCGCCCGGCCCAGGAGCGGAACCCGTTGGCCGTACCGGCCCGAAGCGGTCACCTGTCGGTACGCCACATCCAGCAGGGCGCTCAGCACCCCGTGGTAGGTCGCGGTCAGCAGTACCGTGAACCACACCATTCCGGAGATCACCGTGTCGTCGACGACGTCGGCCGGGCCACGGTGGAAGACCAGCCGGTCGTCCACCTCCACGTCGTCCAGGACGATTTTGGCGGTGTCCGAGCCTGTCATGCCGAGGGACGGCCAGTCGCCTTGGACGGAGAGGCCCGGTGAGGCGGCGGGGATGAGGGCGAGGATCGTCTCGTCCGTCGCCTCGACGCGCGCGGTCAGGCACACCAGAGTGGCGGTGGAGGCCAGTGAGCAGGGGTACTTGACGCCGGAGACCCGGTAGTCCTTGCCGGACTCGACGGCCGATGACCGGCTGCTCATGAAGTTGGGGCTGCCGCCCGGCTCCGCGAAGGCCGAGGCGACGAGTGCGTGCGTTCCCGCGATGCCTTCGAGCAGCATCCAGCTGGTGTCCCGGTGCCGCTGCCAGTAGTCGGCCATCAGGCCGACGGTGAAGGAGTGCATGTTCAACGCGATGGCGGCGGACGGGGCCACGACACCCAACGTCCGCTGAGCCGAGGCCACTTCGAGCAGGGTCGCGCCGCCACCGCCGAACTCCCGGGGGATCGCCAGAGCGGCGAACCCGCTGGCGGCGACCTGCCGGATGCGGTCGGGACCGGTCAGGTTCTCGTCCCGGATGCTCTCGTCTAGCGTCCACCGGGTGTGCCAGCCGGCGCCGAGCAGCGCCATGTGGGGTGCCTGCGAGGGGGGCGCGAGACCGGACCGTTCCGCTTCGTGGTCCGCACCCTCCTTCCGTGTACGGCTGTTGCTCATGCTCAGCTGCTCCCTTCCCTGGCCGGACGAATGGGGTGCGTGGGCCGGCCGGTACTGCCGGGGCGTTCCCCGCAGCCGCACACGCTCTCGGGCGTGGTGTGGGGTCCGTAGGGCGACGGGTCAACCGGCGGTGGCAGTTGGCGGCGCAGCCGCGCCGCGGCCCGGCGGGTGCCGCAGCGCACCACCGGCACACCGCAGGTTTCGAGTGCCGGGCGCATCGCACGCAGCTCCCGGGCGCGGAAGCCCACTGCCTTGCGGACGAGGGCGGTCAGGCTGCGCACCGGCGGGTCGTCCGGGGTGAGCGCGGCGGGCAGGTAGTCCCGGGTCGGGCGGCCCCGCCGGATGTCCCCGCGCAGCCGCACGGACCGGCGTACCAGGGAGCCCGCGCACAGCCAAGGGTGCCGGTCGAGCAGGATCACCAGGTCGGCGTGCGTGACGCGCTGGGCCACGGTGCCGACGAAGTTGCCGTCCATGATCCAGCGGGGAGCCGCGACGAGCCGTTGCAGGGTCTGCTCCCACTCCTGGTCCGTGGGCCTGCGCCAGCCCGCTCTCCAGTACGCGTCGTCGAGGTGGATCAGGGGCAGGCCGGTGTCGGCGGCGAGGGCGTGGCAGTAGGTCGACTTGCCGCTGCCCGGACTGCCGAGCACCACGATCCTGCGGACGGGCCGCGGCGTCATCGCGACTCCAACGGGTCGTTCATCAGCGCGGCCACCTTCCGCATCGTCGGCGTGTCGGCCAGGGAGACCCGCAGGCAGGTCTCCAGACCGGGCAGGTCGTCGAGGGGCCGGATGCGGATGTCGTGCTCGTCCAGGTGGCGCGTCATCCGCGCGGGCAGGGCCCGGTCGCCGGTGCGGAACGTCACGAAGTTGCCGCCCGGGTCGAGCGCGCTCCACCCGGGGTGTCCGGCGAGGACCTCGGCGACGAATGCGGTGCGGACGGCCCGCACGTCGCGCCACACCTCGGCGAACCGGTCCCGTTCCCCGAGCACCACGTGCAGGAGGGCCAGAGCGGTCGCCGAGACGGTGCTGTCCGGCCGGAACCTGGCGAGGTAGGAGGTCAGCCCGGGCGAGCCGAAGACCGAGGCGACGCGCGCCCCGGCCAGGCCGAAGGTCTTGGAGTACGAGCGGAGGACCAGGAGGTGCGCGGACGCGGCGACGAGCGGGATGTGGGTGAGGCCGGTGAACGCGCCGTAGCATTCGTCGACGACCAGCAGATGGCCCGCGTGCCCGGCGAGTTCGGCCGTCTCCGCGACCTCCTGGAGCGTCAGGGCCAGGCCCGACGGGCTCGCCGGGTTGGAGAGCACGACCACCGACGGGGCACGGGCGGCCATCGTGGCGTGCAGTGCGGTCAGGTCCAGGCGGGCCGAACCCGTGGTGAGAGCGGCACAGCCGACGACGGGTACGGAGCGCAGTGCGGCGTAGTAGCGCCAGCTCTCGAACGCGGGCTCGTGCAGGATCAGGCCCGCCCCGCCGGACGCCAGGGCGTCTACGACGAGGCCGACGGCACAGTCCGAGCCCGCGGTGAGCAGGATGCCGGAAGGGGGGTGGCCGTGGAAGTCACCGAGTGCGCGCAGCAGGGACTGTTGGTACGGGTAGTGCATCAGGTCCGCCGTGGTGAGCTCGCGCGCCGCCGCGGCCAGGAGTGCGGCCGCCGCCGGGTGGCGCAGTTCGCAGCTCTTCAGGTTCAGCACGCCGGGCCGCTGCCGTCTGGGCTGCCAGGGCAGGTTCCAGACGGCGTCGCGGGTCGGGAAGGGTACGGCGGCGGCGGGCGGTGCGGACGGGTGCGGTGCGGCCCGGGGCACCCTCATCCGTCGCTCCGGTCGGCGGCCGCCGGTATGCGTTCGTACACGGATGTCACACGGCCCTCGTGGCCGAACAGGAACTCGTAGAGGCCGTCGTCGGGTGCGTGGTGGGGGTCTGCGATCAGTTGCCTGTTGTACCGGCTGATCTCCAGCGGCTGCATGGCCGGCGTCATGTCGTGCAGCCGCGTGTACATCGTGGGCCGGAAGCGGGCACCGACCTTCTCCACCAGTTCGCGGGTGCGCCTGGCACCCTCGGCTCCGGTGCCGGGAAGACCGATGATGACGAAGGCGTTGAGTTCGATGCCGGCGCGGGTGCACTGCTCGGCGAGCGCCTCGAAGCGGCCCTCCTCGATGCGTTTGGCCCGGGGCAGTGAGCCGTGGCCGTCGGGTTCGAGGGTCTCCAGACCCACGGAGACGCGCACACAGCCTGCCCGGCCCATCAGGTCCACGAGGTCGGCGTCGAGGTGGTGGACGGTGGTGGCGCACTTCCACCGCGGTGACACGGGTCCGGCCAGGAATCGGGCACACAGCTCGCGCACCCACTGTTTGTCGAGGGTGAAGGTGGGCGCGTAGAACGACACGTACTCGAAGGGCAGCGCCCGCAGGCTCTCCGCTATGTAGGCGACGGTGGCGTCGACGCTCAGCCGGCGTTCGCGGAGTCCGAAGATCTCGTGCACTTCGCAGAACTCACAGCCGACGGGGCAGCCGCGGGCAGTGGGAACCACCAGTTCGCGGCGGAAGGGGATGCCGCAGAACTTGTCCTCGTCCCGTGCGTAGAGCCGGTCGTAGTGCTCGTACGGGATCTCTTCGACGTCCGGCAGCGTCCACTGCTCGGGGGTGAGGCTGTCACCGTCGCGTGCCGGAGGTTTCCACTGGTCGCCGTCGCGTACGGCGACTCCGGGCAGCGGCGCGTGGGGGGTGCCCGCGGCGAGTGCGCTGACGTAGTGGGCGACGCCCGTCTCGTAGTCGCCGGACTGGACCACGGCGTCAAGCCCGTAACGCTGGAAGAAGCCGGGGTTCATGCTGCTCAGGCGGCCGAAGGTGAGGAGTTTGCTGTGGGGCGACAGCTCGCGGGCGTAGGCCGTGAACCGTTCGAAGCCGTCGATGGCGTCGAAGTCGTTCATCATCGCGATGATGTCGTACCGGCCCTGGTGGAGGAGCTCGCCGATCGCCTTCCAGTGCGTGTTGAACACCCCGGCGTCCTTCACGTCGACCCGGTCCACCGAAGGCAGTCGGCGCAGGTGGCCGGCCGTCATGTAGAGCGGGGTGTGATGTCCCGCGTTGAAGTAACTGGGGACGTGCGGAGGCCAGATGACCAGGACCTTCACAGGGGACTCCTTCGGCGCGATGGCTCAGAGGTGCAGTGGGGTCGGCGATGCGTACACGCTAGTGAGGGGCCGGCCGCCGGTCAGTGGATGTTCCTCTGTGCGGAACGGAAATCCGGCGGTCGGAGCTCTTGACGGTGGCGGGGTCCCAGGAGTCAGAGCATGAGCAGGGAGCGGAGTTCGGCGAGGGCCGACTCGGGCTGGTGCGGGCGGACCTGGACGGTTTCCCAGCCGAGCCGGCGGGCCGGGATCATGTCGTTGGCCTCTGAGTCGCCGACCATGACGCGGCGCCGGAAGGGGCCCGCCGCGATCTGCTCGAAGGCCCGCGGGTCGGGCTTCTTCGGTCCGCCGTCCGCGGTGAACAGGGCACTGTCGTAGACCTCGGGGACCTTGAGCCCGGTCAGCAGGCGGCGCATCAGGTTTCCCGGAAGGTAGCAGTTCGACATCAGGCGTACGGCGTGACCCGCGTCGGCCGCGCGCCGCATGGCTTCGACAATCGGTTCGCACAGCGCGTAGCGGTCGTCGTCCTCGCAGCCGAGCGCCCGCCACAGCGCCCGGTCGACGTCCTCGCCCGTACGCAGCACACCGCGCGTCCGCAGTGCGGCGACGAGCAGGTCACGGGTCCCCGGCTGGAGCGCCGACTTGTCGACCAGCGCCGTATACAGGGTGGTGAACACCTCCTCGACGATCTCTGCTGCCAACCGGCTGTCCAGTGACAGGACTTGGGCGATTCCGCGGGTGAAGTCGCCCGGTTCCGGCATGGGGCGCAATTCGGTGACCACCGTGCCGAAGCAGTCGAAGACGACCAGCGTGCCCCCTCCCGGCCCGGTCTCCGCCGTGCTCCGCTCCCTCGTCGTCATGACCACGAGACCTTTCGGTGTTCGAAGCGGAAGAAGTGCAGGGTCACCGCGGCGAACACCAGGGAGAAGCCGAGCAGCACCGACACCGGCAGCACCACGGCCGCCGCTCCGCCGCCGTCCAGGACCACGGAGTTGAAGCCGCGCATCGCCCAGTAGCTGGGCACTCCGGGAGCCAGTGGCCTGGCCCAGTCCGGCAGTGCGGACAGCGGGGTCAGGGCGCCGCCTAGTCCCGCGAACACAAGCGCCATGAGGTTGGCGAACACGGCGAGCTGGGAGACCGTACGGCACACCGAGACGAGCGCCATGCCGAACATGACCACGCACAGGGCGAGGGCCGCCCCGACGGCCACCAGGGCGGGCCAGGCGCCGGTGACCCGCAGGTCGTACAGCAGTCCGCCGACCAGGAACACGACGGTGAGTTGCAGCATGGCGACGGACAGGGGGACGACGATCCGCCCGGCGACGACCTCGCCGGGCCTGGCCAGGCCCGCCCTGAGCCGGTCCCAGGTCCTCCAACCGTGTTCCCTGAAGACCCCGAAGCCGACGAGGTTCACCAGGAAGAAGGTGAACATGACGGCCATGCCGGGTACGGCCTGTTCGGCGCCGGTGGCGCCCTCGACCTGGTCCGCCCGCAGGGCCGTACGGAACAACGGCTGCATGAACCCCATGAGAAGCAGCGGCATCACCGTACGCACCACCAGGGGTGCGGGGTCGCGGAGTTGGAGGCGAATGTCGTGTCGGATCAGGGAGGCGATCCGGCCCATGGATCCGCCGCCTCGAACGACGGGGGTCTCCCTTCGCGGGGCATCGCCCGCAGGGGCGGTCATGGACCCGGACGCGGGTCCGCCCATCGGCTCGGACGCGGGTCCGGTCGTGGGATCAGTCATGGGGAACCTCCTGGGCCACCGCTTCGTACCGGCGTCCGGTGACCCGCAGGAACACGCTGTCCAGACTCGGCTGGATGATCCTGAGGTTGACGAGTTCCCCGGTGGCATCACCCAGCGCCTCCATCAGCCGGGGCACCGCCAGATGGGGCTGTTCGACGGTCACGCGCAGGATGCGGCCGTCGCGCACCGCGGGCCAGGGAAGGACGGGTTCGGGCGGCCCGCCGGAGAAGGTGAGTTCGATCCCGCTGTCGCCGTACTGGCGGACCAGTTCCTTGAGGGTGCCGCGGGCGACCATGCGTCCGCCGCTGAGCACGGCGACGGAGCCGTCCAGTGTCTCCACCTCGGGCAGGTAGTGCGTGGAGTAGCAGATCGCGGTCCCCTCGGCGGCCATGGTGCGGACCATGTCGAGGAGCTGTTCACGGGTCTGCACGTCCACACCTGCCGTCGGTTCGTCCAGGAGGAGCAGCGGGGGGCGGTGGACCAGGGCCATCGCGGTGTGCACGCGCCGCTGTTCGCCGCCGGACAGCTGGGCCGCCCGGCGGCCGAGCAGTGTGGTCAGGCCGAGAGGTGCGGCGACCTCCTCGATGCGCCGTCCGGCGGCCCGGCCGCGCAGCCCGGCGAGTTCGGCGAAGAACAACATGTTCTGACGCACCGTCAAGGGAGGGTAGATGCCGAGCTCCTGGGGGGCCAGCCCGAGCAGTTGCCGGGCTTCGTGCGGTTGGTCCACCGAGTTCCGGCCGAACACCTCGACCTGTCCGGCGTCCGGGCGCAGCAGTCCGGCGACGAGGGACATCAGGGTGGTCTTGCCCGCCCCGTTGTGGCCGAGGAGGCCCACGATCTCGCCCGGGGCGATGTCCAGGTCGACGTCGCGCAGGGCGGTGACGGTGCCGTACCGCTTGGTGAGGCCCCGCAGCGTCAGGGGGAGGCAGTCGCCGTGGCGCGCGAGCGTGCCCGGATCAGTCCGCACGGCGGGTCCAGTTCTCCGGCATGACGTCCGGCAGTCCGAGCCGTTCCAGTTGCGGGGTCCAGGTGCGGGCCAGTTTGAAGCCCTTCATCAGGCCGCTTCCGTCGCGGACGTTGGGCAGTTTCTGTGTGTAGCCGAGCTGCCGCTCGGTGGCGTCGAGGTGGGCCCGCAGCCGGTCCAGCCAGTCCTCGCCACGGTCCTCGGCGATGGCCTCAAGGCCTTCCGCGGCAAGCCGCAGACCGTCGTGGACCTCCTGCGCGGGCACTCCGGCGAATGGGTCGAAGCTCGCCTGCTCGCCGGTGAAGGAGAGCTCCCCGTGGGTGCGCAGCCCCCTTACGGACAAGGAGAGTTGCACCAGTTCGTATGCCATGAGGACGGCGACCTCGGGCTGCGGCTCGGACACGGCGCCCTCGACGTCCTCCAGTGCGGCCCGGCACTTGAGCAACAGGCGGACCGCGCCGTGCGCGCGGAAGACGGTGAGCCGGCGCAGATCGGGCAGGGCTGCGGGGGTTGTCTCGGAAGCTTCGGGCTCTGGGCGGGTGTTCATCGGCCGGGAACCTCCTCCTGCGACTGCGGCACCGGCTGCCGCTCCGGCTCCGGCTCGGCCAGACCGAGCCACAGCATGTCGTGCCCGAAAAGCAGCAGGATGTCGTCGGGCGGGTCGGTGCCCGGCGGCCCCGACCAGAGGACCTCGTCGCTGCCGGCGGGCGGCAGGCCGGTGCGCGGCACTTCGAGCGCGCGCAGCTGCCAACGGTCGACCACCGTACGGTTGTCCAGCTCTGATGTGCCGATACCGGTCGCCCATCGCAGCACACTGTGCAGAGGCCTTCTCGATACGGCGAGTTCCTGGACGAGAGCGCCGCAGCGCTCGACCCGGGCCCGTGGGTCGACCGGGACCGCCAGGACCTCGCGGAGCAGCAGCAGTGCGTCTTCGTCCCCGACGGCCTTCAGCTTCTCGCCGACCCATTTCTCGGTGAAGTAGATCTGCCCGGCCGAGGCGGCACGGGCGTTGAGTGCGGCCACGACGGCGTCCCTGCCGCGCACCGCGGCCGCCATGGGCCGTACGTCGGCGAGCAGGCGGGCGGCGCGGGACAGCCGGTGCGCCTCGACCGTCCACCACTGTTCCACCGCCCGCGCCAGCCAGGGTTCACGCAGGCCGGCATGCCAGGTCTCCCACGGCTCGCTGGCGATCAGCCTGAGCCCGAGGGCCAGCCTGCTCGCGGTCTTGAGGGTGCGGCGCCGGTGGTTCCAGGCCTCTTGGGTGACCGTGTCGTAGCGGGGCCAGTCGCTGTCGCGCAGTTGGGCGGTGCGCTCCCGCACCGCACCGGCCTCGCGGACGTTGACGTCGATCAGTGTGCCGTGCTCGTGCGACTGGATCGGGAACCGGGTGAGCCGTCCGTGCTCGACGAGCACCAGCAGGTCCAGGTCGCTGCGCCGGTTGCCGAACCCTGCCAGCACCGATCCACCGGCCACCGCGAGCGCCGGACGCCCGAGCCCCTGATCGGTCTCACCCAGTACGTCGTCGGCGGCCAGACCGCGTTCCGTCAGGAACGCCTGGAAGCGCTTTTCGAGGAGGAGCCGTGCCGGGAAGACGGCCGGTGCGATGTGGTGGTCCAGCACGGTCTGGGGCCTCCCGGTGGCGGCTCGGCGACGAGCGACAGAGCGACGGGAGCGGTGCTGTACGGCCCCCGCCCACCTGACAGCCAGTCACGTTAGGCAGCGCCGCGACGGTGCGGCAAGACGCGGCGGCAAGTGTTCCGGTGCGCGGAACAGCCCTTATCCGGACGGGCCGCGGCCTGTAGAACTTGCCGAGGCACAACCGCCGTCACGGCCCGACGCCATTGAGTCATCACCTAATCCTCATGATTTCCATGTGATCCGCTCCAGTGGTCGTCGTGTCGGTCGTACGTGAGGGAGGAGCCGCACCGGTCCGCGCACCGACCGGTCGGGGCTTCTTCGGGTACGGGAATGCCGAAGGCAGCGGGCGGCGATCACCGGTACGTGCCTCCCCGTGCGAGCAGGGCGCGACCGCCGCACCTCGCGACGGCTGGCGCACGAGGAGCGGCCGGGCCGGCCGCACGGTCCAAGGACTGTGCGGCCGCAACCCCCGCTGCTGTGCGGTTCACCCGGCCGTACGGTCTGCCATCGTCGTGCGGCCTCCGTCGCGCGGCCCGTCCGCTGTCCGGCCCGCCGACGGCTGCCCGGAGTCGGGAGTGACCTTGACGCACCTGCCCCTGCTCAAAGTCCTGCCGGAGGACTTCCGGGTGACCGAGGCCCTCGGGCTCGAAAAGGCACCTCCGGGAGAATCTCCGTACACCTACCTTTTGCTGCGCAAGCGTGGCCTGACCACGCACGAGGCACTCGGCGCCCTGGCCGAGACATTCGGAGTGGCGGTCACGGACGTCGCGGCGGCCGGGCTGAAGGACGAGGACGGCATCACCGAGCAGTTCCTCTCGGTGCGCGCGGCCCTGTCCCCCGACGACCTCGTACGCGCCAACATCTGCGGTCGGTCCGGCGGTGACCTGAGTGGGGAGGCCACCGGGGAAGCGATCCGCACCTGGCACGTGACGTCGCAGGGCACCGGCAAGGCCGCTCTGCGCACCGGAGAGCTGGATGGCAACTGCTTCCGGCTGGTGGTGCGCGGCTTGGCCGAGGACACGGCGACAGCGCTCTCCCGAGGGCCCCGACGCCACACCCACTACTTCGTCAACTACTACGACACACAGCGCTTCGGAGTGCCGGGCGGTCCGAAGCAGACCCATCTGATCGGCGCCGCCCTGCTCGACGGGGACGAGGAAGCGGCGCTGGAGCTCCTGCGCGGGTCCGGCTCCGCCGAGGCGGCGCGGGCGCTGCAACACCAGGGCCCGGCAGCGGAGTTCTGGCCGTTGCTGGACCCCCGGGTCCCGGTCTTCTACCGGTGCGCCCACGCCTCCTACGAATGGAACGCCCGTGTACGCGCGCTGCTGGTGAAGTTGGCGGGCACTCAGGTGACGCACGTCGAACGGGAGGGCATTCCGTACGCCTTCGCCGACACCCGGTCCGGCGTGCTGGCGCTCGCGGCGGAGCGTCCCGAACTGGACTACGTGCGGTACCGCTGGACGGACGGAGCGTGCGTCCGCAGTACGGCTCCGCGGCCGACCGTGCTCCAGACGCACCTGTCGGTCCACGGCGTGGAGCCGGACCTGCTGCACCCCGGGCTGTTCGCCTGCACCCTGTCGTTCTTCCTGCCGTCCGGCGGCTATGCGACGTCCGCCGTCGAACAGTGGTTCGCCCAGCTCCCCGGCGCGCGGCCGGACGGCGAGCGCCGGTGAACGCGCACGCCTCGGGTCCACGCCCCGACGTGCGGGCCATACTGGGCCAGGTGCGGGCCCATCTCTCACCTGCCCTGGCCCTCGTGTACGGGATGAACGGCGCGGGCGCGGTCGAGTCACACGGCGACGGGGCCAGGATCGTACTCTCCGACGGCAGGTCCGCCCTGGACTTCGGAAGTTACGCGGTGACGCTGCTCGGCCGTGGGCATCCGGACGTACTGCGGGCGGTGCGCCGGGAGTTGGAGCGGATGCCGGTCTCCACCCGTGTCCTGGCCAACGGCGCCACCGCCGCGCTCGCCGCCGAACTGGTCGCGTACACCGACCCCGGGCGGTTGAGCAGGGTGTGGCTGGGACTCAACGGGTCCGACGTGGTGGAGGCCGCGCTCAAACTCGCCCGGCTGGCCACCGGGCGGAGCCGGGTCGTCGCCGTCGAGGGCGCTTTCCACGGCAAGTCGCTCGGGGCGCTCGCGGTCACCTGGGACCGGCGCTACCGGCAGTCCCTGGAGCCGCTGCTGGGCGGGGTGACACATGTTCCTCCGGTGCCGGAAGCGGTGCCTGCCGCATTCGCCGCCGGGGACGTCGCCGCGGTGATCATGGAGCCGTTGCAGGGTGAGGGCGGGGTGCGGCCGTTGCCCGAGGGGTTCCTCCGCGCGTTGGCCGGCACCGCACGTCGGAACGGGGCGTTCGTGATCGCCGACGAGATCCAGACGGGGCTGCGCCGGTGCGGGGAGCGGGCGTTGAGCATAACGGCCGGGCTGCGGCCCGACGCGGTGCTGTTCGGCAAGGCGCTCGGCGGGGGCGTCCAACCACTGTCGGCAATGGTGGCGACCGAGCTGTTGTTCGCACCCCTGGCCAAGGACCCGTTCCTGCACACCACCACCTTCTCGGGCCATCCGCTCGCCGCGGCAGCCGGGAGCGCGGCGCTGCGTGCGGTGGAGGAACTCGCGACGCGCGGCGACCGGCTGGCAGCGCTTGTGGCGGACGGTCTGCGCCGGATCGCGGACCGCCATCCCGGGTTGATCACCGAGGTTCGGGGGCGGGGCCTGCTCTGGGGCGTCGAGTTCGCCCCTGGCGGTGCGGCCGGGGAGGTGCTGCTCGAACTGAGCCGTCGGGGGCTCGTGGTGTCCCCCTGCCTCGGCCGCCCCGAGGTGATCCGGTTGCTGCCCCCGCTGGTGGCCGCCGACGCCGACGTCGAAGAGGCCCTCGACCTGCTGGACAAGACGTGCGCGGCGGTCCCCGACGAGTTCCGTTCCGCCACACGAAACACCTCCGTCCCCGCCGCGCCGGCCCACGCTAGGTTGCCTTGCACGGGGAACGGTACGCCGGGCCGCTCCGTACCCGACGGGCCCGGCCGTTCCCGCACGCCCTGAGAAGTGGAGCACCATGGCTCGCGACGCACACGACAGCGCCCGGACGGCGGAGAGCCCGCGGACAGCGGACCCCCGGGACGACGGCGCCACGGCGAACGGCGGTTACGAGGAGTTCGCCGAACAGTACGACCGTGGCAGCGAGGCCAATGTCTACAACACGCTCCTCGACCGCCCCGCGGTGCAGAGCAAGTGCCCACCGCTGGCGGGAACACGCGTGCTGGAGGCCGGCTGTGCGAGCGGCGCGTTGACGCAGTGGCTGGTGGACCAGGATCCGGCGCGGGTCGTCGCACTGGACGCCAGTCGCACTCTGGTGGGCCTGGCCCGAAAGCGGCTGGGCGGGCGCGCCGAGGTGCGGGTGCACGATCTGCACGATCCTCTGGACTTCCTGCCCGACGCCTGCGTCGATGTGGTCGTCTCCTCGCTGACCCTGCACTACCTGGAGGACTGGGTGCCCGCCCTCGCGGAGTTCCGCCGGGTCCTGGCCCCGGGCGGCACCGTCGTGCTCTCGACCCACCACCCGCTGAACGACTTCGAACTGTCGCCAAGCGGCGACTACTTCAGGGTGGAGGAGCTCTCCGACGAGTGGCCCAGTTTCGGACCTCCCACCCCCGTCGTCACCTTCTTCCGACGGCCGCTGGGCCGCATGGTCGCCGACGTGCACGACGCCGGCCTCGCCCTGCGCGAACTGTACGAGCCACGGGCCGATCCGGCCCGGCGGGAGGAGTACGGCAAGAGGTTCGACAAATTGTCACGCAAGCCGTGGTTCCTCGTGCTGGTACTCGGTCGCCCGGACGGGCCCGCCGGGAACGCGACGGCACCCGGCGCCGGGTGACCGCACCCGGGCGACGAGACCCAAGGAGCAGGCACGTGCTGAACACTTCCGCCGGTTCGTCCGGCACCCGTGCCGCGAACGGCACGCACGTCGCGGACGACTCCGGACCCGGCGGCCGCCCCGCGGACGCCACCCGGGCGGCGTACTGGGACGTACTCGGCGCGCCCTCGTCCGCGGAGCATCCCACGCCCACGGTCACGACGGGTGGATTCAAGCACCTGATGGTGCCGGTCCTGGCCGCCGCGTGCCTCGCCGACCGCCCGTGGCGCATCGCCAACGCCCCCCGGATCGAGGACCGCAGACTGCTCTCTGCGATGCTCCGTCACCTCGGCGCGGACATCACGGACGAAGGTCCCGCGCTGACCGTCGACGCGTCCGCCCTTACCGGGACGTACCTCCCCGCCCCATGGAGCACCGGCGTCCACGGCGGGGTGTACCTGCTTCCGACGGTGCTCGCGGCCCGCGGCGAGGTGAGTTCCGGCCCGCACGGCGGGTGCGCCATCGGCGGCGGCAGCCAGGGTTCGCGTCCGCTGTCGCACATCGCCCGGATCCTGGAGAGGTTCGGCGCGGTGTGCGAGGCCGGGGCCGACGCGTTCCGCGCCACCGCACCGCCGGGCGGGCTGCGTGGCGCCCGCATCGATCTCGCGGACTTCGCGGAGCCCGCGCCCCGCACCGGGACGCCCACCGGCCCGTACTACTCGGGGGCGACGAAGACGGCGCTGCTCGCCGCCGTCACCGCGCGGGGGACCACCGTGCTGGACAACCCGTACCCCAAGCCGGACGCGATGGAGCTGGCACGGGTACTGGCGGCGGCGGGTGCCCGGGTGGAGGTGCTGCCCGGGCGGATCACCGTGGAAGGCCTCGGCGGACCGCTCGGCGGTACGGACGTCACCCTGCCGTCGGATCTGATGGAGGTCGTCACCTTCATCGCCTGGGCGGTCCATCTGCGCCGGGCGCTGGAGGTACGGCTGACCCGGGCCGACGTGGTACGTGCGGGGCTGGCCCCGGAGTTGGAGTGCCTGTCCACGATGGGCGTTCCGCTGAGCTGGGAGGGCCCGCGGCTGCGGATCGAGCCGCCGCAGCGGCTGCACGGCACCGAGGTACTGGCCGCCTCGCACCATCTCTACAGCGACGCGGGGCCGCTCTTCGCGCTGATGCTGCTGGGTGCGCAGTCCCCTTCGCGGCTGACGGACGGCGTGTGGGGGAACCGCTTCGGGTACGTGGAAGGGTTGCGCGGTATGGGAGCCGTGTTGCGCCGCTCGGGGAACGAGCTGCACCTCTCCCCCGGCCCGTTGCAGCCGTCCGCCCTCCCCCTGCGGGCCGGGGACCTGCGCGCCGCGGCCACGCTGCTGCTCGCCGCACTGGGCACCGGTGTACCGCAACGGCTCCACGGGGTTCAGCACCTGGCCCGGGGATACGAGGACCTCCCGGCGAAGCTCGCGGTGCTCGGTGCGCGTGTCGAAGCACCGGTGGCGGTTTCGTCGGAGGGCGGGTCATGACCGCGGCCACGGTGCTCGACCGCACTGCCCTCGCCCGCACGGTCATGGCCCGCACCCCTTTCAGCTGGGCCCTGGTCACGCACTCCGTACCGGGTGAGGCCGAACAGCGCCGCCTCGCCGCCGAGTTCCCCGACGAAGGATTCGTCCTCACCGAACGGGCAGGCGGCACAGCGGCCGGGAAGGGCTACCGCACCAGCAATCTGACGCTCGTTCAGGACGGTGCGCCGGTGCCCGGACGCGTGTCCCGGCTGACGCCCCTCTGGCAGGACCTGGTCGGCGCCCTGCTGGACGACGGCTATCGGGCGGCGGTCACCGCGGCCACCGGCCGCGACCTGCGCGGGTGCACCCTGGAGATCCGCGCCGTACGGTACGGCCCAGGTGCGTGGATCGACCCGCACACCGACCGCGCGGACAAGATCGTCACACAGACCTGGTACTTCAACGAGGGCTGGCGACCGGAGTGGAGCGGTGCCCTGCGCATCCTGCGCTCCCCCTCCGTGGACGATGTCGCCGCCGAAGTACTGCCGGGGCTGACCGATTCCGTGCTGCTGGTCCCGTCGCCCGACTCCTGGCACACCGTGATGCCGGTCTCCGAGCGGGCGGAGCAGGACCGGCGCGTGCTGCTCGTGCACTTCGTCTCGAAGGAGCGCAGCGGATGGTGACCTCGGCGGACGGCCCGTACAGCTCCCTGGATCCGCACGGCCGTCGCGCCGGCACCGACCAGACCCGACGTCAGCACCACTACCACCGCGAGCTCTTCCCCGCCCTGCACGACTGGGACCGGACGGAGGCCTCCATCGTCGCGTTCACCGGCGAGAACGGCCCCAAGGGGCTGCTGGGCCTGGACCAGATGGGCCACTTCGGCCCGCAGGGCTGCGATCTCGTCACCGCGGCCGTCCGCGCGGCACACCCGGACGCCGCTCTGACTGCCGCCGAACTGGGCAGCGGGTTCGGCGGTGCGCTGCGCCATCTGGCGGACGCGCTCGCGGCCGGCGGCGGCGTGGCCCGGATGTACGGCGTCGACCTGGTGCCCGAGCACTGTGCGGTGAGCCGTCGCATCACCGCCGCGCAGGGCCGCACCGAGGTGACCGAGATCTGTGCCGACGCGACGGGCGTACCACTGCCCGACGGGGCCCTCGACGTCGTCGTGGTGACCGGTTCCATGCCGCATTTCCCCCGGCCGGCGGCGGTGCTGCAGGAGGCGTTCCGCCTGTTGCGCCCCGGCGGCCTGTTCGTCGCCACCGAAGAGGTGAGCCTGGCGCCCGCCGAACGGCGGCCCTCCCGGGCCTTCCACGAGATGCACCCGCCGGACGTCTTCTTCGTCACGCCACTGCCGGACCGGCTGCGCCAGTTGCGGGACGCGGGGTTCGAGGACGTGCTGCGCGAGGACCTGCGGGAGTGGGCGCTCGCCCTCCTGGCGGACCGGCTGAAGGTGCTGCGAGTGTTCCGCGGCAGCGTGGCCGACATTTACGGCGAGGGTCCGGTGGACCGGATCCGGCACACGCTGGCCACCGCGAGGGACGAGTTCGCCGCGGGCCGGCTGCTGCCGAGCCTGCTCACCGCACGTCGCCCGGAGGCCATCTGACATGCAGTCGCCCCCTGTTGTCAGGACCGCGACCGCCCGCTGGGGGCCGGTCCTGTGGTCGTACTCGTCCGACGACTACGCGGAACCGGGCCTGGTCGAGGCACAGTCCGTCGCGCCCGGCGGCGTCCCCTGGCCCCCGCACGACCGGGTCCGCGTCGATGTGTGCTCGACGAGCGGCCTGGATGTTCTGCACCGGCTGGCACAGACGGTGCAGGGCCCCCGGGTCCGGTTGCGCGAGGAGAACTACCGGCGGACTCCCGACGGCTCCTGGGTGAGCGACGGCCAACGCCCGCCCGACGCGACGGAACCGCCGCTCCCCCGGCACGCCCTGGTCCACCGGAACGGGCGGTGGACAGTGCTGCACGGCAGCGCAGGCACGGAACAACGGGCCACGACGGGCGGCATCGTGCTCCGTTCCCTGGTCGCCGCCGTGCTCGCGGGCCGGGGCGGGCGCACCGTGCACGCGTCCGCCGCGACCGGCGAGGACGGACGGGCCGTGGTCTTCCTGGGCGACGGCGGTACGGGAAAAACCACCCTCGCGCTGTGCCTGGCGCGCTCGGGCGGCCGTTTCGTAAGCGGCGACCGCACTCTGCTGGTGCCGGGCCCCGGCGGCTGGTGGGTCGTGGGGGCCGGGCTGACGGCACGGCTGCGCTGGGGCACGCTCGAAGGGCTCGGCCTGACGGAACGGGTACGGAAGTCGGTGCTCCTGCGGCACGGTGACGGCAAGTGCCCGGTGGCCGCGCTGCCTCGGACACCGGCCAAGGTGTACTTCACGCCCGGTGAACTGGCGCGCGTCCTGGACGTGCCGGGGGCCGACTGCGCCCCGCTCGGCAGGCTGGTCGTGCTTTCTCCGGCCGCCGGCGCCGAGCCCGTGGCACGTTCCCTCCCCCGGGAAGCGAGGGACGGAGTGATCCGGCCCCACCTGCTGCCCTCCGACGCGGGCATGCTCGCCGGGGAGGTCCCCGGGTCCCCCTCGCGAGCGGCTGCCGTACCGGGCAGCCCGGCTTCCCGGCCCGACGGTGCGCAGGAGGGTCCGGTGCCCATTTCCTCACTGGCCTGGGACCCCGTACGCCACGGTTCCCGGGACGCCTTGCGCCGAGTGCTCGCCCTTCCGGCCGACCCCGGCCGCGTACCGCGATGACCTGTGCGACCGGGCTCATGGGGATGGTCGCCGGAACGGCCCTGCGTGCCGTTTCGGTCACGGCGGGCGCGGTGCTGCTCACCCGCCCGCCGGACGGTGTGCTGTGGTGGCTGACCGGATGCTGGCTGGCGTACGAGGCCGGAACGGCCCTGGGCGTCACCTCACTGGCCACGACCGCCCAGGCACAGGACCGACGCGCCCGCCACCAACTCCTGACAGCCGTCGAGGGCCTGGCCGTATCACCGCCGGACGCAGCGGACCGTGAACCGCTGCGGGCACACCTGTACGCGGCGGCCGGGGTCGCGATCCGCTGGGAGCCCAAGCCGGGCGCGGCCGTGGCCGTCCAGGCGCGGATCGTCGATTCCGCGCTGATCCTGGTGGGCCTGTGCGGTGCGCTTGCCACCGTCTCCCCGCCCGTGGCCGCCTGTTCCGCCGCCTGCACCGTGCTGGCCGTCTGCCTGGTACTGCACCCGCGCATGCTGCGGACCCAGGAAGCCGGAGCGGCGGGTTGGCACAGCCGCCGCCGCAGAAGCCTGACCCGTACCGCCCTCATCGGCGCCTTGGCCACAGCGGGGGCGCTCGCGCCAACGCTGGGCGCGCTGCGCCAACCGCACGCCGCGGCCGCGCTGTTGGGGAGCGCGCTGCTCTTCGCGCGCACTCTGTACCGCCTGGCGGCGATCGATCCGACGGCCGTACGGCACTGGCGGGTGACACGAGGGCACCTTCGCGAGGTCCGCCGCGCGGCAGCCACGGTGCGCGCCGACGGACCGGTGGGCGTCGCACACCCGTTTCCGCCGGGCGGGACATCCGTCGTCGTACCGGCGCGCGCCACCCGGCTGGGCTTCGCGGACCTGGCCGAGAACGTACACCTGGGCGCACTGGGCCCGGGCGACTCCGTGTCCGAACTGCTGCCGCGGACCGTGTGGTTGTGCCGGATGGACGCGCTCGCGGCCACACTGCCGCAGGGCTGGCACACCCGGCTGTCCGCCGAGTTCTCGGGCGGTGTCGATCCGGACGGGGACATGTGGTGCAGGATCGGGGCCGCCCGGGTGAGCGCACTGCTCGAACTGGGTGCGACCGAGGTACGGCTGTCCGGCGCACCCGATCCCTTCCTGTCCGAGGTGCTGGCCGCTTGGGGCGCCCGGGTGCGGCCGGTCGTACCGAACGCCGAAGCCGAGGGGGCAACCCCCCTCGGGAGCGGAACGCGGAAAGCCGCGACATGAGGCGCTCATGGGCCGCGCCCGCGCTCGTCGCCCTGCTGGGTGCGGCCGCGGCACTGCTGGGAGCCGCGACAGGGTTCGCGGTACACGCGGTCGGCTCCAGTGGGGCGGTGGGCGTGCCCTTGTGCGCTCTCGTCGTCGCGTTCTGCTGCGCTCAGGCCGGGGAGGTGCCTGCGGGAAGGGCCGGTGGAGGGCGGGCATCGGGCGTCCCCCTGCCCACGGTGCGTCATGTCGTGGACCGGGCAGTGCGGTTGGTGGTCGCCTTCGCCGTGCATCCCGCGCTCGCACTGGCCTTCCTTCCGCTGTGCCGCACCGTTCCCGCACCGAGGACTCCGGCCCTCACCGGCGGTGACGCCGACGCCGCCCGTGCGGTGCGGCGCATCGTGCGGGCCGCCACGGAGGAAGCCTGGACCAGTCCGTACCAGGGCCTGATCGCACCACTTCTGCTGAGGCACCACCTCCGCGTCTCCGCACGCGTGGCGGCGGCCACCGCATGTGGTGCGCGCCGGTCCGCCGGCGCCGCGCTGCGTACCCGACTGCCGCTGCTGTACGCCCTGACGCTCTCCGCCGTGGTGCTCTCCGTGACCGGTGCGCAGCAGAACGGCACGGCCGCGGTCACCGTCACCGTCTTCCTCACCGTGGTGACGACACCGATGGCCTCACCCAGCCATGAACGTACTGCCCATGAGGCCGCCGGATGATCCGGCCCGGCCCCTCAGGCATCACTCGGGCCCGGCTGCCAGCCGCGCACCTGCGCCCAGAGGTCGGCCCGTCGCGTCAGCTCCCACACCACCTCGGACTTCGCCCTCGTGTAGGCACGGCGGTCCGCTCCGTACCGCTGCGCCAGCAGCACCTTCCTCGCTCCGAACAGTGCCGCGTCGGCGGGGCTGTCGCGGAGGTAGTCGCGCAGCAGGAGGCAGAGCTGTTCGGAGAAACTGCCCGCACGCCGGACGTGCAGATGGGTACGGGGCCCCGACACCTCCCGGAAGTACCGTTTGGTCAAGTCGGGGTTCGTGGCCCGGAACTCGAAGCCGAGCGCCTCCAACGGTGCACGGAAGAAGGCTGGTTCGAGTCGCTCGACCGACACCTGGATGTCGACGACCGGTTTGGCCCTCAGCCCGGGTACCGACGTCGAGCCGATGTGGTCGATGCGCGGCGCGAGGTCTCCGAACCCGGCGCGAAGTCGGGCACCCAGCTCCGCGAAGCGGGCGGGCCACTCCTCCCGGTACTCCACGATCTCGATCACGGCCCGCACTCTATCCAGCGCCCTGCCAAGAAGGAGAAACGCCCTTTCGTGGCACGGGCGTTCCGGCAGGCGGAACGAATCCGAAGGCCGACACTTCACCGTTCCGCGTGAGGGAACACCGCCTTTCGCCGGACGCCGTAGGTCGGCGACCATCAGCACTGTCAGGTACTGCGGACCGCGCGTACGCACCCCGACCGCATCCGACCACCTCACGAAGGAGGCCCATGGCCGTCGCCGCGTCGTCCCGGACCGGCCCGCGTCCGGCCCGGCCGCTCCCGGAGCGCCACGAATCGTTCCGGCTCTGTCTGCCTCCGGCCGAACTGACCGTGAGCAGCACCTTCCCCGGGCTCCGTGCGGCAGTCGGCGCCCTCGTGCACCCGCTCTTCGAGGTGGGGGACGTACCCGCCGCGGATGTCACCTCCGTCGGCGCACCGCACCTCGTCGTCACCGGACCGGCCGAGGACGCCGCTCTGCCCGCTCCCTCGGAGCTGGCTCTGGCGCCGCAGTTGCTGCTGCACCCGGACGGGCCCCGCTTCGTGGTCCTGGAGCGTTCAGCCGACCGGACCGTGCTGGTACGTGACGGTGAGAGGGACAGCGCACCGCTCCTGCTGACCGCCACTCCCGGCACCCGGGTGGTGAGTGCCGAGGCACCCGACGCGGGGCCGGCATCGGTACGGGCTGTCGTCCGGCTCATCGGCACCCTGCTCGGTGCCCAGTCGACCGGGCACGGCGCGGTGTTCCTGCACGGCTCCGCCGTGGCGGTGGACGGCTCGTCGGTGCTCGTGCTCGGGCCGAAGCACCGGGGCAAGTCCTCGTTGGCGTTCCTCGCGGTCACCCTGTGCGGTGCGGACTTCGTGTCCGACGACACCCTCGTCGCCTGGGCCTGCGGAACCCGGTCCGCGCCGCTGGTACGGGGCTGGCCCAAGCGGGTGGGTGTCGCCACCGCGCTGCTCGCCGGCCATCCGGCCCGGGACGCCTTCGCGCAGGCGACGCTGCGCCGGCACCGTTCCGGGACGTCCCGGCAGCTCGCCGGTGCCACCTGGGCCGCCGCACCGCAGGACCGGACCCGGCTCTTCGCGGATCTGGACGAATTCACCGCGCTGACCGGGGCCGCCGTGGCCACGGACACCCATCCCGTCGGCATCGTGCTGCCGCGGGCGGACCCCGGGCTCTCGGGCTGGAGCGTCGAACGCGTCACCGACCGCGCGGAAGCGCTCGATGGTGCCGTGCTGTCCGGACAGGATCTGCGGCACTTCACCGACTATCTCGGGCTGCTCCCGCCGCAGCGCCCGGAGCCCGCCGTCCGCGCCGGTGTGCTGGCTTCGTTGCAGGCCCTGCCCGCCGTCCGGGTGGCGTACGGGCCGGACGTCAACGCCGACTTCCCACGGTTCTGGGCCGAGGTGACCTCGGCCCTCGCCCGGGCCGGCCGGGCCCGGTGAGGCAGATGCACACCACCGTGGGGATCAACTACCGGATGCCGGTGGCTTCGGGGCTGCGCCCCGGTCTGCTGCACCGGTCCGGCGACGTGACCGCGATCACGGTCGACGAGGCCGGAGCACTGGTGGCGCGGCACCGCCTGCGCACCCTGCTCGACCTGCGGTCGGACGCCGAGGTCACGCGTTACGGACCTCCGGCCGGACTGCTCGTCCACGGGGTGCGCTGGGTACGGGTGCCGCTCACCGGATACCCGCGCGACACCATCGCCGCACCCCGGCCCGGTGTCGCCGACCGCACGCGCTACCTGCACTCCATCCTCGCCGAGGCCGAGCCTGGAAGCTGGCCGCACCTCTTCCGGGAACTCGCCGGGGCCGCCGCCCATCCCTTCCTGCTGAGCTGTCACTTCGGCAAGGACCGCACCGGGGTCGTCGTGGCCGCCCTGCTCGCGCTGGCGGGCACGCCCCCCGCGGAGATCGCCGCCGATTACGCCGCCGGCCGGGCCGACCTCGTCGCCCGGGCCGACCATTTCCGGGACAAGTGGCTGCGGCGCGGCCACACCCGCGAAGAATACCTGTCCAGGCTGCACACCTCGCCGCTGACCATGGAAGGCTGGCTGACCGAGGTGGCGGCGCGGCACGGAGGTGTCGGGGCGGCGCTGCGGGCCCGGGGGGTGTCCCGGCAGGACCTCGTCCGCGTACGCACGCACCTCGCCGCTCCGACGGCCGCGCCCGGCACCGCTGCGACGTCGCACGGAAACGACCGCAGGGCCGGCGGCCCCGCGCCGTACGAGGAGGGCCGCCGATGAACGCGTCCGCGCTGCGGCAGGACGACGTCGCGGTACGGGAGCGGGTCCCGGACCGGCTGTGGCACGAGCTGCTCGCCGAGGCGGGCCAGGATGTCCTGCCGACCCAGACCCCGGGCTGGCGTGCGGCCGTGTGCGCGCACGGCTGGCGGGACGCGACGCGCCTCTACACCTGGTCCGACGGTACGCGTGTGCTGGTTCCGCTGGTCCGGACGGAGTCGGACGGCCCGGTGCGCTACGCCTCGTGGCCGGTCGGCTGGGGGGTGGGCGGCGTACTCGCGGCCCCCGGCACGGTGAGCGCCGACCGCGCCCGGTCCGTACTGCGCGACCTGGCGAGGCTGCCCGCGCGGGAGGTCTATCTGCGCCCGCACTTCGCGACCACGGCCCTGTGGGAGCCGCTGGTTCCGGCACAGGCGCGGCGAAATCCACGAATGACGCAGGTACTGAACCTGACACAGGGCTTCGACCACGTGTGGCAGCACCGCTACCGCAAGAAGGTGCGCGCCGGGGTGCGGCGGGCCGAACGGTCCGGGCTGACGGTCGAACACGACGGTACGGGCCGGCTGCTGCCGGAGTTCGACCGGCTCTTCGAACTGTCGCTGGCCAGGTGGGACAGCGAGTCCGGAGAGCCCCCGGGCGAGGCTCACGGTCGGATCAGGGCAAAGAACCCGCCCTCGAAGTTCACTGCCGTCGCTGAGGGGCTCGGCGAGGACTGCCGGGTGTGGCTGGCGCGCCACGAGGGGCGGCCGGTGGCCGCTCTCGTGGCGCTGTACCACGGTGCGTACGTCGTCTACTGGCAGGCGGCCATGGACAAGGCCCGTGCCGCACCCACCTGCGCGGCCCCTTACCTCCTGCACCTGGTCGTCAAGGACGCGTGCTCACGCGGGGCACGGGCGGTGCACCTGGGCGACACCTATCCCGGCACCTCGGTGACCCGGTTCAAGTCCGCCTTCGGCCCGGACGACCTGCACACGGCCGGCTACTGGCTTCCCGGGGCACAGGCGGACACACCAACCGACAGGACATGAGGCGGACATGAAGGACCGGCACTGGAGGACCCGCTACCGCGTCGGCGCGTACGAGGTGTGGGGCACTTCGCTGGACAGCGAGGAGCGCAGAAGACACGCACCGCAGGCCGAACCGGCCGACCTCGGCCTCTACCTGGACGAGCGCTGGCACGGCCACACGGACGCCCGCGTCCCGTACTTCGTGCTCTGGCCGACGCTGGAAGCCCCCTTGGAGAGGTCGCTGCTGGTGACCCGGATCGAAGAGGCGGCCGTCGTGCTCGAGGAGGGCGGCACGGTGGAGGTCGCCTGCTTCGGCGGACACGGGCGCACCGGCACCGTACTGTCCTGCCTGGACCTGGTGCTTGGCGGGACGACGGCGCGGGCCGCGCTGGACCGGATACGTCTCGAGTACTGCCGCTACGCGGTGGGGTCGGCCGACCTCGAACGCTTCCTCTTCGACGTGGGGAGCGAACTGACGCCCCGTTCGTCCGCGACGCTCGCCACCCGGGAGGGCCGGTGAACAGGCCGCTCGTCTCCTTCGCCCGCAGCGCCGCCGAGGACGTCCCGTTCCGCTGGTACCACGTGTGGGACACCTTCGCCGCAGCCGATGGGGCGGCCCTGCGCCGGACGTTCCCCGGGGACGGGTTCCGGAAAGTGATCCGCACAGAGGGGGACAAATCTTACACAATGCACCATCGGTCCCTGCATCCCGGGGCGGAGGACAGGGACACCGCGGAACTCGCCGAGCCGTGGCGGCGGTTCGTCGCCGACGTGACGGGGGCGGCCTACCGCAAGGCGGTGACGGAGCTGACGGGACTGCCGCTGGAAACCGCGCGGCTGGAGGTGAACGTATGGCGCTACGGCGCGAGTTGCTGGCTCGACCCGCACATCGACAAGCCGGAGAAGCTGGTGACACACATCCTGTACTTCAACGAGTCGTGGCCCAGCGGACGCGGCGGCGATCTGCTCTTACTGGGCTCCGCCTCCGGCGACGACGTGGTCCGCAGGATCGCGCCGTTGGCCAACACCGGTGTCCTCCTCGTGCGGGGAGAGAACAGCTGGCACGCGGTGGAGCGGATCCGGGAGGGCGCGGCGGGGCCGGAACGGCTCTCCGCGCAGGTGATCTTCCACCGGGCCTGAGCACCGGCGGCCTCCGGGACTCAGCGAAGGACGCCGGAAGGCCACGGACGGACCAGAGGGCCGAACACGGCCCGTTCGTGATCCCGTTCGCCCTTGGTCTCCGGACAGTGGGCGACGTTGCGCCGCTCGTCCGTCGCGTGCCGTCGCCGGATGTCCTTCTTGACCCGGCGAGTCCGGCGCAGCGCGTCGTCGCCCACCACGGCCAACAGCAGCATGGGTCCCTCGCAGAGGTAGGCGAGCGTGTGGGGGCCGTCCGGCTCGTTCAGCTTCTCCGGATACCAGCGTTCGGCCTGCTCCCGGGTCAGCCGGAGCCTGCCGACGGGCTCGACGCTCAACCCGGCCTCGCGCAGTCGGGCTTCCACTTCTGGAGCGAGACCGCGGCGGAGGCCGTCGGGTTTGACCAGCACATGGGTGTCCCGCGCACGGTCACAGGGTTCAGGCGGCGCGTGGGTGCCGAAGGCCTCGGCACGCCAGGCCGGGACGAGGCCGAGGAGGAGGCGCAGACACGGATTCCCGGCGGCCGGGCTCACGGCATGCGCATGCCCCGGGGCCGGGCTCATGGCATGCGAACCGTTCCGACGGCGCCGCAGAGCGTGCGGGACAGGGCGGCTCCGGCGGCACGCAGGTGCTGGGCCGTGTGTACCGGGTACGTCCGCTCCGGCGCGCCTTCGACGGCCAGCGCGGCGAACAGAACCCCGGAAGCGTCCAGCAGGGGTACGGCGATGGCCACGGTTTCCGGTCCGCGGCGGGCGGTCGCGAAGCCCTGCTCCGCCACGCGCGCGAGTTCTTCGGGAGAGGGCTCCCGTACCGTACGGCCGGGTAATCGTCGCCCCTCGCGGGTCCGGCCGGCAGGGCGTTGGTTGGCGCCTGTCCGACCGCCCCCGGGGGGCCGCCGGGCGCCGGCGCCCCACAGCAGTTTCGCCACGGCGTGGGCCGCCGCCTCGCCATCCGGCGGGGCCACCACGGTGGGACCCGCACCCGGCCCGCCGCGTGCCGTACCCACCAGAACCGGTGCGAGGCCGTCGGGGCAGAAGAGGAACACGTTCTGCTGGGTGAGGTCGTGCATCCGGCGCAGATGCGGCTGCGCCAGGTCGCCCAGTACACGCTGCCGCGGTACCCGCGTTCCCAACGCGAAGAGGCCGAGACCGAGACGCAGCCCTCGCTCGCCCCGCTCCAGCATGCCTTCCTCGACGAGTTCGGCGATCAGACGGTGGGCGGTCGGCTTGGGCAGGTCCGCACGGCGGGCGAGTTCGGACAGGGCTAGTTCGGACTCACCCGGGCGGAAGCAGTTCAGAATAGCCAGCCCTCGGGAAAGCATTGACCGTGCGGCGTTCGACTGGTCGGTCAACTGAGTGTCCTCCGGATCGGTGGAATGCGGAATTCAGCCAAGATGACGGCGCTTCTGAAGGGGCGTGTCGCTCATTCGACCACGCGAACAGCGGTCACAGCGGAACGCATAAACTTTGCCGGTCGCGCCGGTCGTTCGACCGGTCCTCGGCAGACCTGCGCCGAGGACCGGCCCACATCACGGACGCGCGGCAGAAACTTACCGGCATCGGACTCACCTCCTCACGACTTCCGACTTCTCGCCGACCGATTCCCGGATTCCCTGTCTTTGCTGGTCAGCAGTCTTTTTCTGGAGTGCAGCACGCCGACCACGACCGAGATCGTGGTGCTGCAGGAGATGCGAAGCAGCACCCCACCACCCTCCTCCTGGAGGCACCAGAACCTAATCAGCCAAGTACGACGACCTCGGGAAAACACCGCGCTTTCATTCAGCATTTGATTAATATCAGACTCCCGGGCGGAGGTCCACAGCCACTCATTTCGGCCATACTCCTCGTCGCATTGCGTCCCGCCGACCGCTCCGATGGCTCATGCCATGGGGCGACTCGCCGCGCACGTCGCGCCGCACCAGAGGAAGGAGAAAACCGCAGGCATCTGACGCCACATGAGCAGGAGCGATTCATGATCCGTGTCGCGGCGGATCTGGCCGGGCGACGACTCAGGCGCCAGCCTGATCTCACACTGAACCACCCGGAAATCGTGGCGCTGTTGGCGGCCCACAAGATCCCTCACAAGACCGCCGGCGTCGACTTGACGGTCTTCGGGGTCTTCGAGGTCTTTGAGGCGGAGCTTCAATTCATTGGTGCCAAGGACTGCTTCTGTGCCGGTCACTGACCCAGCCCATTCTGCAGCAACGCGTCACATGTGGCTGTGCTCGATCCCCCCTTTAGTCGTATCCGCAACCATTACCGGCTCAGGGCAAGGTAACCGGGACTGCGTGAGCAGAAAGAAGCGCAAAGAAGCGGGAGGAGCATCTAACCGGCGCGCGCAGCGCACGTCAGGATGGATTGCGCCCCCGGCGTCGCCATGTGCGCCCGTAGTGCGCCGCAAAGCCGCACCGAAGGCGGTCGGCCCGCTGGATCAGCAGAGACGCCCAGGCCAACACCGTTGAGGACGGCGGGATTTCTACGGGCGTGACGTAATTCTGCGCCCTCTCCTCGGCATATGCCGCCTGACGGAAGCCTCATCCGTACCCGGCCGGGAAAAGGCAATTTCAGGCCGTCACTTCAGGATGCGATTTTCACATGACTCCCCCGCGGTGGGCGGATAGATCAGTGGACCGATCAGCAGAATCACGCCCGGGCCAGCCAGGACCGTTGGTCCAACACTGAGTCGGTGGCTTCCGAAGTGAACTGGCGGATGACCGCCTTCCGGTAGGCAACAGTGGCCGTTAATTTTTCGATGGGCGTCGCGTTGCCCACTACGGCCGCTTGCCGCCGGCCTTTCCTGTGAACCCCCGTCTCCAGTCCAGTCCTTGCGTGTGTCCGCGACGGAATGTCGCCTGGCCGAACATGAAGGTGGTACCGCATGACCATCTCGGCAGACCGCACGACCTCTTCCGCCGCGCCGTCCGAAGCGGCGGCCCCGAGCCCCTACAGTTTCGGTTCCTACGCTGCAGGCCGGGAGGTCCAGGGCGAGAGCGCCTGGACCTACTCGGTCCGTGCCACCGCGTTGATCGATGATCCGCTGGGAGCCACCGCGTACAAGAGGTCGCTCGACCAGCAGAAGATGTCGGCCGAGGAGTGCCCTGAGGTAGTACTGGGCCGGTGTGCGCTGGCCCAACCGGAGTTGATGGAAGCGGCGTTGCTGGCCGCGTCGGAGGCTGCCCCGCTCTGGGCCGCCGTGCCGTTCGGCACGCGCCTCGAGTTCGCCGAGCGGTTCAGGGCAAGCATTCAGGAGCACGTCCCCCAGCTGATCGAACTGCTGGTGGGAGAGGGGCACCCGCTGCGGCTCGCCACCTCCGAGGTGTCCAACCTGCTGGCGTTCTTCGGACCCGAGACCACGCGATGGTGTGCCGGGCAGATGCTCACGGACGTGCGTGAGGACGGCCGCCGCCTCACCCTGCGCCGCCGACCCGATGGCGTCGTCTGCGTCCAGCCGCCCCAGAACACTCCTCTGATCAGTGTCGGTGCGGCGCTTCAGTCACTGATCGCGGGCAACAGTGTGGTCGTCCGGCTGTCCCGGCAGGCACCTCTGGCCGCGATGTACCTCGTGCAGCGCGTGGCCGCCCCGGTCCTGGAGCAGCTCGGCGCACCGTCAGGAACCCTCTCGGCGCTGTGCACGGAGCCGGGGGCGACCCTCGCGGCGTGGCTGGCCAGCCCGCTGGTCGACGACATCTTCTACTTCGGCGACAGCACTCGTGGTCTGCGCCTGCAACGTGACTGCCTGGAGCGCGGCAAGAAGCCGGTCCTCGAACTGGCCGGCAACGACGTGGTCATCGTCTGGCAGGACGCCGACCTGGAGTACGCGACGGAGGCACTTGCAGAATCGTTTTACGCGTCCGGGCAGATCTGCTGCGCACCTAACATCGTCGTCGCGCACCCCGCGATCGCCGACGCTCTGCTGGACCGGCTGTCGCAGGCTGTCCGTGCCCTGCGCCCGGGCTACCCCGACGACCCCGAGGTCGTCCTGGTGCCCACCCCCAGTGCCGCGGGGTACGACGCCGCGCTGGCCGATGCCCGGCAGCGGGGTGCCCAGGTCATCGCCGGGGGACGGCACCTGGATGTGCACGGCGAGGAGCGGGACACCGGCATCTTCCTTGAGCCGGCCGTGGTGCGCGTGGACGGCTTCGCCCGGGCCCGCCGGCTCCGCTCGGTGTGCCAGGAGACCTTCTTCCCGCTGCTGACGGTGGTGGTGCCCGCCCCCCAGGACGACGAGTCGCTCCTGGACGAGGTCCTGGACTTCGCCGGCAGCAACGCGTACGGGTTGCGCTGCTCCTTGTGGGCCGAGGACGACCGCGTCGTCACGGAGTTCCTCGGCCGGACCACCGGCTACGGCCAGCTGCGTGTCAACGACTCCCATCTGGCGTCGGGGCCCTACCTGTCCAACCACGGGGGCACCGGACTCAGCGGTGGCCCGTTCGGCGAGGCCAACTATCCGATGCTGCGCACCAGCCACCTCCAGACGGTCTCGGTCGCCCGGGACGTCTCGCCCTCCGGGGCGCTCACCGAGAGCCTCGACCGGACGGCGAAGGGCGCCCGCTTCGTCCTGCCGGCCCGGCCCGCCGTGCGGGGCGCCGGGACCCATCCCGCCGGGTGGCCCCCGGCGGACCTCCCGGGTGGCCTGCCCGCCCCCTTCACCCCGCGCTTCCAACAGGACCCGCACCCCACCCTCCGGTGGTTGCGCCAGAACCGGCCGGTGAGCCGGATCCTGACCCCGGACGGCGTGGGATGGCTGCTGACCCGGTACGACGACGTACGCCTGGCCCACCGGGACAAGCGGATCAGCTGCGACAGCAAACGCACCCCGGCCGGCATCCTGTGGGGCGGCGAGTGGCCCGATGAGCTGCGTGAGCGTCTGTTCACCCACCTCCTGGACACCGACGACCCGCGCCACGGGGAACTGCGGCGGCTGATGGCCCCGCTGTTCACCCCGCAACGCCAGAAGGAATGGCACACCCGGATCTCCGAGATCGTCAACGAGCGCATCGACAGGATGGCGGCCCGCGGACACGGGGACCTCATGGCCGAGGTCGCCTACCCGCTCGGGGCACACGTCCTGTTCTCCGTCCTCGGCGCACCCGTCCCCGACCTGCCCCTGCTGCGCTCCCTGACGTGGCGGCTGGTGGACTGGAACACCACCGTGCCCTACTTCCGCGCGCTGACCTACCAGGCCGACCAGATGATGGGCGACATCCTCGCCGACAAGCGCCGCCGGCCGGGCGACGACCTGCTGTCCCTGTTGGTCCGCGCCTGCGACGAGGAGCACCTGATCACCGAGGACGAGCTCCAGGGCATGTTCCTGCTCATGCTGGTGGCGGGGCAGGACCCCAGCATCAACAGCATCGGCAACAGCATGCACACCCTGCTGACCCACCCCGAGCAGATGGAGCTGCTGCGAGCCGAGCCCGAGCTGATCTCCAGCGCGACGGATGAGCTGCTGCGCTACAACAGCCCGCTGACCTTCACCAGTTGGCGCGGCACCCTGGAGCCCGTCGAGTTCAGCGGGGTCACCATCCCCGCCAATGAATCGCTGATCGTCTCTCTCGGCTCCGCCAACCGTGACGAAGCCCACTTCACCGACCCCGACGAACTGGACCTGCGTCGCAGCCCCAACCACCACCTGGCCTACGGCCACGGCGTGCACTACTGCCTCGGAGCGCAGATCGGCAGGCTGACGGCCGAGACCGCCATCAGCACCCTCCTCCGGCGCCTGCCCGAGCTGCGTCTCGCCGGTGACGTGCACTGGAGGCCCGGCCAGTTCGAACGCGGGATGGAGGCCCTCCCCGTGGCCTGGAACCCGGATGCCGTCCGCCCGAACTGACCCCGGGTACGGCACGACACAGGAGTACGGCAAGCAGGGGCGAAGGCGGAGAAGGGAACCGGCCATGACCAGGGAAGACATCGTGCGGACCCTGCACGACCTCATCCAGGACGTCACCGACGTGCCTGTCGACCGTTTCGACGAGAACACGGCGTTCATCGCCGATCTCGGACTCGACTCCTTGCGCATGGTGCAGATCGTCGTGCGGGCGGAGGACGCCTTCGGTGTCACCATCAGTGACGAGGACGCCTGGGAACTGCGGACGGTCTGCGACGCCGTCACCTACATCGAGCGAGCTCTGGAGTCCGCGGCGCTGCGGCGCACCGATGCCCCGGCGTCGTCGGCCCCGGTCCGCTCCGTGCCGTTCGAGACGTCGGGAACGGAGCGGTGATGAGCTTCGCGCAGTGCCTGCGGGCGCAGGCCGAACGCCACGGCGACGCCCGTTGGTTCGCCTTCGTGGACCACCACGGCAGCGGTCCGGTGGAAACCGGGCGCCTGACGTTCGCGGCACTGGACCGCCGTGCCCGGTCCCTCGCGGCCCACCTGGGTGAGGCCGGGACGACCGACCAGGCCGTGCTCCTGCTCTATCCGGCGGGGTTGGAGTTCCTGGGCGCCTTCTTCGGCTGCCTCTACGCACGCTCCATAGCGATCCCCACTCCGCTGCCGGCCACGGACCCGCGCGCACTGGAGCGGGCCGAGAAGATCATCCATGACACCGATGCCCGGCTCGTCCTCACCGACACCGCCAACGTGGAGGCCCTGCGGTCCTGGCTGCGCGTCATCGGTCTGCACGACAAGGTGCGCTGTCTGGCCACCGACACCGCCCAGTTGCCCTCCGGCGACGACTGGGCCCCGCCGCACACGGACCAGGACACCATCGCCTACCTGCAGTACACCTCAGGCTCGACGGGCGAACCGCACGGCGTCGTCATCTCCCACGGGAACCTGCTGCACAACTCGGCGCAGATCAACACCATCATCCGCGCACCCGAGGACGGCACGGGTGCGGGCTGGTTGCCGCACTACCACGACATGGGACTGGTCGGTCAGCTCATGCAGCCCGTGTACGGGGGCGGCAACATGGTGATCGCCTCCCCCCTCACCTTCGTCGCGCGGCCCCTGATCTGGTTGCAGATGATCAGCCAGTACAGGGCCGCCTTCACCATGGCCCCCAACTTCGCCTTCGAATGGCTGCTGCGCGCCACCCGAGACGAGCAGCTCGAAGGACTCGACCTCTCCTGTCTGGAGTGGGCGCTCAACGGCGCCGAACCGGTACGCGTCAGCACTCTCCGCAAGGCCGTCGAGCGACTCGGACCGATCGGGTTCAGCCCGCGGGCCTGGGCCCCGGCGTACGGTCTGGCCGAGTCGACCGTCCTGGTGACCGGGACGCAGCGCGGCCGGGGGCCGCGTATCCGGCGCTTCGACCCCGTGAGCCTGGAACGCCATCAAGCCACCCCCGCGCACAGGGGCTCGGGAGTCGAGCTGGCTTCCAGTGGGCGCGCCACCGGCGTGGATCTGCGCATCGTGGACCCCGATACCCATGGCGAGCTCGGCGACGGAAAGGTGGGGGAAATCTGGCTGGCCGGCCCCAGCGTGGCCCAGGGCTACTGGCGCCACGAGGCGGCGACCCGCCACACCTTCCAGGCCCGCCTTGAAGGCGGGGGCGGTCCCTTCCTGCGCACCGGCGACCTGGGGTTCCTTCAAAAGGCTGAACTCTTCGTCACGGGGCGTCTGAAGGAGATCATCATCGTCAACGGCCGCAATCTCTACCCCCAGGACATCGAGGAGGCCGGACGGGGCGCACACCCCGCCGCGGGAGCGGGTGCGGCGTTCGGCGTGGATCTGGGCCGCGAGCACGTCGTCCTCGTCCAGGAGGTCGACGACCGCAAGCTCGCCGGTCTCGGCCACGAAGAGCTGTCCGGGTGCGTCAAGCGGGCCGTGAGCGACGCGATCGGCGTCCCCGTCAGCGTCATCCTCGTACCGCGCAACACCGTGCCCCGCACCACCAGCGGGAAGACCCAACGCACCCGGATACGGGAAGACCTCACGGCCCGACGAGTGCGCCCGCTCTTCGCAGACGTGCACGCCGACATCGCCGCCCTCGTGCCGGGCGCTCCCGATCCCGTGCCGCGCACCGCGCGGCCCGACTAGCAGCACCGACGACCGCACTGCCGCGCTCCCGCGGCCCACTCGAACCGCGGACGACCGATCGCCGCGAAGTCCGGTTCCCCAGGTCCGTACAACCGAGCAGAAGGACGGCACACCATGACGCAACAGCGCAAGGGCATGTCACGCTACCTCCGCGACGTCATAGAGGACACCAAGGACCTTCTCGTCGACATCACCGACTCCCTCGGCGACGTCGAGCGTGACACCCGCGCCTCCATGAGCCGGGCCCTGCGCCCCGACGACCGGGACCGCCGCGACCGCCCCGACGACTGGGACCGCCGCGACCGCCGCGACCGCCGGGCCCCCGACCGGTACACCGACGACCACGACCGCCGTGAGCGCCGTGGCCGCCGCGACGCCGACGGGTACGGCGACGAGCGCACCGAAGGCCTGGAGGACCAGCTCGCGGGTCTGCGCGACGAACTGCGCCGGCTCGGCGACCTGATGGAGAAGGACTCCTCCTCCGAGGCGGCGGGCAAGGCCTCCACCACCTCGAAGTAGGGCTGCGTGCACTCGAAGTAGGGCTGCGTGATCGCAGCGGCCCCGGCCGTTGCGATCACCCGGGCCACGCGCCGGTACACGGCTGCCGCCCACCTGCCTGACGGCCCGGCCATCCCGCCGGGAAGCGTTGCCGACAGACCCCACCGTCCGCCGGGGCCACGGTGCCCTCGGCCATGTCCGGGAGAGCCTGTGCACCTTCACGAGGATTCAGACCGGGGCCGCGCCACCCCGCCGGCCACGCCCACCGGTCAGCGCGAGGTCTACCGCGCCCACGGCGAACTGTTCGACGCCGAAACCGGTCACCGGCTGTGTCTTCATGAACTGATCAGCGAGCTGCGCGACGGCCGACGGTTCCGGGCGACCGACGCCTCGACGGGCAAGGATCTGACGATCGACACGCTGCTGCAGGCCGTCTCTCTGAGCGCCGGCCGACTGGGCTCATGGCTGGATCAGATACAGCGGAGCCTCCTCGGCACAGACCCGCAGGGCAGCTCCACCCCGTACCCGAGCACACCCCACACCTGCTCCAGCCCGCCGCACTGCGACGCCGATCGACACCGGACGCCGCAGACGGCCCCGCCCTGCGGCCTCCAGGGCGATACCCGGCCCACTTCTGACGGGCATCGCCCTGGGCAGTGGACGTGAGCCGGGCACGTGCGCGGCTTCTGCTCAAGGTGATGGGACAACTCGCCGCGCGCGAGCTGCCGCAGCGGCGCGACACACCGCCCCGGAACGGCGACGACCCTTCGGCGGACCGCGCCCGGCGGCGCGCCGTGGACATCCGCCGGTCCCTCGAAAGGCTCGGCCCGCTGTACATCAAGATCGGGCAGATTCTCTCCACCCGTCAGGACCTGATCCCGCAGGCGCTGGCCACCGAACTGGAGAGCCTCCACGATCAGGCATCGGTCCTGCCCTTCACTGCCATGCGACCGGTCCTGGAAGCGGAGTTGGGCCCCGGCTGGGCTCATCGGTTCCGGGACTTCGACGTGGCCCGGCCACTGGGCGCCGCCTCGCTTGCCCAGGCGTACAGCGCGCGGCTGACCACCGGCGAACCGGTCGTGGTGAAGGTACAGCGTCCGGGCGTCCGGGAAATCGTCAGCGAGGACATGCGCATGATCAAGACGGCCGCTCGGTGGGGCGTCAGACGCGCCCCGTACTTCAACATGGCCATCGACCTGGAAGCCATGCTGGACGTCGTCTTCGACGCCATGCGCCCCGAGTGCGACTTCACCCTCGAAGCCGCCAACATGGACCACGCCCGCCGATCGGTGGCCGGCTTCGACAACCTGTGCGTGCCGGACGTCCTCCACGCCACGCCCCGCGTCCTCATCCAGAGCCTGGCCCCGGGTACCAGCATCCGCGACGCGGACCCCACCGCCTTCAAGGAGGACGAACGCGCCGCCATCGGCACCAGCCTGCTCACCTTCATGTACCACGGCTACTTCACCGACCGCCGCTTCCACGCCGACCCGCACCCCGGGAACATCTTCGTCTGCCCGGGCGGGCCGACCACGCTCATCGACTGGGGCATGGTCGGACACATCGACCGTCGGCTGAGCATGAGCGTGGTGCTCATCCTCCTCGGCCTGGCACGCAACGACGGACCGACGGTGGCGGGCGGCTGGCTGGAGATGGGACGTGCGACCCAATGGGCGGACATCGCGGGGTTCGGGCAGGACCTGGCCGCCCTGGTGCCCAAGATCCACGCGGCCTCCCTGGAACAACTCAACTTCGGGGCAGCCCTCGGCCACGTCCTGAAGTGCTCCACGCGGCGCGGCATCCAGACCAGCCCCATGATCTCGATACTCGCCAAATCCTTCGCCAACGTCGAAGGATCGGTCCGCTACCTGGCGCCGGAACTCTCCGTCACCGATGTCTTCGTCCAGAACATGCGCGACATCCTCTTCTCCTACGCCTGCGAAGCGGTCGGTGAGGAGCAGCTCGCCACCCACCTGGTGCAGCTGCTCGCGGCCTCCGCGTCCCTGCCCGGAGAACTGCGCACCATCACCCGTGCCCTCGCGCAGGGCGACCTGACCTTCCAGGCCGCGCCCGTGCAGCCCAGCCGGATCTCTCTGATGGAGAACAACCTGGACGAGCGGATCCGTTATGTGACGCGCCGGCTCCTCGCAGCCGGTGCCCTCGGATGGTGGGCCCACAGCCGTGCCCGCCGCCACACCTGAAGACCGCCCCCACCGCTGGAGGAGCACTCATGGCCCAACTCTGCGACACCCTCGTGCAATGCCTGGTCCAGGGGCTGGGCGTGCCTGCCGACACGCTCAGCCCGGACGCCACTTTCGAGGACCTGGGTCTGGATTCGCTGGCCCTGCTGGAACTCACCGTCATCTACGAGGAACGGACCGGCCGCGAACCCACCGACATCACCCCGCAGTCGACCCTCGCCGAAGCCAGTGCCCACCTCACGGCGCTCGATGCCACCGGCCACCCCGCCGCGCAGGCACCGCAGACGACCACCGCACTCGCGCAGGAGAGGGAGACGACGTCGTGACGCAGGCGGCAGCCATCACGGGTATCGGCATGGTCACCCCCTGCGCCGTCGGCACGGAGGGCTCCTGGAACGGCCTGCTGTCCGGCAAACCCTCCGCGTCGGCCGATCCCGCCCTTGCGGGAATGCCGGTCGATTTCTCCTGCCACGTGACGGATCTCGACGCGCCGGGCAGGCTGACCCCCCGTCTTGCGTTACGTCTGGACCGCTTCACCCAGATGGCACTCATCGCCGCCCGCGAGGCGACCGCGGACGCCGGCCTCGACCCGGAAACCTGGGACGGAACGCGCGTCGCCGTGGTCATCGGCGTCGGCACGGCGAGCTTCGACCGCCTGGAGAACGAGGTCGTCAAAGTCGCCGCGAACCGCATACGCGCCGTCTCTCCCCTGATGATCCCCCGCAGCATCCCCAACATGGCCGCAGGCGAAGTGGCCATCGACCTCCACGCCCGCGGCCCGGGCCTCTCCACCAGCACCGCCTGCGCCTCCGGGGCCACCGCCCTGGGCACCGCCCTCATGCTGCTGCGCTCCGGCGCCTGTGACATCGCCGTCGCCGGAGGCACCGAGTCGGTCTGCAACCGCATCTCCTCAGCGGGCTTCTCCCAACTCGGCGCGCTCTCCCCACGCGTCCACGATCCCGCCGGGGCCTCCCGCCCCTTCGACGTCGAACGCGACGGATTCGTCCTCGCCGAGGGCGCGGCCCTGCTGGTCCTGGAAACACAGGCGCACGCCCAGGCCCGCGGCGCGCGGACGCACGCCCTGCTCGCCGGATACGGCGCCACCTGCGACGCGTACCACCCCACCGCGCCGCCCAAGGACGGACGCGGCGCGGTCGAGGCGATGCGCGCCGCCCTCAAGGACGCGGGCCTGGCCCCCGAGGAAATCGACCACATCAACGCACACGGCACCAGCACTCCCCTCAATGACGCAGCCGAATGCCGGTCCCTGCGCACCGTCTTCGGCACGCCGCCGCCGGTCACCGCCAACAAAGGCACTTGGGGGCACGCCATCGCCGCGGCCGGAGCCATTGAGGCCGCCGTCACCGCTCTCACCCTCGAACACCAGCTCATCCCACCCACCGCGAACCACGCGAACCAGGACCCGGCCTTCGACCTCGACATCGTCCACGGCGCGCCCAGGCCCGCCCGGCTACGGACAGCCTTGAGCAACTCCTTCGGTTTCGGCGGACACAATGCCGTCCTCGTGCTCACCACCCCGTAGGCACACGGCCACATCGGACGGCTCGGTCCACCCCTTCGCCCGCGACGCGCAGGCCCTGCCCGCGGTGGCCCCGGCCCAAGGGGAACCGGCCCGAGGAGAACCGCGCGGCACAAGGCAGGAGGACCTTCATGCTGAGCCGTCCCCGCAGCCTCCTGTTCTGGCTGGTGCTGATCATCCTGCTGTACGTCATCACCACCGCCCCCACCGAACTCGCCCACGCCATCATGGCCTTGTGGCACATCGTCGAGCATTTCTTCAACTCCCTGAGCGTGTTCATCCACACCCTCCAAGCCACGGCCCTCCCGACGGACCGTCGGCGGTGACCCATCCAGCTGGGACAGAAGGAGTCATGCCATGCGCGTACCGTCCCTGCTTTCCAAGCTCCTCCTCGGCGCGGCGCTGGTCGCCTCCGGCTGCGCACCACCGCCGGCCCCTGCCCCCGCGCCGCCTCCCCCCGGCTCCGTCGACATCGACGTGCACCTCCCCGGCCCTCCGCCCCGCACCGACACCCCCCTGCCACCCACCCCCGCCCACCGACCACGCACCGCCACCGTCACCGCCACCGCCCCGGGCCGACCGTCCGCAACCCCTCCCTCGGCCACTCCCCCAGCCACCACGTCCAGACCGCCCTCACCCCCCAGCACACCCACCCCCGAACCGACTCCGCCCCCGACGAGCCCTCCGGCCACCTCCACCTGCGAACCCCCACCCCCGCAGAGCCCGAGCCCGTCCGGCAGCGAGACCACACGGTCAGGCACATACCGGCAGGCGTTCGGTGGTCGCGGCGGGCCCGGTCCAGATCTGACCGCGGCTCCTCGCCCTGGGCGGTGAAGACGTGGGCAGCAACGTCACAACGCTCGCGCTCGGGGCACCCGAGGGGATCGGTTGCGCCGCGGCACAGCGCCCGCAGTATGCGATGCAGATCGTAGGGAGGCGGTGCCCAGAACCGGCCGGCGAGCGGGACCCCGAACGGTGCCTTCAGCTGCGCCATGGTCTGCCGCGGTTCGGTGGCGTGGATCGTTGTGAAGCCGTGGTCGGCAGCCGGCTGGAGGTGGTCGGCGGTGTCGTCGACGAAGACGCTCTGTCCGGCGGTCAGCTCCCGCGTCCGTTCGCCCGGCCCGCAAAGAATCCGGCGAAGCTCCATGCTCTGCGCCCCGGCGGCCCTACCGTGTACGGGACGCGGCGCTTCTCGTGCCGGGCGGTGCCGAAGGGGGCTGGGCCATGTCCGAGGAAGAGTCCCCGCAGCGGTCCGCGCGGTCGCGCCGCCGCGCGATGGCGGCGGCGGTCGCCGTCGGCCTGGTGACCGGCGCCGTGGGAGGCCTGGCCGCCCACCTGTGGTGGCCCGGCAAGGACGGCGGGTCCCAGCCGTCCGCCGCCGCACCGGCCGGCTCCCGGGCCGAGACCGTCCGCTCCGCGATGTTGGCCCAGCGGCGGGTCGGTGTCGACGTCCGCGCCCGCGAACTCGGTGCCCTGGACTCGTTCCACGGCGAGGCCCGCCTCGACCTGGTCGACGCGGACAACGCGAAAGCGGCGACCCATGTCGCCTACGACGGGGGCGAGGGCCACCCCTGGTATCCGCCGGAGGTGGTGCTGATCGGCGACCGCGCCACCATCACGCCCCACGAGGCGGTGGCCGGATCCGGGTCCGGCCACGAGGGCGGATACCGCACCGAGCCCGACGCGACCGCGGCGGCCGAGGACGACGCCGACGTCCACGCCGCCCTGGAGACCCGCTGGCTGGCCCAGCCCGCCCACATCGAGGCGCTCCTCGACGGCGCCACCGCAGTGCGCACCGAGCAGGACGGCGGCACCCGCACGCTCACCGGCAGCACCCCGCTGCGCGTCCTGGCCGCCGACCCGGCCATCGGCGCCCTCTACCGCCCCTACGCGGCCGACCGCCCCGGCGGCACCGTCCGCTTCACCCTGGTCGTCGCCGCGCGCGACCTGCCCAAGAGCCTGCAGACCCGGGTGCCTTCGGCGACCGACACGGCGACCGGCGACGAGTCCTTCCAGGTGCAGTACCGCGACTGGGCCGAAGGCGAGCCGATCACCGCCCGCCCCGGCCCCACACCCGCACCCCAGTGGACCACCACCGACTGAGGCAGGTCGAAACGTACGGCTGCGAGCCGCACGAGCGGGACGTCAGCGTGAGCGTTTTCCGACCTTGAGTCCGGACCGATGGGGGACCGACGGGCTCGCCCCAGGGGGACTTACCCGAAACCAGCCGCGTTGTTTTGGTCCACATCTTCTAGAGGTAGGTCAGCGCGACGCCGACACCCGCTTGGTCGTTGTGATCGGACGGCCACTGCCGGGCAACCGGAACGACTGCAAGGCGTGGGAGGAATCGGGAGCCTGCCGCACCGCCGCACCCACGGGGGGTGACTACCCTGCTGGAAGCAGGAGCACAACCGCTCACACAAGCAGGTCCGTGCACGAGTGGAGCACGTCTTTGCCCGAATGAAGACCTGGAAGATCCTCCGCGACTGCCGTCCCAGGGCGGCGGCATTCACACGGCGGTGCTCGGCATCGCCCGACTGCGCAACCTCGCCTCACCGGGTGACTGACGCCCCATTGTGGGCGTTGGCTCCTCACTTCGGAGGGCGCCGGAACGCTCGAGCGGTGGGCCGAGGGCGAGTCAGGGCCGGATGTGTTTCAACGTGAACTCGGGCAGGGCATACGGGCCGGCCTGCGGGGCTTCGGGATCGGCAGGGACGTCGGCGTCAGTGATGTGCGATGCATGTGTTTCGGCGTTGTCGACGGGCGTGTAGGCCAGTTCGGATTCCGCGGGGAGTTCCCAGAAGCGGCGGGTGTTGGCAGAGACGGCGTACGCCGTGGCAAAGCGCGTGGAGAGCGGGGCGGTAAGTGCGGCGCGGCAGAAGCCGACGGCATCACGCGGGCTGAGCCAAGTCGCCAGGTGGCGCGACTCGGTGGGCACCTCCTCGAAGCTGCCGATACGCAGGCAGATCACGGAGACATCGAACTTGTCCGCATACAGCCGCCCCAGGGCCTCGATGGCTGCCTTGCTCACCCCGTAGAGGCCGTCGGGGCGCACTGGTTCCTGTGGGCCAGTGCGATGGGCCGTGGGATAGAACCCGCTCACGCGGTTGCTGCTGGCCAGCACGACCCGCGGGATCGCCGCCCTTCGGGCAGCCTCCAGGACATGGTGGGTGCCCAGCACATTCGCGTCCAGCAGATGCTCAAGCGGCGCCTCGTCCGGCAGGCCGCCCAGATGGAGCACGGCGTCCGCACCCACGAGCGCAGTCTCGACGGCGGCCGCGTCCCGAAGATCGACGATGTGAACCACCTCGTTCGCGGCCTCGACCTGGAGCGCAACGCGGTCGAGCAGAACCAGGCGGCTCACCTCGCTGCGCAACGCCCGGCGCACGACCGAGCCGATGTTCCCTGTCGCCCCGGTGACGACCACTGTTCCCAGCCCCACTGCATACCTCCGCCGTTCGAACTCAGCAACGTCCTGATTCGGACAGGCAGTGATCCTCTCATCGCCGGCCACGACGCCCAACGGGTGCGGAGCCAACAGGAGGCGGGGACTTGCAACGAGGCCCATCGCCATACGGGACAACCTTGAAGGAGCGGCGCCTCCTGCGAAGACGCCGCTGCCCCGCGTCCGAGCGGGCTACCGCATCATCCGGTCGATCAGGCGGGCGAGTTCGGTGACGTACGGGGGCTCGAACAGGGTCAGGTGGTCTCCTTCCAGGAGGTGGGGGGTCAGTCGGGCGGGGGCGCAGACGCGGGACCAGGAGTGGATCGCGGTGTGCCGGAAGTCCGCGTCCTGTTTGTCGGCCTGGACGAGTGCGACCGGGCCGGCGTACCGCGACGGGCGGTAGGCCCGGGCGGCCCGCAGATGGACGCGGTTGGTGCGCCGTCGGAGAGCCAGTCGGAGCGCCTCGGCGGCGCTCAGGTCCTCCTCCGCTACAGGACCCGGCTCGTCGTCCCCGTCGTCCTCCTCGAACTCCGGGAGCTGCGCGGAGAGGTAGCTCTCCACGAGGAACACCATCTCCACGTGCTCACCCCGCAGTTCGAGCAGCCGGGCCATTTCGAAGGCCACCAGCCCGCCCATCGACCAGCCCAGCAGCAGATACGGGCCGGTCGGCGCCACCGCGCGTACGGCCGCCAGATAGCGGGCGGCCAGCGCCTCGACGCTCCGGTCCTCGTCGACACCGTCCGGCGTCGTCTGGAGGGCGTACAGCGGGCCGCGCAGTTCGGGGCAGGCGGCCAGGTGACGGAAGCCGGTGGCCTCGCCGCCTGCCGGGTGGACGCAGAAAAGAGGGGTGCCCTCGCCTCGGGGGCGTAGCGCCACGACGTCGTCCGGGAGGGCGGGCGGCACGGCGTCGCCCGTCTTGAGCAGCCGGGCCAGGTGCCTCGGTGTGGCCGCCCTCCCCTGCCCCGGCCGCGGTTCCGAGAACAGGACGGGTACCGGAAGCGCGGCGTGGAACTCCCCGTTGAGCCGTGCGATCAGCCGTACGGCCAGCAGGGAGTGGCCGCCGAGCACGAAGAAGTCGTCGTCCGCGCCGACGGGGGCGACGCCGAGCAGGTCCTCGAATATCCGGGCCACGGCGGCCTCCACCGGGTCCGTCGACGGCGTGCCGACTCCGCTCGTCGACGAGACCGGGGACCCGGTGCCGTCTGCCCGGACGAGTGACCGCACCGCGGCTTGGTCCACCTTGCCGTTCGGGGTGAGGGGTATCGTCCCGGTCCTGGCATACGTCGTCGGCACCAGTTGCGCCGGCAGCCGCTCCGCCACGTGGGCGCGCAGGGCCCGCGGCGTGGCGGCGGGGACGTCGTCGGCGACGACACAGGCGGCCAGGTGGTCGCCGCGTTCCTCGTCCGCGACCAGGACGACCGCGGCGTCCCGCACCGCGGGGTGCCGCAGCAGCGCGGCCCGGATCTCCTCGGGCTCCACCCGTACGCCGTTGACCTTGATCTGGTCGTCCACCCGCCCCAGGTACCGGATCAGGCCGTCCGGGCCGACGCAGGCCAGGTCGCCCGAGCGGTACAGGCGGCTGCCGCGTTCCGGCGAGAAGGGGTGCGGTACGAACCGTTCGGCGGTGGCGGCGGGGGCGTCCAGATACCCGCGGGCCAGGCTCGTGCCGCCGATGTAGATCTCCCCCGGCACGCCCACCGGTACCGGGGTGAGGTCCCCGTCCAGGACGAGGACCTCGGTGTGGTCCATGGCCCGGCCGATGGGCACGGGGCCGGGCCCTTCGTGGGCGCCCACCTCGTGCACGCACACGCCGACAGCGGTCTCGGTCGGCCCGTACTCGTTGAAGATCCTCGTCCCCGGGGCGTGGGCCGTCCAGGCGGCGACCGCGTCCCGGTCGAGGGCCTCACCGCCGAGGACGAGAGAGCCGGTGGTGCCGGCCAAGTCCCCCGGTGCCACGGACTGGTTGACCACCTTCAGGTGGGACGGGGTCAGCTTGAGCAGGTCCAGGCCGGCCCGGTCCGCCAGGTCCGCGGAGAGGGCGAGGGCGTCGCGCCAGGCCGGATCGAGGAGGACGGGACGACCGGTGACCAGCGGCAGGAACAGACTCGTGACGGTGAGGTCGAAGCCGATCGAGGAGTGCGCCATCGCACCGCCCTCACCCTCACCGCTGCCGCCGCCAGTGCCATCACCACTGCCAGTGCCACTGCCGCCAGTGTCACCGCCACCGCCGCTCCCGCTGCCCGCCCCCTCGCCACCGTCGTCGTGAACGACGCCTGGAGCGAGGTACGTCCGAGCGCTCCACAGCAGGTAGTCGCACACGGCCCGGTGAGGCAGCATCACCCCCTTCGGTGTCCCGGAGGAGCCGGAGGTGAACATGATGTACGCGAGATGGTCCGGCCCCACCTCGCACGGCCGCCCGGGTTCCGCGCCCGTGTCCGCACCGGCGAGCGGCAGGTCGCGCAGGTCGACGCACGCGACGCCTTCCGCCGTCACCGTCTCGTCCGGCCGGTCGGTGAGCAGCAGGCGGCATCCCGCGTGTTCCAGCAGTTCCCGTGTCCGCAGAGGCGGCAGCCACGGATCGAGCGGCACATACGCCCCGCCGGCCTTGAGCACGGCCAGCAGCGCCACGACCAGCGCGGCCGAGGGGGCCGCCAGCACCCCCACCGGGGTCTCGACCCCGACGCCCCGGGCGCGCAGCACACTGCTCCACCGGTTCGCCCGCGCGTCGAGTTCCCGGAAGGTCAGCCGGTCGGTTCCGGCCACGACGGCGAGGGCGTCCGGGGTGCGTCGGGCCTGCCGTTCGACGAGCTCGTGCAGGCAGCGGCCCGCCCCGGACTCCGGGCGGCGCGCCGGCAGCCCGTGCGGGAGAGGGACCTCGCGCACGGGCATGGCGGGCGCGGCCAGCGCCCCGGCGAGCAGGGTCGCGTACTGGTCCGCGAGCACCCGGACATAGGCGTCGTCGAACTGACGGCCGTCGTAGTGCCAGGTCGTACGCCCTTCCTTCGCGCCCAGCGCACACACCAGCCGCAGGGCATGCGGCTCGGTCTCGACGTCGTCCCAGGCCACGGTGAAGGTGACGCCGTCGGCACATCGCGGTGCCGGAACGTCCGTACAGGCGAAGCCGATGTCCCGCCCGGCCTGCTCCCCGGCACCGGAGGAGGGGGCGTCCTGCTGGGCTTCCTCGGCGTCGGACAAGGCGCGTTCCGCGCGGGCGGCGAGGGCGTCGAGGACCACACCGGGGTCGATCCGCACGGTGACCTCGGCCCATTGCGCGAAGGGGCCGATGACGGTGGCCGTCTCCTCGAACTCCCGGCCGCCGAGCAGCGCGTCGACGGTGACGCCGGGCTGTCCGCCGACCCTGGCCAGCAGCATCTGCCAGCAGGCGAGCAGCACAGCTCCCGGACGCACGCGGCGGCGCAGCGCGTAGTCGTGGACGGCGGCCGTGACGCCGTCCGGCAGGGGCGCGGTGACGGTACGCCGATCCGGTCGGCCGGCGCCGGGCGGTCGACGCAGCGGCAGCGGCAGGGGCAGCCGTGAGGCGGGGCTGTCGGGGGCCGGGGACAGTGGCTCCTCGCCGAACTCCTGGTACTGCCACTCGGCGAACTGGCTGTACTGCAACACCTCGTCGGCGGGCGGTGTGCCTGCGTACCGCTCGGCCAGCTCGTCGACGAGCAGCCGCAGCGCCCGGCCGTCGGCCGCCAGGGCGGTGGTGGTGAGCAGCAGGGCGTGCCGGCGGGAGCCGAGGGTGAAAAGGGCCGCCCGCAGCACCGGGTCGTCCGGCCCGCCGTGCGGCAGTTCCCGTCGGGCGTGGGCCTCCTCCTCGATCCTGTGCGGGCGCGCCGTCTGGTCCAGGTGCCCCAGATCCTCGTGGGACCAGCGCGGGCCCGGCCGGTCCGCGTCGTGGACGACGAGCAGCGCGGTGCGGGCGCCCGGTACCGGGCGGTGGGCCGAGCGGAGGATCTCGTGCCGGGCCACCGTGTCGTGCAGCGCGGCCGTGAGCCGGTCCGCGTCCAGCTCGCCGTCGAGGGTGACGAACACCTGGGCCCAGGACGGCACGCCGAGTTCGGCCAGCTCCCACAGCCGCTGCTGCCGGAACGACAGCCGGTACCCCTCCACCTGCCGCGCCTGTTCCGCCTCCGCCGTCACCGGTAGCTCACCATGTCGCCCATGGCGACGAGGAGTTCGCGCTCGCCGCGGAAGGGGTTGCGGGCATGGGCGGTGAGGATGTTGTCGAGCAGCAGCACGTCTCCGCGCTCCCAGGGGAAGGAGACCTCCAGCTCCCGGTAGACCCGCAGGATCTCGTGCATGGCCTCGTCGGGTATCGCGGTGCCGTCGCCGAACCGGCAGCTGCGCGGGAGTTCCTCGGGGGACATGGTGGCCAGCAGCGAATCCCGTACCTCGGTGGCGAGGCAGGCGGTGTGCCAGTGCTGCGCCTGGTTGAACCAGGACCACTCGCCGGTGCGTGGATGGCGCAGCACGGCGGGCCGTACGGCCGTGGTGCGCAGCCGGTCGCCGTACCCCTCGTGGCGCAGGCCCTGCCGGGCGCAGCGGGCCTCGACCTCGGCCCGGTCGCCGGTCCTGAAGACGTCCCGCCAGTCGAGTCCGAGCCCGGTGCCGTAGGTGCGGATGTACATGACCCCCTTGGCGGTGAACTCCTCGCGCAGCGCCGGGTCGAGCGCCCGGTGGACGGCGCGGCTGTCGACCACGGGTGTCTCGCCGCCGGAGTCGGCCGGGCGGGCGCAGCAGAACCAGATGCGGGTCGGGCCCTCGTCGTTGAAGGAGTTCTCGTTGTGCCACAGGAGCTTCTCCTCCGGCGGGAAGAACACCGGCGTGTAGACGTTGCCGCCGAGTGCGGCGCGCGGGTGTTCGCCGTTCTCGCCGAAGAGGTTGTCGACGAACACGGAGGCGAAGCGTTCCAGGGCGTCCGGGTCGGTGACGGCGAAGCCCCGGAACAGGAGCGCGCCGTGCCGTTCCAGGTCGGTGTCGAGCCGGGTGCGGTGGGTGCGGGCCCAGGCCACCAGGTCGACGTCGGCGCGGGCCGGCCGCAGCACGAGCGGCAGGTCGGCCCCCTCCCGCAGTGGCTGCCGTACGACCATGTCGTCCGAGGCCACGGCGACCTTGGTCGGCTTGATGCCGCGCAGGGCCCCGGGGCCTCGTCGCTTCGGGCGGCCGGCCATTGCGCGGGCCGTCGTCGGCAGGGGCGCGTCGGCGATCGAGGCGTCCGGGCGGGCGGCCATGTCCGCGACCAACGTGACGTATTGCTCGCGCAGTTCCGCCATCGTGGACGCGTCGAAGAGGTCGGGGTCGTAGTTGAGGAATCCGGCGATCCCCTCGTCGTCGTCCTCCAGGACGAGGGTGATGTCGAAGCGGCTGGTGTCGATGAGGTCCGCGGTGAACGGGCTGATCCGCACCCCGGCCATGGTGTCGGCCGCCCGCCGGTTGCTGTTGAGCACCAGTTTGATCTGGAACAGCGGGCTCTGGTTGCGGGTGCGGGGCGGGCTGAGGGCCTTGACGATCTCCTCGAACGGCAGATCCTGGTGTGCGTAGGCGTCCAGGGCCACCTCTTTGGTGCGGCCGAGCAGTTGCCGCCAGGTCGGGGCGCCGGTGAGGTCGGCGCGCAGCACGATCTGGTTGACGAAGAAGCCGATCAGCGGTTCGGTCCTGCTGTCGGAGCGGCCGGCGACGTCCGAGCCGACCACCAGATCGGTCTCCCCGGTCCGCCGGTTCACCACCGCGTACAGGGCGGCGAGCAGCGCCATGAACAGGGTGGTGTCCTCCTCCCGGCACAGCGCGCGCATCCCGTCCGCGGCCGGGGCCGGGATCCGGAAGCGCAGGCTCTCGCCCCGGTGTTCGGGGTGGGCCGGGCGCGGCCGGTCCAGGGGCAGTCCCGGCAGGTCGAGGATGCCCCGCAGGCGTGCCGTCCAGTGCTCCACCAGGTGGTCGAAGTGGCCGGCCTCGGCGAGCCGGCGCTGCCAGACCGCGTAGTCCGCGTACTGCACGGGCAGTTCGGCCGGCCGGGGCGGGCGCTGCTCGCGGCCCGCCGTGTACAGTTCGGCCAGTTCGTCCAGCAGGACGGTGGCCGACCAGCCGTCCACGGTCACATGATGGGCCGTCAGCAGCAGGACGTGGTCCGCCGGGCCGAGGCGGAGCAGCCCGGCCCGCAGTACGGGGCCGGTGGCCAGGTCGAAGGGTTCGGCGTACTGCTCCTTGGCCAGCCGTCGCGCCTCCGGTTCCCGCTGCTCCGGCGGGAGCGACGTCAGGTCGGTGAGCGGCAGGGCGGGCGGCTCGGCGGGCAGCACGGTCTGGAACGGCTGCCCGTCCCGGGCAGTGATCACGGTCCTGAGCACCTCGTGCCGCCGTACGACCCTGGCGAGCGCCCGGCGCAGCAGGTCGACGTCGAGTTCGCCGGTCAGCCGGACGAAGACCGGGAAGTTGTACTGGGCGGTGCCCGGGTCCATCTGGTGGAGGAACCAGAGGCGTTCCTGGGCGAACGAGGCCGGTACGGGCCCCTCCCGTTCGACGGGGGCCAGCACGGGGAGCGCGGGCCGGTTCTTCTCGGCGACCAGGCCGTCGACGAGGGCCGACAGGGCGGCGAGGGTGGACGCGTCGAACGGGCCGCGGATCGGCACCTCCACCTCGAATTCCTCCCGCAGCCGGAACACGAGCCGGAAGGTGAGCAGGGAGTGCCCGCCGAGGTCGAAGAAGTCGTCCTCGGCACGGATGCCGTCGCGGTTGAGGAGTTCGCTCCAGATGGCGGCCATCCGCCGTTGTGTGGAGGTGAGTTCGGCCTCCGGTTGCCCAAGAGCGTCTGTTTCCTCGGGTATCAGCGGCAGGTCGGCGAGCGCGGCGCGGTCGACCTTGCCGTTGGCGTTGAGCGGGATCCGGCGCAGCACGACGTACCGGGCGGGGAGCAGGGGCGCGGGCAGCCGTCCGGCGAGCCGGGACTCGATCCCGGGCAGTGCGGCGAGCGCGGCGGGGCGCCACAGCGGTGCGGTCGCGAGCCGGTCCGGCTCCAGGGCGGTGACGACGGGAGGCAGCACCGGCGGGGGCGTTCCCCGGCGGTGCAGCAGCAGGTCGTAGGAGCCGTCGGGCCGTGCCTCGGCCCAGCTCGGCTCGGCGTCGTATCCGTGGCGCCCGGCCAGGCGGCACAGTTCCTCCGGGTCGGCGCCCGGCCGTACGGCGTCCGGCGCCGCGGCGGAGAGCCGGGCCAGCAGCCGCAGGTCCCCCGTCAGCCGTGCGTTGGGGATGGCGCGCAGCACGAGCCGGTCGGGGCGCTCGGCGCCGAGCAGCGCGTCCAGCCTGTCCGGGTCCAGGCTTTCCGCCTGCCAGTCCCGCTCCCGCGGTGTCGCGGTTCCGGGGCCGGTGTCGGGGCCGTCGTCCGCCGTGTGCTCCCCGGTGACGGTGAGGATGGCGTCGTAGCGGTACCGGGTCAGTTCGTTGTCGGCCGTTCCCCGCTTCGGCAGGACGCGCGCCGCGGCGATCCGCGGCCACCGTGCGGTCAGCGCGCCGAAGAGCCGGGGGTCGAGGCAGAGTTCGTTCTCGGTCTCCACGCCCCAGGCGGTCTCGGCGCGCAGGACGGCGTCGGGGGTGCCGGGTTTCGCCCGGTGGGCTGCGACGGAGGCGTGGAAGGCGTCCAGGAGGGCGAGGTTGCGCAGGTCGCCGAGGAAGATGTGGCCGCCGGCGGGCAGCGCGTCGATCGCTCGCTCCAGGACGGCCGTCAGGTGGTCCACGGACGGGAAGTACTGGACCACGGAGTTCAGGATCACGGTGTCGTACGTCTCGCCCGGGCGGATAGCGAGGTGGGCGGGGGCGGCCCGCAGCCCGATCCGCTCGGGGGCGTCGACGAGGGTGGCACGTGCACGCCGCAGGCGTTCGACGACCTGTTCGGACAGGTCGACGCCCTGGTAGAAGTCGCAGTCGGGGGCGATCCGGGCAAGGATCATGCCCGTGCCGCAGCCGATCTCCAGGGCCCGGCGCGGCCGCAGCGCGCGGATGCGCTCGACCGTGGCGTCGAGCCACTCGCGCATCGCGTCGGCCCCGATCGGCTCGCCGGTGTAGCTGCTGTTCCAGCCGGCCAGGTCGAACGACGGGTCGGCGGGGCGCTCCGCGCTGCCGTAGGTGTCCTCGTACAGCGTCCGCCAGCGGCTCACCCAGTCCGTCTCGCCCGCCGTGTCCGACGGTGTGCCGGCGTCGGTGTCGGTGTCGGTGTCCGGGCTGACGAAGGCGACCAGCCGCCGGGACTCGGAGGTCGGGCCGTGCGCGATCACGGCGGCCTCCCGGACCGCCGGGTCCCCGGCCAGCGCGGCGGCCACCTCCTGCGGTTCGACCCGGTGGCCGCGGATCTTCATCTGGTCGTCGAGACGGCCGAGGTACTCGAGGTCTCCGGCGGCCGTCCGGCGCACCCGGTCACCGGTCCGGTACAGGCGTCCGCCCGGCTCGTCAGCGAAGGGGTCGGGGACGAAGCGCTCCGCCGTCAGGCCGGGGCGGTTCCAGTACCCGTGGCAGACGCCCGCCCCGCCGACGTACAGCTCTCCGGGCGCGCCCGGTGGCACCGGGTTCAGCGCCTCGTCGAGCACGTACAGCCGGGCGTGGTGCACCGGCCTGCCGATGGGCACCCGGCCGAAGCCGCCGACCGGCTGCGCGCTGTCGTACGCCGCGCAGGCCACGGCGGTCTCGGTGGGGCCGTACTCGTTGACGATCCGGGGCGCTTCGGCACCCGTGCGCCAGGCCGCGAGTCGCTCCTCGTGCAGTTCCTCGCCGCCGACGACCAGGGTGCGGGTCCACTGCCCGGCACGCGCGGGGGCCGAGGAGTCCTCCAGCATCCTCAGGTGCGAGGGGGTGAGCTTGACGAAGCCGAGGCCGGTGTCCGTCCCGGCCGAGGCGCGCAGGCCTTCGCCGGGTGTGCCGGCGTCGTCGGCGAGCAGCAGGCGCCGGCCGGCAAGGAGCGGGGCGAACAGACTGGTCACGGTCAGGTCGAAGGACAGCGAGGAGTGCACGGGGACGGCACCGTCCGCCTCGGGCGGCAGGTACGTCTCCACCGCCCACAGCAGGTAGTTGGCGACCTGGCGGTGCGAGAGCATGGCGCCCTTGGGCCCGCCGGTCGAGCCGGAGGTGTACATCAGGTACATCAAGTCGTCACAGCCGCCGTCGCCCTCCGTAGGCGCCGCGGTCGCCTCCTCGGCCAGCAGGTCCGGGTCCGGTACGACGACCGGGACGCCGGGGTCCTGTGGCGGCGCGTCGGTGACCAGCAGGACGGCCCTGCTGTCGCGCAGCATGTGGTCGCGCCGGGCCGGCGGATAGGCCGGGTCGATCGCCACGTACGCGGCGCCGCTCTTCAGTACGGCGAGCAGCGCGACGACCGCCTCGGGTGTGCGGGGCAGCAGCACCGCGACCGCGCGGCCGGGAGCGGCGCCGAGGCCGCGCAGCCGGTGGGCGAGGCCGTTGGCGCGTCGGTCGAGGTCCCGGAAGGTCAGGTCGGCGCGGCCCGGCGCGGACACGGCCACCGTGTCGGGAGCGGTGCGCGCCCGTTCGGCGAAGAGCCGGTCCACGCGCATGTCCTCGGGGCGGGCGGCGGACGCGCCGTGGCCCTCGCGCAGGAGCCGGTCGCGCTCCTCGGCCGTCAGCAGCGGCAGTTCACCGGTGGGCGTGTCGGGGGCGGCGGCCGCGGCGGCGAGCAGGACGCCCAGCGACCGGGCGAGCCGCTCGCCGGTCGTGGTGTCGAACAGGTCCGTGGCGTGGATGAGCCGGCCCTCCAGTCCGGCGTCGGTCTCCCACATGTTCAGGTCGAGGTCGAAGCGGGCGGCGTCGTGGTCCAGGTGGTCCAGCGGGGTGAGACCGATCCCGCCCGGCAGGGTGCGCACCGGACGCAGCGGTGTGTTGTGGAGGGTGAAGTTGACCTGGTAGACCGGGTTGCGGCCGGGGCTGCGCTCCGGGTGCAGCCGCCGCGCGACCAGGTCGAGGGGCACGTCCTGGTTCTCGTACGCCTCCAGGCACGTGGTGCGGACCTCGGTGAGGAAGTCCACGAAGGACGTCTCCGGGGTGACCCGCGAGCGCAGCGGGACCGAGTTGGCGAAGAAGCCGACGAGATCGTGGAAGCCGCGGTACCGCCGGTTGGCGACGGGAGTGCCGACCACCACGTCGTCGTGGCCGCCGTACCGGGCGAGGACGATCTGGAGCGCGGCGAGCAGCACCATGAACAGGGTGCTGTCGGTGCGGGCCGACAGCTTGCGCAGCTCGTCGCTGACGGGCGCGGGAACGGTGAACACCGTGGAACCGGCGCGCCCTTCGGGACGCTCGGGCCGGGGGCGGTCGGCGGGCAGCGGCATCGGGTCCGGGGCGCCGGTCAGCCGGCGCTCCCAGTAGTCGAGTTGGGCGGCGGCCTCGTCGCCCTCGGCCCACTCCTCCTGCCAGCGCGCGTACTCGGCGTACTGCACGGTGTGGACGGGCAGCCGGGGCGCCCGGCCGTCGAGGCGTGCCCCGTACGCGGTGCCGAGGTCGTTCAGGAGGACGCCCAGCGACCAGCCGTCGACGACCGCGTGGTGGAAGGTGAGCGCGAGGACCGCGTCGTCGGCGGCGAGGCGCAGCAGCAGGAACCGCACCAGCGGTCCCTCGGCCAGGTCGAACCGCTCCCCGGCGTCCGCCCGGGCGAGTCGCTCGGCCTCCGCCTGCCGCTCGGCGGCGGGCAGCGCGGTCAGGTCGACGACGGGCAGTGCGCGGTGCCGGTGCGGCAGGACCCGCTGCACGGTACGGCCGTCCCGGAGCGGCAGGACGGTGCGCAGAACGGCGTGGTGGCGCAGCAGGTCGTTGAGGGCGGCTTCGAGGGCGGTGTCGTCCAGCGGTCCGGTGAGGCGGTGCACGACGGGGCTGTGGTAGGCCGGGCTGTCCGGATCGAGCCCGCACAGGAACGCCATCCGGCGCTGGGTGAAGGACGCGGGGGCCTCGCCGTCGTCGTCCAGGGCGGGCAGTCCGGTCGGGGCGCCCTTCTGCCAGAGCCGTTGGCGCAGCAGGGCCCGCTGCCCGGCGGGGAGGCGTTCGATCCGGCCCCGCAGGTCCGCCTCGGTCGCGTCGGTCGTCCTCGTCGTGTGCGTCACGCGGTTCCCCCCGCTCGTCCCTCGGCGCGCCGGGACTCGGCGAGCCGCTCCAGTTCGGCCACCAGGCCGTCGAGTTGTGCCGAGCCGTCGTCCGCTTCCTCGCTCGGCCGTACGGCCGCCGCCCCGGCGGTGGCCCGCTCGACCTCGACGGCGAGACCGGCCAGGGTCGGCACGTCGAACAGGGTCCGCAGCGGCAGGGTCACGCCGAGCCGTTCGCGGACCGAGGTACGCACCACCGAGGCGAGCAGCGAGTGGCCGCCGACGAGGAAGAAGCTGTCGTGCACCCCGAAGGACCGCACCCGCAGGGCGTCCGCCCAGATCTCCCACAGGGCGCGTTCCGTCGCCGTCCTCGGCGCCACCGTGTCCGCATCCGGCGGACCGGCCGCGCCCTCGGCGAGACCCGGCAGTGCCCGCGCGTCGATCTTGCCGCTGGGTGTCGTGGGCAGCGCGTCGAGCAGGACGACATGGCCGGGCACCATGTGCGACGGCAGCCGGCCCCGCAGTGCGCCCAGCAGTGCGGGCGGGGAGGGCCGCCGGCCCGGCGCGGGGACGACGTAGGCGACGAGCCGTCGGTCCCCGGCGACGTCGACCGCCCGTACGACGCATTCGCGCACGTCGTCGCGGACCAGCAGGGCGGCCTCGACCTCCCCCGGCTCGATGCGGTAGCCGCGGATCTTCAGCTGCTGGTCGGCCCGGCCGAGGAAGTCCAGCGCGCCGTCCGGGAGCCTGCGCACCAGGTCACCGGTGCGGTACATCAGCGCGCCGGGCCGGGCGGCGAACGGGTCCGGCACGAAGCGTTCCGCCGTGTGGCCCGGGCGGCCCAGGTAGCCCCGGGCGACGCCCGGTCCGCCGACGTACAACTCGCCGCTCACGCCGATCGGTACGGGGCGCAGTTCCGGGTCCAGCACGTGCAGCGTGGTGTTGGTGAGGGCGGAGCCGATGGGCACGCTCGGGGCGTCCTCAGGCAGCCGGTCCACCAGGTGGGTCGTGGAGAACGTCGCGTTCTCGCTCGGGCCGTAGCCGTTGTGCAGGTGGGCGGGGGGCGCGCCGCCGCGCAGCACCGCCCGGGTGCGGCGGGGGTCCATCACCTCGCCGACGACGAAGAGATGGCGCAGTCCGCCGAAGGCCCTCGGGTCGATGTCGGCCACCCGGTTGAAGAGGGTGCCGGTGAGGGCGACGATCGTGGGCCGCAGCTCGCGCAGTGCGGCCAGCACCTCGTCGGGTCCGAGGGGCTCGTCGCCGGGCAGCACCTCCACCCGTGCGCCGTTGCACAGCGACCCCCACACCTCGAAGGCGGTGATGTCGAAGGCCGGGTCGCCGAGGTGCAGCAGGACGTCGCCGGGGCCGATGGACACGTAGTCGGTCACGGTGATCAGCCGTACGACGGCCCGATGGGGTATCCCGACGGCCTTGGGCCGCCCGGTCGAGCCGGAGGTGTGCACCACGGCGGCCAGCCCGAGGGGGTGGGAGCGGGCGGGTAGGAGCGGGTCGGCCGCCGGGAGTCCCTGCCGCGCCGGGCCGGTCCCGGCGGCCTGTTCCGCGTCGGCGAGCCGCAGTACGGGTACGCCCGGGCCGTGCAGCCAGGCGGGGGGTTCGGCACGGCTGAGGACGGCCGAGATGTCGGCGTCGTCGGCCATGCCCCGCAGCCGTTCCTCGGGGTGGCCCGGGTCGAGGACGAGGGGGGCGCCGCCGGCCAGCAGCACGCCGAGCATGCCGGTGACCAGGTCGGCGGAGCGTCGCATGTGCAGGGCGACGACGGAGTCCTGGGTGACCCCGGCCGCGATCAGGGTCCGGCCGACGCGGCCGGCCCGCTCCCGCAGCTGGGCGTACGTCCAGGTGCCGGTGCGGTCGGTGAGGGCGAGGGCCTGCGGGGTGCGGTCCGCCCACGCGCGGAACAGGCCGTCCACGGTGGCCGGTTCGGGCAGCGGGCGGGCGGTCGCGTTCCAGGCGTCGAGCCGGTCCCGGTCCTTCGGCGACAGCACCGGGATGTCCCCGATCCGCCGGTCGGGGTTCTCGGCGAGGGCCGTGAGCAGGGTGCGCAGGGCGCTCGCCATACGGTCGGCCGACTCCGGCAGCCAGAGGTCGGACGCGAGGCGCAGCTCGGCCCCGAGGCCGCCCCGTCCGTCGGCGCCGTCCTCGTCGTCGGTCACCGTGCACCGCAGGTCGTAGGGGACGCTCGCGTCGTCCAGGGTGAGTGCGGACGTGGTGCACCCCGCCGCGGTGAAGCCCGTGCGCCGCGTGCCCGTCACGGCGAACACCGCCTGGCACAGCGGATGGCGGCTCAGGTCCCGTTCGTGGTCCAGGAGTTGGACGAGCCGCCCGAAGGGGACTTCGGCGTGCCGCTCCGCCTCGTCCCGGGTACGTGCGACACGGCGGACCGCTTCCCGTAAGGTGGGTCGGCCCGTCAGATCGGCCCGCAGCAGGAGCAAATCCTCGTACGGTCCGAACGCCGTCCGCGCGGTCGGCGGCGGGCGCCGGTCCACGGGGGTGGCGAACACCACGTCGGGCCGGCCCGTCCAGCGCGCCAGCAGCACGGCGAAGGCGGCCGCCATGACCGCCCACGCGGTGACCTCCTCCTCGTGGGCGAGCCGCCGCAGGGCCTCGGCGTGCCGGGTGTCGAGGAGCAGCCCGCGGAGCGTCGCCCGGTGGGTCGGTGTCCTCGGCCGTGCCCGGTCGAGCGACAGGCCGAGCGGCTCGACATCCGCCAACTGCCTTTCCCAGTAGGAGATTTTTTCGTCCGGGACCTGCCGTTCCAGGGCCGTCAGGTCCGTGTACGAGGGCGGGTCGGGCGGGAGTTGTGCCGGGTGTTCGCTCAACGCCGCGTAACCCGTGGCCAGTTCGCGCTCCAGTACGGTGAGCGAGGCGCGGTCGGCGACGATGCGGTGTGCCGTGAGCAGCAGTACGTGCCGCTCCTCGCCGGTGCGCACCAGGGTGGCGCGCAGCGCGGGGCCGTGGTCGAGGGCGAAGGGCCGTGCGCTCTCCTCGGCGAGCACACCGCGCAGTCGCGACTCGGGCGCGGCTGAGCCCCCCAGGTCCAGTCGCCGCAGCGGCACCTCGGCCGTGGCGCGGACGGTACGGCGCGGCCCGTCCCCGCGGTCGTCGAAGGTGCTGCGGAGCAGCTCGTGGCGGCGGGCGCAGTCCCGCAGCGTGGCCGTTGTCCGCTCGGCGTCGAGTGGGCCCTCGACGAGGGTGGCGGCGGACACGTGGTGGACGGGGGCACCGGCGGCGATCTGCTCCAGGTACCAGAGTCGTTCCTGGGCGTGGGAGAGCGGCAGCCGGGGCGCCTGGGCCGAGTCGGCCGTCGGTCGTGTTTCCAGGTCGTCGTGCACGATGGCCTTCCCTGGTTCGCGGTACGGCGGGTGCGGTGAGTGAGGGACCGGGGGCTCAGCCCGCCCGGTCGGCGCCCTCCGCCGGCGGTGCGTCGTGATCGTCCTGTCCGCCCTGTTCGCCTTCCCGCAGGCGACGGCGCAGGCTCAGGGGGTGCATGTCGGTCCACACGTCCTCGATGTGCGCGAGGCAGTCGGGCTTCGGGCCACTCCTGCCCGCGTCCGACCAGCCGGCCGGGTTGTCCCGGTCGGCTGGCCATATGGAGTACTGCTCCTCAGGGTTGACCACGACCTTGTACAACCGGTCGTCATCGTCGGGCCTCGGTGTCATCCCCGTGGCTCTCCTCTCGTGATTCCGGCGCGTCGGTGGGCCGCGTCCGCGGGGGCTGCACGGCGGTCTGTTCCGGGTGGCGCTGACGGATGGGGGTGAAGGCGGCGGCCGCCACCACGGCCAGGAAGACGACGGCCACCGCGGTGAGCGGTCCGCGTGTCCCCAGCCTGCCGACCAGGGCGGTGAGCAGGGCGGCGCCGAGGGGCGCGAGGCTGCCGTGGATCGTCCAGAACGCCGAGGTGACCCGGCCGAGCAGATGGTCCGGTGTGACCTGTTGCCGCAAGGACATGGAGCAGACCCCCGCCAGCGCCATGCCGAAGGAGTACAGACAGATCGTCATGGCCGCCACGGACACCCGCCCGGTACGGCCCAGCACCAGTACGGACACCGAGCACAGGCTCAGCGCGCCGAGCCAGCAGCGGCCGAACCCCCAGGAGCGGCGCAGCCGGGCGGTCGCGGCGGCGGCCACGCAGGTGCCGAGTCCGGCCAGCGCGAGGACGTAGCCCACCGTGCGTTCGTCCTGCCCCAGTCCGTGCCGCAGGTGGTAGATGAACACGTCGGTCATGCCCAGGCTGAGGAAGGTGGTGACGGTCAGCAGCACGGTGAGCGCCCGCAGCACCGGCGTGTGCCACAGGAACGCGGCGCCGGTCCGGAAGCCGGCGAGCCCGTTCCGGGCCCGGCCCGCCCCGCTCCCGGTCTCGCTCCCGCTCTTGTCGGCCGGTGGCCGTGCGGTGGGCCTGAGCCTGATGAACACCAGGCCCACGAGGGAGATGCCGAAGCTGCCCGCGTTGATGGCGACGGCGGCCGTCGGCCCGAAGAACCCGGCCACCACACCGGCCAGCGCGGGGCCCGCGATGTACGCGATCGCGTTCGTCGCCTCCAGCCGGCCGTTCGCCGCGACGATCTGGTCCTTGTCGACGAGGTTCGCCACGGCGGTCACGTAGGTGATCTTGAACAGCATCTCGAAGACCGAGGCCAGCGCCATGACCACGTACAGCAGCCAGATCTGCGGGCTCAGGGCCCAGCAGACCGGGATCGCGCCGTACAGCACCAGCCGGGCGGCATCGCAGAGCATCAGCAGCCGCCGCCGGTCGAAGCGGTCGGCCCAGGAGCCGCCCACCAGGCCGGTGAGCAGCGAGGTGGCGCCCGCGACGGCCGTCAGCAGCCCCATCTGCGCCGCCGAGCCGGTGGTGTGCAGCACCAGCAGCGGAAGCGCCACCAGCGAGAAGGCGTTGCCGACCTCGGACAGCGCCTGGACCGCCCAGAAGACGGAGAAGTCCCGGTTGGACCGGAGCGAACGCGCGACCATGTGGGGGTGTTCCGTCCTGGGGCTAGCGGTCGGGGGTGTACGGCTCCGCCATGGCGACCGCGATCCGGCGGGGCCCCGTGAACGGCTCGCGGCCGTGCGAGACCAGCATGTTGTCGATCACCAGGACGTCGTCCGCACGGTAGTCGAAGCGGGTCGACGCCGCCCGGTAACAGGTCCGGAGATGGTCCATGACGTCGTCCGGGATCGGTGCGCCGTCGCCGTAGTAGGTCTGGCTGGGCAGGTTCTCCTCGCCCAGCATCTCCAGCAGCCCGAGCCGGACCGACTCCGGCAGCGTGGTGACGTGGAAGACCGTCGCGTGGTTGAACCACACCGGCTCTCCGGTCGCCGGATGCCGGTGCACGGCCTCGCGGACCGCCCGGGTGCGCAGGCCGCCGCCGGGCAGCCACGTCGCCTCGATGCCCCGCTCCCGGCAGTACCGCTCGACCTCCGCGCGGTCCGCGGTGGCGAACGCCTCCTGCCACGGCAGGCCGACCAGGTCGCCGTAGTTGCGTACGACCGTCCAGCCGCGCCGGGCGAATTCCCGGCGCACCTCGTCGTCCACGGCGGCCAGCACCCGGCGGGTGTCGGCCAGCGGGGTGGCGCCCCGGGTGAGCGGCGGGCGCACGCAGTGGAAGTACAGCGTGAGCGGCCAACTCGCCTGGTAGGAGTTCTCGTTGTGCAGGAAGATCTCTTCGCCGGGCGGGTAGTCGGTGGACGTGTAGACGTTCCCCTTGATCACACTGCGCGGGGAGGAGCGCTCGGTGTACGGCAGTGGCTCGCCGGAGAGCGCGCGGACGATGTCCGCGAAGCCGTCGGCGCCGCCCACGTCGAAGCCGCGCAGCAGCAGCGCACCGCGTTCGCGGAGCGCGGCCCGCAGGTCCCTGCGCCCGGCCCACAGCCGTGGCCCGGCCGGTTCGCCGTGCCCCTCGACGACCAGGGGGAGCATCGGGGTGGCCCCGACCGTCATCGCGGTGCCTCCGACAGCAGCGGCAGCAGCCGCCGGGCGCCGACCGCGGCGGGCTCCTGCCGGGGCGGCTCCTCGGTTTCTCCGTCCGCTCCGGTCAGCACCAGGCTCATCACCCGGCCGTTCTCCGTGAAGAGGTACCGCTGCTCGTTGAGCGTGTCGAGGCGCCGTCGCAGGTCGTCGGGCCCCTCCGGCCAGTCCCTGGCCAGTTGCTCGGGCTTGGCCGGCGAGGACAGCCGGCGCAGCAGCCGACCGGTGACCGCGTCGACCGGACGTACCTGGAGCGCCCCGGATCGGGAGTCCCGGACCGTGAGCCGGCCGTCGTCACCGGCGACCAGCCGCAGCTCGCGGCGGGTCGCCCCGTCCTCCCCGGACCGGGCGGCGCGCCACTGGGTGATCAGTCCGCTCAGCTCGTCGTGCCACTCGACCGCGTCGAGCATGTACGGCGCCAGGTTCTGGTCGGCGAAGAAGTACGCGAGGTCGGCCAGCGCCGACTCGTCGAAGGGATACGTGAGGGAGTAGTAGTCCACCGGCTTCAGGTCGAGCCCGTACTCGTCGCTGCGCTTGAAGTAGGGGCTGAAGCGGTCGAAGCGCACCATGTACACGCCGTGCGGCGGCACCAGGTGGACGAAGTCGCGCAGTTCCTCGGCGTACTTGCGGTAGACCTCCGGGCCCTCGCCGGGGAAACCGATCAGCAGGTTCCACTCGGGCTTGATCCCGAACTCCTCGCAGTTCTTGAGGAACTGCAGGTTCTGGAACGCGGTCGTGCCCTTGCCCATGAGTTTGAGCGTCGAGGAGGACAGCGCCTCGATGCCGGGCTGGACGACGGTGACGCCCGCGTCCGTCATGGCGCGCAGGTCCTGACGGCTCAGCGGGAGCTTGACCTCGTAGAAGATCTCGGCCCCCGGTGGCGGGGCGAGTCGGGGGAACACGTCACGCGTGTAATTGCGTGGCATGACATTGTCCGTGCAGAAGAGCGAGGTGTAGGTGGGCGCGAAGCCGAATAGCCACTCGAACTGCTGGACCGCCAGGTCCGGCGCCATGGCCCGGAAGTCCATGCTTTGGCCGTTCAACCCGCAGAACGTGCAGTGCGAACGCTGTCCCCACCAGCAGCCGCGGGACGTCTCGAAGAACAGCATGGGTTTGCTGGTACCCGTGCGCCGCAGTTCCGGATGGCCTTCCAGCGCCTCGAAGAAACTGTCGTAGTCGGGCAGGAAGAAGTCGTCTATATCGCGATCCGCACCGATGGCCTTGCGGTAGCGCGGGTCTCGGCAGTTCCGCTCGGAAAGGATTCCCGGAACGGCGTCGGCGCGCTCCAGATCCTCGTCGAGAACACACCGCAGGAACTCGCCGAAGGTGTTCAGCGCGGGCCCGGAGAAGACGAAGTCGACGGCCGGCACCTGCTCGGCGACCACCGAGCCCATGGGCGCCTCGCAGTTCGCCCCGCCCAGTACGACAAGCGTCTGCGGGCTGCGCTCCTTGATCAGCCGCGCCAGGGCGATACTCGGCACATGCTGGGCGAACATCGAGCTGAACCCCACGATGTCGGCCTGATCGAGCCGGTGGCGGTCGATCAGCTCCTCGCAGAACCCCCGCAGTCCGTCCCGCGCCGACAGGATCCGCTCACGGAAGTCGGCCCACCGGGCACCCCGGTAATAGCGCTGGAAGTACTCGGTGGCGGTGTCGGCCTCGCCGGGAAAGGCGATGTGCCGGAACAACCAGTCCCCGATCCCGGTGTCCACGTGATCGTGGCTCACGGAGAGCTCTTCGTACAGACGTGTCCCGAAGAACTCGGCCATGTCCTGGTTGAGATAGCACACGTGCGCTCGCGCCCGGCCGTCGAACTCCCGCTGAACGAGAGTGGATAACTGCCCCAGGGCGAATGACGGACGATTCCAGTCGGCGAATGGCATGTTCACTAAAGCGACATGCAACAACTGCGGCCTCCCCGTGATCATTCATTCCGAGTCTAGTCGCGCCGTGGCTTGAGTCGGCAGAGACGTTCAGGCCAACGGGGATTCCGGTGGACGCGGGGTGAGGTCCGACGGGACCCGGGTTCTCTGTCTGCCGCCGCACCGGGGCGTTCACCGTGGTCGGACGTGCGTTCGCCGAAGAGTGCACGGGCGTGGCGGCCGGCCCGCACGCGGGGCCACGCGGTCGGGGCGGGGAGATGATCCGGCCACGTGCAACAAATACGTGCGCCGGCGGACGGGTGCCCGTGGCCGGTCGGCGTCGACCGAGGCCGCACGGGCGGGTTGACCCTCCCCTTACGTCAGGCTTGAGGCTGCGTACCGACGAAAGGGCAGGTGGATGAGCTACTCCGTGGGGCAGGTCGCGGGCTTCGCCGGGGTGACGGTGCGGACACTGCATCACTACGACAAGGCGGGGCTGCTCTCGCCCGGCGACCGCAGCCACGCCGGATACCGGCTCTACAGCGAGGCCGACCTGGTCCGTCTCCAGCAGATCCTCTTCTACCGTGAGCTAGGTTTCCCTCTGGACGAGATCACCGCGATCCTCAATGATCCGCAGGCGAACCCCTTGGAGCGGCTCCGGGCCCGGCAGCGGCAGCTGAACGAGGAGATCGCCAGGCTGCAACGGCTGGCCGAGGTGGCGGAACGGGCGATGGAGGTCCAGCGGACCGGGGTGTCCCTGTCTCCTCGGGAACGCTTCGAGGTCTTCGGTGAGATCACCTTCGACCTGAGCTATGCCACCGAGGCAGAACTGAAGTGGGCGCACTCTGAGGGACAGCGCGAGGCGATGGCACGCGCGGCCGCCCACACCAAAGAGGACTGGCGCCGGCTCATGGGCGAGGCCGCTGCCTGGCGCGCGGAGCTGCTCGCGGCCTTCGACGAGGGGGAGCCGAGCGACGGCGAGCGGGCCATGGACCTCGCCGAGGAGCACCGCTTGCACGTCTCACGGTGGTTCACCTCCTGCCCGCCCGACATGCACCGGCGCATCGCGGACGACTTCGTCGCCGACCCGCGCGCATTCGCTCTGGTCGTGCCGCCGTCGCGGCAACGCCCGGGCCTGGCCGCCTATATGGGCGAGGCGGTGCACGCCAACGCGGCCCGCCACGCAGGGGGCCGTACCGATTTCGAGGAGGACCGATGAGGATTCTGATCGCCGCCGCCGGATCGCGCGGAGACGTCGCGCCCTACACGGGTCTGGGCGCCGAACTGCGCCGGGCCGGATACGACGTCACGCTCGCCGCCACAGACACCTTCGCACCCCTCGTACGCGACGCCGGGCTGGACTTTCGCGGCCTCCCCGCCGACACACGGATGCGGGGCAGCGGCACCGGCAGACGCGAACTCATGCGCACCGCTGCCGCGTTCGTCACCGAACTGGGTCAGGGCTTCGCCGACGTGCTGGACGAGGGCGCGGACCTGCTCCTGCTGTCGACCACCACGGCTCCGCTCGGCCAACACCTCGCCGAGGCCACGGGCACACCGAGCCTCGGCGTGTACCTCCAACCCACCGCACCGACCGGCGAATTCCCGCCCGTCGTCACGGGCTTCCGCTCGCTGGGCCGTCTCGGCAACCGGGCCACCGGACGCTTCGCGCTGCGCATGGCCGACCGCGTCTACGAACAGGCTGTCGCGGAGCTGCGCCGCCGCCTCCAGCTGCCCCCGGCCTCACCTTCCCAGACGCGTCGCCGGCAGGAACAGGCGAACTGGCCCGTCTTGCACGGCTTCAGCACGGTCCTGGTGCCTCGTCCCTCCGACTGGCGCTCCGGCCTGGAGGTCGTGGGCAACTGGTGGCCCCACCATGACGCGGCCGAACGGCTGCCCCCTGATCTGGAGGACTTCCTGCGTGCCGGACCCCGCCCCGTACTCATCGGCTTCGGAAGCATGGCGGCCGGTGACGGGGAGCGGCTGAGCGAGATCGCCGTGCGAGCCCTGCGCCGCGCCGGACTGCGCGGCATCCTCCAAGCCGGCAGTGCCGGGCTCGCCGCCGACGGGGACGACGTCCTCACGGTCGGGGACGTACCGCACGCCTTGCTGTTTCCACGGCTGGCCGCGGTGGTCCACCACGGCGGGGCCGGCACCTCGGCCGCCGCGTTGCGCGCCGGAGTGCCCGCGGTCACCGTGCCGGTGACCGCGGACCAGCCGTTCTGGGCGGGACGCCTTGCCGCCATCGGCGCCGCCACCACCCCGATCCCCTTCCGGTCCCTCACCGCTGAACTGCTTGCCGACTCCCTTCGCCAAGTGGTGAAGCAGCAGGCACACAGTCGAGCCGCCGCGATCGCGGCGCGACACCTGATGACCGAGAACGGAGCGGGTCGGGCGCTCAGGACCATCCAACGGCTGACCGAGGGATGACGCCGGCCCGGACTTCGTCCTCCGCCTGGCCGCGGCCCACTCGCGCTCGCACGACGCCTTCGAACCCCTGTCAAGACGGCCTTGGCGGAACTGGCCAGCTGGAGGTGACGTCCGCTGGGCGGCGCCGCCGGTTCCGCTCCCACCGCTGCCACCAGCCGTCTCTTCCCGGCCGTCAGCTGCGTCTTCGGGGGCGGGATGTTCCGGCCGCCGGTCACACGAGGCAGGTTGGACCACACCATTCCCTCTGGCATATGCGACAACGGCATTACCTTGACCTGCGGATATTCCCTTTTCCCTGACACAAAGTGATCGGTTTTGATCGTATCTCAGCCTGTCTTGATAACAACGTAGGTTGATCATTCACGGTTGAGGCCCTCTCGTTGCGCGTGTAGCGTCGCCGAGGTCGACCGATGAAGGTCATTTTCGGCCCATCCCGCCGAAACGAGTGCATCCAGCCAATTCCGCCTCGCCCCCTCCTGAACACTTTCGGTTTGTCCCACGCCAGAGAAGGGACGCACGGTGCACGCACCTCACGGGGATCACTTTCCGCTGCTCCCCGCACAGTTGAGAACCTGGAACGCACAGATCGGCGACCTCACCAATCCCGTCTTCTCCATCTGTGACTACTTGGAGATCCGCGGCGCGGTGGACCCCGATCTCCTGCGCGCGGCACATCGGCAGGTCGAGCGCGAAGCCGACGCGCTGCGCCTGGGGATCGTCACGGTGGACGGCGAGCCCCGCCAGTTCGTGCACCCGGACCCGACTCCCCTGCAATGGGTCGACCTGAGCGCACGGAGCGACCCGGCCGCCGCGGCCGCGGCCTGGATGGAAGAGGACGTCCACCGCCCGGTGGACCCAGTCAGGTTGTGCGCCGCCGCCCTCCTCAAGACGGCGGACGACCGCTTCCTGCTGTACTGGAAGGTCCACCACGCCGTCGTGGACGGCTGGAGCCTCGCACTGATCTTCAACCGCGTGGCAGCCGTCTACAGCGCCCTGGCAGAGGGGCGGAGTCACGAGAAGGGGATGCTGCAACCCTTCGAGCGGCTGCGGGAGAGCGAGGCCGCCTACCGGGAGGGCAGACGATTCCTCGCGGATCGAGCACACTGGCACGGCAAACTGGCGGGCCACCCGGAGCCCGTCGGCCCCTCCCGTCGCCGGGCCCAAGTCACGGCGGGCCGACGGCTCCGCCACGAGCTGACGCCCGACCGGGTCGCCCGCCTGGGAGAGGTCGCGGACAGCCTGGGCGTGACCTGGTCCGATCTGGCCATCAGCACGATGGCCGCGTACGTGGGCAGCACGGTCCGGATGCCCGAGGTGCTCCTCGGGCTCCCGACAGCCGGCCGGCTGAGTCCGCAGGTGCGCAACGCCGTCGGCATGACGACGAACATCCTGCCGCTGCGGGTGCCCCACGACGAGGGGTCGTCCCTGGTCGGGCACGCACGACGCGTCTCGCGGGAAGTGCGTGAACTCCTGTCGCACTCGCGCTATCCCACGGCCGAGTTGTCGCGGGAGATCACCGAACAGGGCGGCAACGGACGGCTGTGGGCCGCGATGGTCAACGTCATGCTGTTCGACCACCGGCTGGACTTCGCGGGAGTCCCGGCGATCCAGCACACGGTCTCGCTCCCCCTCACCGTCGACATGACGCTCTACCTGATCCAGACCGCGTCCGACGGGACCATGGAACTCATCCTCGACACCCAACCCGACCTCTACAGCGCCGCCGAGACCGAGGCGCATCTGGCGAGGCTGCTCTCGATGTTCGACGCGATCGAGGAGGCCGGTCCGGACACGCCCCTCCACGCGCTGTGCCCCGCGCCCGAGCAGCCCAGCGCCACCGGGGCCAGTGCGACACGGCCCACTGCGACACGGCCCACTGCGGCGACGGGCTGACCACGCGGCGACCCGAGCAGAGCCGAACCACGAACCGGCCCCGCCCGGCCCCGGACCGGGTCGGACCGGGCCGAGCCGAGGGCGGTGTGCCGCGAACACACCCCGCTCGTACGCGCCCTCGGCACCGCGCACCTTGCGTCGCGATCGGAAAGGAGGCAGGAGCATGGACGCGTCCGCAGGAGAGACGGCAGTCCCTCGTTCGTCCCGGCATCAGGAGGCCGCTGATCTCAAGGCAACGCTGAAACACCTGCGCACCGAGCCCCGGGGCTGGGTGTTCTCCCTCAAGCTGGCGCTGTGCGCCGCCCTCACCGGGGCGGGAATCGCGCTGGCGCTGCAACCGATCCTCTGGTGCCGGATCCTCGGCGTCATCCTGACCGGCGCCATGTTCGCGCACGCCGCGGAGCTCCAGCACGAGACGCTGCACAACCTGGCCTATCGCAGCCGCCGGGCGAACACCGTCAGCGGCATCGTCCTCGGGCTGCCGATGCTCATCTCCTTCGCCGCCTACCGGGCCACCCACATGCGCCACCACCGCGATCTGGGCACCCCGATGAACCGTGAGTTCTTCGACTACGGCGACCAGTACGGCGCGCGTGGGGACCGGTCGCGACTGGCCGTCGGCCTCGACCAGGCCGTTCGCTTCTCCATGGCCCACCACTACGTGTTCTTCGTCGCGAATCTCGGCCGCTCGCTCCTGGGCAGGGACATCCCCGGCGAGAACGCCGTGGTGTCCCGCAGGATCCGACGGGACCACTTCCTCGCGGCGGCCGGCATCGCCGCCTTGGGCGCGCTGACCTGGTGGACGGGCCATGCGGTGATCCTCTGGGTGTGGCTGCTGCCGCTCCTGCTCGTCGCCGCTCCCGTGCACGCGGTGATCGAACTGCCCGAGCACTACCAGTGCGAGACCCTCAATCGGGATCCCTTCGCCAACACCCGGACCATACGTTCCAATCAGCTCGCCATGTGGTTCACGAACGGCAACAACTACCACGTAGAACACCATTTGATGCCGAATCTTCCGATCGAGCGGCTGCCCGCTCTCCACACCGAAGTCCGGGACCGCATCCGGTATTTCCACACCGGATATCTCGATTTCTTCGTGAAGCTGCTCCGCAAGTGATCTCAAAAGGGGTGAGGGTCGTGGACGTCAGTTATCGAATAGCCCGGACAGAGGCCGAGCGAGCCGATGTGATCCTGCTGCGTGACGCCGTCTATGTGCAGGACCAGGGCCGGCTCGCCGACACAGCCGACACGGCCGCCACCTTCGACCGCTTCGACGGGACGGCCGAATACATCGTCGGCTACCTCGACGGCGCGCCGGTGGGCACCGTCAAGGTCGTTCCCGACACGCCCTCGGGGCTGCCCTGCGACGACACCGTCGACCTGTCCTCGCTGCGGCCGGGGAACCGGCTGGTGGAGTTCGGCCACCTGATGACCCTGCCAGAGCTCCGGCACCGGGAGATCGGCATGGCGCTCATGCGCCGGGCGCTGGTCCACGCCGTCCGTACGCACGGGGCGACGCACATCATCGGCGACTTCTTCGTCGACGACTCGGGCGGCCTGCGCAGCTTCTACCGGGACATCGGCTTCGTGGCGCTCGGCGAGCCGTACACGGACGAACGCTTCCAGGGCGCGCCGCTCAGCCTGGTGGCGGCCCTGGACGTGGCCGCCGCCGCGCAGGCGGCGCGCGACGACGTACACCGCGGCAACCGGGTGCTGCAGTACTTCTTCGGCGACTACGACAGCTACGCGTCCGCCGATCCGAAGGGGGCCGTGTATGCGCACTCGACGCCAGCGGCTGGCTGAACTGAAGGCGGCGCACAACCACCCCACCTACGCCAAGATGGCGTTCGTCATGGGCTGCAAGGTCCAGGACCGGGGTGCGGGGAGCCGCGTCAGCGACGACGAGGGACGGTCGTTCCTCGCGATGTTCGACCAGTACGGCAACCAGTCCTTCGGCTACTCCCATCCGCGGATCGTCGCGGCCGTGCGGGAACAGCTCGACACCGGGGTGCTCAACAGCACCAAGATCATGTTCGAGGACGTGCAGATACGGCTCTCCGAGCGGCTCGCGCAGCTCACCGGGCAGCGGCTGCCTTATTCGTACCTGGCCAACGGCGGCGGGGAGACGATCGACAACGCGCTGAAACTGGCCCGTGCCGCGACCGGCCGCCCCGGTGTCATCAGCGCCCGCGGCTGCTTCCACGGCAAGACCTTCGCCACCCTCAGTGCCTCCAACCGCCCCGAACACCGCGCGCACCTGGCCCCGTTCATGGAGCACTTCCGACAGGTGGCCTTCGGTGACACGGCCGAGCTGGCCGCCGCGCTCGACGACTCGGTCGGCGCGGTGCTGCTGGAACCCGTGCAGGCGGAGGCCGGGGTGATCGTACCGCCACCCGGCTACCTGCAAGAGGTGCGCAGGCTGTGCACCGAGGCGGGGGCCCTCCTCGTCCTGGACGAGATGCAGACGGCCTTCGGACGGTGCGGGACCTTCTTCGCCTACGAGCAGTCCGGCATCGTCCCCGACGTGGTGTGCGTGGGCAAGGCGTTCGGTGGCGGTGTGCTGCCCGTCTCGGCGGTGCTGGGCACCGAGGAGGTGTGGAAGGTCCTGCGGGAACTGCCCTCGACCTTCGGATCGAGCCTGGGCGGCAACCCGCTGTCGTGCCGGGTCGGCCTGGAGAGCGTCGCCATCGCCTCGGACCCCCTCTTCCTCGACGGGGTGCGGGAGAGGGCGCTGACGATCGGGCACCGGCTGGCCGCGGCCGCAAAGCGGCACCCCGGCGTGCTCGCCGCGCACCGCGGGGTGGGCATGATGCACGGTCTGGAATTCCACGACCAGGCCCTGGCCGGTCTCGTCCTCGGGCGACTGCTGGAAGAGGGCATTACGTCCACGTACTCGCTGTACAACGCGAAGGTGCTGCGGGTCCAGCCCCCCATGGTCATCGGCCTGGACGAACTCGACCACTGCCTGTCGGTCCTCGACACCCTGCTCGCGGAGGCCGACGCGCATCTGCGTGCGGTCGACGAGGGGCGTGCCGACGGTTCCGGCACCGAACTGTCCCCGCTCACCCGCACCGTGTCGCTGCCGCACCCGGCCCACGAGGTGCTGGAGCTCGTGCATGCCCGGCCCCGCATCGTGGATCCCTTCGCCGCCACCAGAGAGGGGTCGACGGGGTACGAGGCGGAGTTCGCCGGACGGCTCGGGGCGGACACCGTTGTCTGGGCCGACCGTGCGGAGGTCACCCCGCAGGGGGTCCGGTTGAGCGCCGAGGCCGGCTGGCTGTGGCGCACCCTCTGCCGCGAGGCGACGGTCACGCCCGCCGCCGACGGCGGCAGCGTCCTGCACCTGAGCGTCACCTGGGACACCGACAGCGGCTCGTACGAGGAACTGCTCGGCGGCCGCATCGGCTTCCTGGCCGGCCGGGCGCTGACCGAGTGCGTCGCGGCTCTGCGGTCCGCGCTCGGTCCCCTGCGGGAGACCGTGTGACCCGCGCGCGGTCCCGAGCGGACCGCCCCGCCGACGCCCCGCACGACGAGACGGCAACAGCGGTAACAGCGGCAACGAAAGGCGAACCCGAAGTGAGCATGACCCTGCACGGCCTCACCGACCGGTACGGAGGCCACGAGGACGCCCGCGTGGTGGAGATCGACGTCTCCGGCACCCGCCGGGAGATGGCGCAGAGCGACCTGCACGCCCTGGCGGCCGCGCGCGCCGGGCAGTTGACCGCCGCGGGCGTACGGCGGGGCCACCTCATCGGGATCAAGGCGGGCAACAGCATCGACTGGCTGGCCTGGGACCTCGCGGCATTGGCCACCGGCGCCCTGCTCAAAGCGTTCCCGGACTCCACGGAGGTGACCGACCCCGCGGAGTTCGTCGCCCGGCACCGCCTGGCTCTGCTCATCGCGGACGACTCCGTACCGCTCGCGGCACCCACCGTGATCCGGCCGGACGGCGTCCCCGGGGAGAACGTGGTGCCGCCGAGTGCCGAGGTGTACGACCACGCGGACGTGCACAGCCTGGTCTACTCCTCGGGCACGTCGGGCCGGCTCAAGGGACTTCGCATCACCGCGAGCGGCACCGAGTACGTCATCAACCGCTTCATCGACGGCTACCGGATGACCGCCGCCGACCGGCATCTGATCTTCCTGCCGCTCTCCAACTACCAGCAGCGGTTGTCGGTCTACTGCTGTCTGTGGCTCGGGGCGGACCTGGTGCTCGCCCCCTACCAGCGCGTCTTCCAGGCCCTGCGCAAGGAGCAGCCGACCTTCCTGATCGGCCCGCCCGTCTTCTACGACACCGCGCTGCAGCTCAGCGCGTCGAGCGGCGCGGGTACCGGCCTGGGCGACTTCCTCGGCGGGCGCATCCGCTTCCTGATCACGGGAATGGCGCCGATCCGGCGCGAAACCCTCGAAGGGTACTGGAAGCAGGGGGTATGCCTCCTTGAGGCGTACGGGCTGACGGAGACCGGCATGGTCGCCTGGAACACCCAGGACGCCTACCGCCTCGGCTCCGTCGGCAAGCTGATCGACCCGGAAGCGGTGATCTTCCTGGAGGACGGGGAAGTGGTCATCAAGCGCCCGGCGCCGCTGAGCCAGGGCTACTTCGAGACCGAGGACGGCGCGCCCGAGGACTGCTTCCGCCCCGACGGCTCCATCCTGACCGGTGACTACGGGCGGCTGGACGAGGACGGGTACCTCACCCTGATCGGCCGCAAGAAGGACGTCATCGTGCTCGGCAGCGGGCGCAAGGTGCACCCCGCCGAGATCGAGAGCGCGTTCGCCGCCGTCGAGGGCCTCAGCGAGATCATCGTGGTGCCGACCTCGCAGTCGGCCAGGCTCGGCGCGATCATCACCCCGACCGACCCCGCGGACGCCGACCTGCGCGTACAGCTCCGCAAGCGGGTCGAGGAGGTCAACGGCTCGCTCCCGCCCCACCAGCGCGTGATGTCGATGATCTTCTCCGAGCGGCCGCTGCGGTCCGACCCCGCCTTCATGACCGGCAACCTCAAGCTGAGCAGGGCCCGTGCGGCGGAGCACTTCGCCGCCACGATCTCCGCCGCCTCGGCAGCGGACGCGGCAGTGGACGAGGGGGGCCGGTGAGCGAGCCGGCCGGGCCTGCTGCGGCCGGAGCCGTCGGCGACGGTAGGCGGGCCGACGGCTCCGGCCGACTCCTCGTCGTCGACGCGCAGGTGCAGCTCGGCAGCGAACTGGCCATCCCGCGCGCCTTCTTGGAGTACCAGGCCGCCAACGTCCACCACCGGCTCGCCGCGTACGGCCACCGGACGCGACTCACGCGCACCCTGGACCACGTACTCGCCCTCCACCAGGACGACGAGGGCGACAAGCTGGTCGCCGAGATGGACGAGGCGGACGTCGACCAGGCGTTCCTGGTCGTCCCGGACTTCTCCGAGGTGGCGCGGTGCCGGCTGCCCCGTCCCGAACTGGCGGCCTGGCACGACCGGGTCGCCCGCCGCCACCCGGGCCGCTTCCACGTCTTCTGGGGCGTGGACCCGCGAGCGGGGCAGGACGGCGTCGATCTCTTCGAACGGTGCGTGACGGAGTACGGCTTCGCCGGGCTGAAGCTGTACCCGCTGTGCGGCTACTCGCCCAGTGATCCGCGGCTGGATCCGTACTTCGAGATCTGCGCCCACTATGGCCTGCCGGTCCTCACGCACACGGGTCCGGGCTGGGGTCCCCTGGACTTCTCGTACGGCAGTCCCCTCCTGGTGGACCGGGCGGCCCGCGACTTCCCCCAGGTCGACTTCATCCTGGGGCACGGCGGGGTCACCCACGTCGACGAGGCGACCTATCTGTGCGCCCACCGGCCCAACGTGCACCTGGACATCAGCCAGTTCCACTCGGTGCTGGCCGCGGACGGCTGGCAGGCGCACCTGAACCGGCTGTTCCGCACGGGCATCTGCCACAAGATCCTCTTCGGTACCTGCTGGCCCTCGTACCGCCTTTCCGAGTCGCTCAGCGGCCTGGTCGGCGCGTTCGCCCAGGGCTCCCCCGCCGTCGCCGGACTGCGGGAGGCCGAACGGCGGCTGCTGATGGGCGGCAACAGCCTGCGCCTGACCGGCCGCAGGAAGCCCGCGGGAAGCACGTCCGGAGAGCCGCACCGCACACCACCACGACCAGACGACGGCGCGACGACGCACAGGAGTGGCCAGACATGAAGCCAGACAGCGCGGAACTGGAGAAGTCGCTGATCACATGGGTGGAGGACTGGAACGCCGGGGAGACGCAGACCGTCGTCGACGCGGACACCAACCTCAGCCACACCGGTCTGCTCGACTCCATGGCGGTGGTCGGTCTGATCGCCCACCTGGAGGAGCAGACCGACACGACCTTCGACTTCGCCACCTTCGACCACAGCGACGGCGTCACCATCCGGGGCATCGTCCGGCACTGCGTCGGATGACCACCGTCTACGACGGCCACTGCCATGTGGCATCCACGCGTTTCATCCCCCGGGCGTTCGTCGAGGACGTCGCGGGCAACGTCCGCAGCAAGCTCGCCGCGAGGGGCCCGGCCCCCTCGGTCGCCCGCATCGCCCGCGGCTACGCCGACCAGCATCAGGACCACCTGGCCGACGGTCTCGTCGCCGAGATGGACGCCGCCGGGATCGACCGGGCGGTGCTGCTGGTACCGGACTTCAGCCTGCGCATGCCCGGAACCGTGCCGCCTGCCGAGGCGGCCCGGCTCCACCACGAGATCCGGCTGCGCCACCCGGATCGCTTCTGGGTCTACATCGGGGTCGATCCGCGGCGCGGCCCCGAGGGGGTGCGGGCCTTCGCGCAGATGGTGGACGAGTACGCCCTGGACGGGGTGAAGCTGTACCCGCCCTGCGGGTACTCGCCCTCCGACCCGGATCTCTATCCGTACTACGAGATCTGCGCAGCCCTGTCACTGCCGGTGTTCGTGCACACCGGACCCACGGCGGCGAGCCTGGACTACGAGCCCGCCGACCCCATCAGAATCGACGCGGCGGCCCGCGACTTCCCCCGGGTCGACTTCGTGCTGGGACACGCGGGGCTGACCCATGTGGACACCGGCGGCTACCTCGCGGCGTACCGCCCCAACGTGTACCTGGACATCGGCGGGTTCGCCAGTTCCCCGAACCTCCCGAACTGGCCGGAGCATCTCAACCGGCTCTTCCGGGCAGGCATCAACCACAAGATCATCTTTGGCACGGACTGGCCGCTCGGCCGCATGGGCGGCGGGCTGAAACGCCTGACCGACGAGATCCTGCACGGGCCGACCGTCTTCTCCGGGGTCTCCCGCACCGACCGACGACTCCTCCTGTCCGAGAACCTGCTGCGCGTCCTCGCGCCCGGCAGCCGCCCCACCGGCCACCCGGCGGCCGCACCGCGGAACGGGGCCGCCGGGGTCACCGGCTGACGACCCGACGGCCCCGCCCGCCGCGCTCCGGACCGCACCGGCCGCCGTACCTGGTCCGGAGCCCCGGACAGAGACCCGGAACAGACCCGCGGCGGGATCCGCCGGCCGAACAAGTGAGGTACTGAGCAATGGCATTCACCGGATCGGAAAAGGCACCGGCGTGCCAGCGGCCCGCGGCCGGCGGCACGGCCCTGACAGATCTCTTCGAGGCCCAGGCGCTGCGCCATCCCCGGCGCACGGCCGTCAACCACGGCGACGACAGTCTCGACTACGCCGCACTCGACGCACGCGCCAACCGGCTGGCGCGCGTCCTGATCCGGCGCGGCGCGGGACCCGAACAGCTCGTCGCCCTGGCCCTGCCGCGCTCGATCGACCTCGTCGTGGCCGTTCTCGCGGTCCTCAAGTCCGGCGCCGCCTACCTCCCGCTGGACCTGCACCACCCGGCAGAGCGGCTGGAGGGCATCCTGGCGGACGCCCGCCCCCTGCTCCTGCTCAGCCAGGACCCTCTCGACCTGCGCGCCGAGACGCCCCGGCTGGTGCTGTCCGCCCCGGGGACCGCCGCGGAGCTGGCGGAACAGGACCCGAGGCCCCCGACCGACGCGGACCGCACCGCGCCCCTGGGCCCGGACACGGCCGCGTACGTCATCTACACGTCGGGGTCCACGGGCCGGCCCAAGGGTGTCGTGGTCAGCCACCGGAACGTGGTCCGCCTCTTCACCCACAGCGCGCCCCACTTCCACTTCACCGAACAGGACGTGTGGAGCCTCTTCCACTCCTACGCCTTCGACGTGTCGGTGTGGGAGATGTGGGGCGCCCTCCTGCACGGCGGAAGGCTGGTCGTCGTCCCGTACGACATCAGCCGCACGCCCGACCGCTTCCTCACCCTGCTCGCCGAGGAACGCGTCACGATCCTCAGCCAGACCCCGTCGGCCTTCTACCCCCTGATCCAGGCCGACCGGGACCGGCCCGCGCAAGGCGACCGGCTCACCCTGCGCGCGGTCGTGTTCGGCGGCGAACCGCTCGACTTCGGGAAGCTGGGCCCCTGGTACGAGCGCCACGCCGACGACGCGCCGGTTCTGGTCAACATGTACGGGATCACCGAGACCACCGTCCACGTCACCTACACGGCGCTCACCCGGGAAGACACCCTCGGCCGGCCCGCCGGCAGGATCGGCGCCCCGCTCGCGGACCTGTCGGCCCACGTCCTCGACGAGGCCCTGCGCCCCGTGCCGGCCGGTGTCCCCGGCGAGCTGTACATCACCGGACCGGGCGTCGCACGCTGCTACCTGAACCGGCCGGGACTCACCGCGGGACGCTTCGTCGCCGACCCCTTCGGGCCGCCGGGCGGCCGCATGTACCGCAGCGGCGACCTGGCGCGCCGGAACGCCCGGGGCGCGCTGGAGTTCCTCGGCCGCGCGGACCAGCAGGTCAAGATCCGTGGCTTCCGCATCGAGCCGGGCGAGATCGAGTCGGTCCTCACCACCCATCCCGCCGTGAGCCAGGCGGCCGTCGTCGTCCGCGAGGACCGCCCCGGCGACCCACGCCTGACCGCCTACGCCGTCGCCGTCCCCGGGGCCGGCGAGGCAGCCGACGGCACGGCCGCCGAGCAGGTCGGCGACTGGGCGAAGGTGTTCGACTCCCAGTACGCGCGCACGCCCTCCGCCGAGACCCCCGCCCCCGCCTTCGGCGAGGACTTCTCCGGCTGGCACGACAGCTACCTCGACGGCGCGCCCCTGCCCGTCCCGCACATGCGCGAATGGCGCGAGGAGACCGTCCGCCGCATTCGCGCCCTGCACCCCGGCCGCGTCCTGGAGATAGGCGTCGGCACCGGCCTGCTCCTGTCGCGGCTGGCTCCCGACTGCCAGGAGTACTGGGGCACGGACGTCTCCCGGCAGGCCGTGGACCTGCTGCGCCGCGAGGTGGCGGCGCGGCCCGCGCTGGCCCCGCGGGTCCGGCTGAGCTGCCGGGCGGCCGACACCATCGGCGAGCTGCCCGCCGGTCACTTCGACGTCGTCGTCCTCAACTCCGTCCTGCAGTACTTCCCGGACCCCGGCTACCTCCACGACGTACTGACGCAGGCCCTCGCGCTGCTCACGCCCGGCGGGGCCCTGTTCGTCGGCGACGTCCGCGACGCGCGCTCCCTGCGCTGCTTCTCCACCGCCGTGGAACTGCATCGCTCGGCTGCGGGCGGCGACGCGGCCGGGCTGCGCCGGGCCGTGGAACGGGCCCTGGCGCTGGAGGAGGAACTGCTCCTGGCGCCCGACTACTTCCACGCCTTCGCCCGGCGGCAGCCGTCGGTCGGCACGGTCGACATCCAGGTGCGCCGCGGCCGTCACCACAACGAGATGACCCGCTTCCGCTACGACGCCGTGCTGCACAAGACGACGGCACCGCACGCACCCGGCCCGCACGACGCGCCCCACCTGTTGCTCTGGACCGGCGCGGAGGACACCCTCGCCACCCTCGCCGCGTACCTGCGCGAGCACCGTCCCGCGCACCTGCGGATGTCCGCGATCCCCAACCGGCGGACGACCCGGGAGGCCGCCGCCGTCCGGGCCCTCGACGAGGGAGCGACCCCGGCCGAGGCACTGGACCTCCTGTCGGCCGCACCGCACGGAATCGAGCCCGACGAGCTGTACGCACTCGGTGCGCGGCTCGGCTACCGGGTGGCGGTCGCGCCGTCGCCGACGGACGTGGACGCCGTCGATGTCCTCTTCTCCCGCGCCGGCACCACCTTGCAGGCGTACGAGCCCGCCGCGGAGCTGGGCGCTCCGGCCGCGTACGCCACCCGTCCGGCGGCGGCCCGCCACGGCACACGGCTGACCGCCGCGCTGCGCGCGTACCTGCGCGACAAGCTGCCCGACTACATGGTGCCGACGGCGATCGTGCTCCTGGAGCGGCTGCCCCTGACGGTCAACGGCAAGCTCGACCGGGCGGCGCTGCCCGCCCCCGCCGTCGAGGCCGGCTCCGGCCGTCCCCCGCGCACGGACCTCGAACGCGAGCTGTGCGACCTCTTCGGCGAGATCCTCGGCGTCGCGGACATCGGTGTCGACGACGACTTCTTCGCGCTCGGCGGGCATTCCCTGCTGGCCACCCGCCTCGCGGCCCGGGTTCGTGCCGCGCGGGGCACCGAACTCCCCGTCCGCGCACTCTTCGACAGCCCCACCGTCGCCCGGCTGGCCGAACGGATCCAGGACCGCGGGTTCGACACCGACACCCGTCCCGCGCTGCGGCCGGCCGACCGGCCCGACACGCTGCCGCTGTCCTTCGCCCAGCGCCGCCTGTGGTTCCTGCACCACCTGGAAGGACCCAGCCGCGCCTACCACGTGCCCTGGCTGATCCGGCTGACCGGCGAACTGGACACCGGCGCGCTCCACGCGGCCCTCCAGGACCTGCTCGGCCGCCACGAAGTCCTGCGCACGGTCTTCCCCGACCAGGACGGCGAGCCCTGTCAGCGGATCCTCGACCCGGCGAACACCCGCGCGGCCCTGCCCGTGCGGCGCGTCACCGACGACGCGCTGACCGCCGCCCTCGACGAGGCGATCGAACGGCCCTTCGACCTCGCGGGTGACATTCCGCTGCGCGCCCACCTCTTCTCCCTGGGCCGGGGCCGGCACGCGCTGCTGCTCGTGATCCACCACATCGCCTGCGACGGCTGGTCCTTCGCGCCGTTGGCCGAGGATCTGATGGCGGCCTACGAGGCGCACACCGCCGACGTGCGGACCGAGGACGCCCATGCGGCCGGCAGCCGGGCCGACGGTCGGTCCGGGCCGCCCGTGCAGTACGCCGACTACACGCTGTGGCAGCGCGACCTGCTCGGCGACCCCGGTGACCCGGCCGGCCGACTGGCCCGCCAACTGGCTTACTGGCGGCGGGAGCTGGGCGCGCTGCCCGCGGAGCTGGACCTCCCCACGGACCGCCCGCGCCCCGCGGACCCCACGTACCGGGGCGCGACGGTGCCGGTCGTCTGGGGCGCGGAACTGCACCGCGCGCTGGCCGAGCAGGCCCACCACAGCGGCACCAGCCTCTTCATGGCGCTGCAGGCCGCCCTGGCCGCCCTGCTGACCCGGCTGGGCGCGGGACACGACATCCCCATCGGCTCCCCCGTCGCCGGACGCACCGACCAGGCCCTGGAGCGGTCCGTCGGATTCTTCGTCAACACCCTCGTGCTGCGCACGGACACCTCCGGCTCCCCGAGCTTCCGGGAGCTGCTCCACCGCACCCGCGACACCGCGTTGGGCGCGTACGCGCACCAGGACGTGCCCTTCGAGTACCTCGTCGAGGACCTCAACCCGGCCCGTGCCATCGGCCGCCATCCGCTCTTCCAGGTCTCCCTGGCGCTGCAGAACGCCCCCGAACCCCGCTGGACCACCCCCGGGCTGGAGATCGACAGCGAACTCCTGCACCCGGGGGCGGCCCGCTTCGACCTGCTGCTCAACGTCACCGAGCGGCGGACGGCGGACGGCGCACCGGACGGGCTGACCGGCTTCCTCGAATACAGCACCGACCTGTTCGACCGGGACACCGCCCTCGGCCTGGTCACCCGGCTGACCCTCCTGCTGACCAGAGCGGTGAGCGCCCCGGACACGCCCGTCGAGGCCCTGGACGTGCTGACCCCCGAGGAGCACCGCAGGCTGCTGGCGGAACACGCCCGGACCGACCGTCCCCGGCCCGCCACCACCCTGCCCGCCCTCTTCCGGGACCAGGTCGCCCGCACCCCGGAGGCGACGGCCGTGATCTGCGGCGGCGACCGTCTCACCTACGCCCGGCTCGACGCCCGTGCCGACCGGCTCGCCAGGCGGCTGAGCGCGGCCGGAGCGGGGCCCGACCGGCTGGTGGCCCTGGCCCTGCCCCGGTCGGCGGACATGGTGGTGGCCGTACTGGCCGTCCTGAAGACCGGCGCCGGCTACCTTCCCCTGGACCCGCGCCACCCCGCGGGGCGCATCGCCCTGGTCATGGCCGACGCGGCCCCCGTCTGCGCGGTCGCCACCGACGAGACCTCGGCCCTGCTTCCCGACGGCGTTCCGGTGCTGCGTGCCGACGACGCCCTCACCGACGCCCCTCTCCCCCACGACAGGCCGCTGCGAGCGCCGCTCCCCGGCAACACCGCGTACGTGCTCTACACGTCCGGGACGACCGGCCGCCCCAAGGGCGTGGCGGTCCCGCACTCCGCCGCCGTGAACCTCGCGCTCTGGGCCCGGCACACCTTCGGGCGCCAGGGGCTCTCCCACGTCCTGGCCGCCACCTCGCTGACCTTCGACGTCTCCGTCTTCGAGATCCTGTGCCCCCTGCTGTGCGGCGGCACCGTCGAGATCGTCCGCGATGTGCTCGCGGTGGCGGAGCGCCCGGCGGGACGCTGGACGGGCAGTCTGCTCAGCGGTGTGCCCTCGGCCGTGTCCCATCTCCTCGGCCAACACGACGTGGACCTCCGGGCGGAGACGGTCGTCCTGGGCGGCGAGGCGCTGCCCGCCCATGTCGTGGCGGACGTGCGGACCGCCGTTCCCGGGGCCCGGATCGCCAATGTCTACGGGCCGACGGAGACGACCGTCTACGCCACGGCCTGGCTGGGCGAGGACTGCGGCCACCGCGCTCCGCCCATCGGCCGCCCCCTCGACAACACCCGCCTCCATGTGCTGAACGGGCACCTCCAGCCCGTACCGCCCGGGGTGGTGGGTGAGCTGTACATCACGGGCGCCGGACTGGCCCGCGGCTACCTCGGCCGCCCCGCGCTGACCGCGGAGCGCTTCGTCGCCGATCCCTTCGGCGGCCCGGGAGAGCGGATGTACCGCACCGGTGATCTGGTACGTCGTCACCGGGACGGCTGCCTGGAGTTCATCGGGCGGACGGACGACCAGGTCAAGATCCGTGGCTTCCGCGTCGAACCGGACGAGGTGGCGGCGGCGCTGACCGGCCACCCCGGCGTCGGCCAAGCGGCCGTGGTCGTACGGGAGGACCGGCCGGGCGACAAGACGCTGGTCGCGTACTACGTGCCCGGCCGCGGCACGCGGGACGCGCCCTTGCCGGCGGAACTGCGCGCGCACCTGGAACGGACCCTGCCCGCGTACATGCTCCCCGCCGCGTTCGTGGAGCTGGACCGGCTCCCCCTGAACGCGAACGGCAAACTCGACCGCCGTGCCCTGCCCGCACCGGACACCGCGGGAACCGGGACGGGGCGGGCCCCGCGCACCCCGGACGAGAAGGCCCTGTGCGATCTGTTCGAGCAGGTGCTCGGGGTGCCCCGGGTCAGCATCGACGACAGCTTCTTCGACCTCGGCGGACACTCCCTGCTCGCCACCCGGCTGATCGCGCGCATCCGGGCGGACCTCGACGCGGGCATCCGCGTCCGGGCGCTCTTCGAAGCGCCCACCGTGGCCGCGCTCGCCACGCGCCTGCGCACAGAGGCATAGACGCACCGAGAACACACCCGATCCGCCCGGTCCCCGGGCTTCCGTCACGACGTGGAGGCACCCGCATCATGAAGCACGCCAACTTGGGACGCTCGGGGCTGGTCGTCGGGCGCCTCGGCCTGGGCACCATGAACTTCGGCCCCCACACCCCGGAGCCCGAGGCGCACGCCATCATGAACCTGGCGCTCGACAAGGGCGTGAACCTCTTCGACACCGCCAACACCTACGGCGCGCGGCTGGGCGAGGGGATCACGGAGCAGATCATCGGCAACTGGCTCGCCGAGGACCCCGCCCGCCGCGACCAGATCGTGCTGGCCACCAAGGTCTACGGGATGATGGGCCGCAAGCCCAACTCCGGCCGCCTGTCGGCCTTCCACGTCAGGAAGGCGTGCGAGGACTCGCTGCGCCGGCTCCGGACCGACCACATCGACCTGTTCCAGGTGCACCACGTCGACCGGACCACACCGTGGGAGGAGACCTGGCAGGCACTGGACCTGCTGAGGGCCCAGGGAAAGGTCACCTACATCGGCACCTCCAACTTCGCCGGCTGGCACCTGACCAGGGCCCAGGAGCACGCCCGGCAGCACAACACTCCCGGCCCGGTCAGCGAGCAGTCCGTCTACAACCTCCTGGAACGCACCGTCGAGCTGGAAGTGCTGCCCGCCTGCCGCGAGTACGGCATCGGCCTGCTCCCATACAGCCCGCTGCAGGGCGGTCTGCTGGGCGGGGCGGTCCGCCGCGGTGCTGCCGGTGGCCGCGCGGCGGAGCCCGCGTCGGGCAAGCGGCTGAAGCGGCACCACGAGCGGATCGCGGCGTACGAGAAGTGGTGCGCCGACCAGGGGCTGCCGCCCGCCCAAGTGGCCCTGGCCTGGCTGTTGCACCAGCCGGGCGTCACGGCCCCGATCCTTGGCCCGCGCGTGGCGGAGCAGCTCGACCAGGGCCTCGCGGCGCTGAAGATCTCCCTGGAGAAGAGCCAGCTCAAGGAACTCGACGCGCTTTTCCCCGGGCCCGGCGGACCTGCCCCTGAGGCGTACGCCTGGTGAGTTTGCCCGTGGCGGGGCGTGGGCCCGGTGCGGGGCGCCGCCCCGCGCCGTCAGCGGTGCTCGGCGGGGCTGCTGTCCACCGTCCGGCCGGAGTCGGTCGGACGGCCCTCCTGCGCGGGCGTCAGCATCCGCTCGGCGAGCAGTATCGCGAACGAGGCGACGGTCAGCAGCCCGCCCACCAGGAACGTGGCCCGCACGCCCCAGGCGGGCAGGACGAGACCGCCGAGCAGTGCCCCGCCCGCGATCCCGAGGTTGTAGGCACCGGAGTTGGCCGCCAGGGCGATCTCGGTACGGCCGGGCGCGAAGCGCAGCATCTGGTTCTGCGTGGCCATGAACACCGGGCCCAGTGAGCCGCCCAGCAGCACCAGGGACGCGACGGCTCCGACCTGGGCGCCGCCGAACGCGTACAGGCCCAGCATGCCGGCCGCCTGGGTGACCACCGGCAGGGCGAGCGTGCCGCGCGGGTAACGGTCCAGGAGCGGCCCCGTGATCGTCACACCGACCACGCCCGAGATACCGGAGACCATCAGCAGGGCGCTGACGGAGGTGTCGGAGAAATCGCTCACGTCACCCAGGAACTTCACGAGGTACGTATAGCCGGCGAACGCGCCCGTGACGGACAGGGCGGTGGTCGCCAGCACGAGCTTGAACCGGCGCTTGTCCGGCGCCGAACCGAAGGCCGCGTGCCCCTCCTCCGGACGGGACGTCGGCAGGAGAACGGCAATCGTGACGAGCGAGACGAGCCCCAGGCCGGCCAGCACGACGAGCGGGACCTGCCAGGCGCTCTGCTGGCCCAGCCACGTGCCGAGCGGGACGCCCAGCACCAGGGCCAGCGAACCGGCCACAGACAGCACCCCGATCACCCGCCCCCGCACGGCCGGGGCGAACAGGCCGACCGCCACCGGCCCCATCACCGCCCAGAACAGCGCCTGGGCGAGCGCGGTCACCAGCCGGGCGGCCATCAGCAGCCAGTAGCTGGAGCCCAGGGCCGAGACCAGGCTGGACAGGACGAGCGCGGCCAGCAGCACGGTGAGCACATGGCGGCGCGGCATGGACCGGGTGACGTGCGCGAGCGGCAGGGAGACCAGGGCGACGGTCAGCCCATAGGCGGTGACCAGGTAGCCCACGGCCGAGAGTGAGACCTGCACGTCGTCCGAGATGAGCTTGAGCAGCCCGATCGGCAGGTTCTCCGTGGTGTTGAAGGTGAACGCGGCCAGCATCAGGGCCGCGAGCACCGCCAGCCTGTGCCGACGCGCCGCCGGTGCCGTTGCCATGCAGCCTCTTCCCGCTCGCCTGCTTGTCGATCACACTCCGCCTGAACATACGCACAACTCCCGTGAACGGTGAACTGCTTGAGGCCACTTTGGCCGAGAAGCCGTGCTGCGGGGGGTGAAGCGCTCGTTGAGCGCGGCGGCAACGCCGGGGGGTGCTGGGCCCCAATTCCCCGATTCGGGCATGCTGTCGATACGGCACATGCCGTGCCATGCCGTATCGACGAGCGGGGGGTACGGCCGACGGCGCCGAGGCCGTTCCCGAGCACGGCATCGTCGGCGGCAACCCACCCGTACGCAGACAGTCCCCACCACCCACCTCCCGGAAGAGCCACCAGCATGCCCACTGCGACCGACCGACCTCCCTTCACCGACTGGCTCCACCGCCAGGCCATCCCGCTCAGCCACCTCGACCCGGCCGCACCCCTGGACGACCTGGAACCGCTGCGGGCAGTCCTCGACGGTGTCCGCGTGGTCGCCCTGGGCGAGCACTCCCACTTCATCGACGAGTTCGCCGCGCTGCGCGGGCGCATCCTGCGCTTCCTCGTCGAACGCTGCGGCTTCACCGTCCTGGCCTTCGAGTACGGATTCAGCGAAGCCATCCCCCTCGACGCCTGGGCCCAGGGGCACGGAGCCGACGACGCCCTCTCCGCGCTGCTGGCATCGTCGGTCCCCATCGGGCTCCCGGAGCCCCTGCGCTTCCTCCGCCGGCACAACCGCTCCGCCGCGACACCGGTCCGCTTCGCGGGGATCGACGTCCCGGCCGCCGGCGGGTCGTTGCTCCCCGCCCTGGCCCCCGTAGCCGACTACCTCCGCCGGATCGACCCGGAGAGCCTGCCCACCGTGCAGAGCGCGGTCACGATCGCCGCCTCCTTCGCCGGTGACTCCGCAGCCGCGGCAGCACCCGCGTGGGCGCGCCTGACCACCGCCGAGCAGGACACCCTCACCGCACTCCTGGCACGGCTGCACGTCCGATTCCGCGCCCTGAGACCGCTGTACCTCTCCCGCGGAGACCAGCACGGCTACGACACCGCCCTGCGATGCCTGGAAGCCGCCTGCCACGGCGACTACACGTTCCGCGCCATGGCCGCCCTCTTCGCCGGAAAGGGTCTCACCGCCGACACCTCCGCCCGTGACTTCTACATGGCCGAATCACTCCTGTGGCACCTGGACCGGCTCCCCCGCGCGGCCCGCGTCGTCCTGGTGGCCCACAACGCCCACATCCAGAAGACACCGATCATCTTCGACGGCCACCTCACGGGGTTCCCCATGGGACAGCACCTGCACAACGCCCTCGGGGACAGCTACTTCGCCCTCGGCCTGACCAGCGTCACGGGGCAAACGGCCGAGATGCGCCGCGACGAGGAGGCTTCCTTCGGATTCAGCATCCACGACACCCCGCTGGAGCCGCCCGTGCCCGGAAGCATCGAAGCGGCCTTCGCCGACACCGGCCTCGGACTCGCCGTCGCCGATCTCCGTCCCGCCCGGGCAGCGGAACTGACCGGCCCCGACCACATCCGGATGCAGAGCGTCTACCAGCGCACCCCGGTCGTCGACGCGTTCGATGCCATTCTCAGCACCCCCACCTCCTCCACCACCACCCTGGCGAAGCCTTGAGCCCGGAGCAGCCGAAACGTCCTCGACGGCGCCGCGGCGACGGCCGCGTCCCGTGCCGCTCCGCCTGGGTTTGGTACCTTTCATTGGACACGTAAATCGATCGGATGTTCGCTTTCTGGGATCTCTGAGACGTCCGTTGTCGGCAGCAGACGCTCACGTCCTCCGACGTGCGGCGCGCCACACCATCGGACCGGGTGACAGCTCATGGCAGGAACCGATCACGAAAAGGCGCTGGACACCGCGCTCGCGCAGATCGATCGGAAATTCGGCAGGGGCTCGGTGATGCGCCTCGGCGAGCGGCCCCACGAGGCCATCGAGGTGATCCCCACCGGATCGACCGCGCTGGACGTGGCGCTCGGGGTGGGCGGTCTGCCCCGGGGCCGGGTGGTGGAGGTGTACGGGCCGGAGTCCTCCGGCAAGACGACCCTCACGCTGCACGCGGTGGCGAACGCGCAGAGGGCCGGTGGCACGGTGGCGTTCATCGACGCCGAGCACGCTCTGGATCCGGAGTACGCGAGGAAGCTCGGCGTCGACACCGACAACCTCATCCTGTCCCAGCCGGACAACGGTGAACAGGCGCTGGAGATCGTCGACATCCTGATCCGTTCCGGCGCGATCGAGCTGATCGTGATCGACTCCGTCGCGGCCCTGGTGCCGCGCGCGGAGATCGAGGGCGAGATGGGCGACTCGCACATGGGTCTCCAAGCCCGTCTGATGAGCCAGGCGCTCCGGAAGATCGCCGGCGCGCTCAGCCAGACGAGGACGACGGCGATCTTCATCAACCAGCTCCGCGAGAAGATCGGCGTGATGTTCGGCTCCCCGGAGACCACGACCGGTGGCCGGGCGCTGAAGTTCTACGCCTCGGTGCGTCTGGACATCCGCCGTATCGAGACGCTGAAGGACGGCACGGACGCGATCGGCAACCGCACCCGCGTCAAGGTCGTCAAGAACAAGGTCGCGCCGCCCTTCAAGCAGGCCGAGTTCGACATCCTCTACGGCCAGGGCATCAGCCGCGAAGGCGGGCTGATCGACATGGGCGTGGAGCACGGCTTCGTCCGCAAGGCCGGCGCCTGGTACACGTACGAGGGCGACCAGCTCGGCCAGGGCAAGGAGAACGCCCGCACCTTCCTCAAGGACAACCCCGACCTCGCCGACGAGATCGAGAAGAAGATCCTCGGGAAGCTCGGAATCGGGGCAGCGGCGAAGACCCCGGCCCCCGAGGTCACCGGCGCCGTCCCGATTCCTGATGTGGCACGGGCTCCGGCGGGAAAAGCCGCCTGACAGGCACCGCCGCGGTCCGGCCGGGGGCGGCCCACGTTCACCGTCGCGGCGTGGTCCACGGTCCCGATCCGCTCGCGTCCCTGTTCTCCTCGCCGGGCACCTTCTCGTGCGCGAGCGGGAGGCCAAGGTCCCGGGTCAGCGTGCGTGGTGATCCGGTGACGGCAGCGCTGCGGGGCCTCGGCCGATTGCCGCGGGCACGTCCGTGCTCGCGGCAATCGGCGTCCTGACGCGCCGGGCGGCCGGCCTCAGGCGTCGTGGCTCACGCCCACCGCACCCGGCTCAGACCGTTTTGCTGAGGCGGTCGGCCAGCAGGGCCGCGAAGCGGGCCGGGTCGGCCAGGTCGCCGCCCTCGGCGAGCAGCGCGGTGCCGTACAGCAGCTCGGCCGTCCCCTTCAGCTCCGGGTCGTCGGGCCGCTTCTCATGTGCCGCCCTGACCGCGCTGACCAGCGGGTGCTTCGGGTTCAGCTCAAGGATGCGCTTGACGGACGGAAGCTCCTGCCCCATCGCCTTGTACATCTTCTCCAGGGCCGGCGTGAGGCCGTCGGTGTCGCTGACCAGGCACGCCGGTGAGCTGGTGAGCCGGGTCGTCAGACGCACCTGCTTGACGTCGTCGAGCGTCTCGTTGAGCCAGGCCAGCACGGCCTCGTACTGCCCGGCCTCCTCCGGTGACGGCTCCTCCTCGGAGGGCAGGTCCACCTCCCCGCGGGTGATGGACTGGAACTCCTTGCCCTCGTAGTCGTGGACGGACTCGACCCAGATCTCGTCCACCCGGTCGGTGAGCAGCAGGACCTCGTACCCCTTGGCCCGGAACGCCTCCATGTGCGGGGAGTTCTCGACCTGGGCGCGGCTCTCGCCGGTCATGAAGTAGATCTTGTCCTGGCCCTCGGGCATCCGGGCGAGGTAGTCGGCCAGGGTGGTGGGCTCCTCGCCGGCGGTGGAGGCGAAGGAGGCGATGTCGAGGATCGCCTTGTGGTCCTCCGCCCGGTCCAGGAGTCCCTCCTTGACGGCGGGCCCGAACTCGCGCCAGAAGGTGCGGTACTTGTCGGTGTCCTTGCCCATCAGGTCCTTGATGGACGCCAGGATCTTCTTGGCCAGGCGGCGGCGGATGAGCTGGATGTGCCGGTCCTGCTGGAGGATCTCGCGGGAGATGTTCAGCGACAGGTCGGCGGCGTCCACGACGCCCTTGACGAAGCGCAGGTGGTCGGGCAGGAGTTCGCGACTGTCGTCCAGGATGAAGACGCGCTTGACGTACAGCTGGAGGCCGTGGCGGGCGTCCCGCTGGTAGAGGTCGTGCGGGGCCCGCGACGGCAGGAACAGCAGGGCCTCGTACTCGAAGGTGCCCTCGGCCCGCATCTGGATGATGTCGAGCGGGTCCGTCCAGTCATGGCTGATGTGCCGGTAGAACTCTTGGTACTCCTCCTCGCTCACCTCGGAGCGCGGGCGGGCCCAGAGCGCCTTCATCGAATTGAGGGTGCTCTCCCCCATCCGGACGGGGAAGGAGATGAAGTCCGAGTACCGCTTGACGATCTCCCGGATCTTCGCCTCGTCCGTGTAGTCGTAGAGCGCGTCCTCCTCGTCGGCGGGGCGCAGGTGCACGCGGACCGACGTGCCCTCGGGCGCGTCCTCGACGGTCTCGATCGTGTACGTGCCGTCGCCGTCCGACTCCCAGCGCACTCCCGTCTGTTCACCGGCCTTGCGGGTGAGCAGGGTGACCTTGTCGGCGACCATGAACACGGAGTAGAAACCGACGCCGAACTGGCCGATCAGCTCGGCCGACTGCTTGTTCTCCTTGTTCTCCCGGAGCCGGCGGAGCGTCTCCGCCGTGCCGGACCTGGCGATGGTGCCGATCAGTCCCACGACCTCGTCGCGCGTCATGCCGATGCCGTTGTCCCGCACGGTCAGCGTGCGGGCCTCCTTGTCGGCCTCGATCTCGATGTGCGGGTCATCCGCCTTGAGGCTGTCGTCCTTCAGGCCGGCCAGGCGCCGCTTGTCCAGGGCGTCAGAGGCGTTGGAGATGAGTTCGCGCAGGAAGATGTCCTTGTTCGAGTAGATCGAGTGGACCATCAGTTCCAACAACTGCCGCGCCTCGGCCTGAAACTCCAGCGTCTCGGTACTCATGACTTCCCTTCTGGTCGGTTGGTCCGTGTGAACACCAACATTGTCCGTCACCCTTTGCGGCTCGGTCGATGGACCGGTCCCCGGCCGGACCCTGGGGTCCGGGCTCTGCCGGACATGATCGGAATGAACAGCGATCAGTATGCGACCGGGACGCGCACAGCGGCCAGCACCGGCAGGTGGTCCGTGGCCGCGCGCAGGTCCTGTTCGCGAACCCCGGGAAGGCCCATCGGCACTCCGCACCCCAGCACCCGCACCCCCGGTGTGGCGAAGACGGCGTCGATGCGCTGCAGCGGGTCGCCCAGCCTGGTGGTGTGCTCCCGCCCCCACGGCTTCGTCGCCCAGCCGTCCTGGAGGGCCTGGCCGAGCAGGCCGAAGGTGCGGCCGTCGGGTCGGTCGTTGAAGTCGCCGCCGACGACCGCGTGTGGCTCCTTGAGAGCGGACAACTGCTCCAGGAGCAGCTGCCCCTGCGCGTAGCGCTCTTGGTCGTCGATGCTCAGGTGGCAGCTCAGGACGCCGAGGCGGGCCCGGCCGAACCGCAGCACGGCGGTCGAGAAGCCCCGCTGATGCAGACCCGGGGTGCGGGGCAGCAGCACGTCTTCGGTGCGCTCCACGTGGGCACGGAGCGAGGAGAGAATCATCGGCCCGGAGGCGGTGGCGCCGCCCGACACGTACACGAGCCCGCTGGTCCGCGCGAGACGGGTGGCGGCCTTGCGCCAGCGGAAGAACCGCGGCGCCTCCTGGACGCAGACGACGTCGGGCCGGCAGGCCCGGATCACCCGGGCGAGGGCGGTGACGTCGTCACGCATGGAACGGACGTTGTAGCTGAGCACGCGCACGACCGCGCTTCCGTCTCGCTCCGTCGTCGCATCAGGCAGATCCCGCACGCTGTTCCTCTCCTGGGCCCTCTCCTTGACGTCTCATTCTGGCCCGTCCTGTACGCCCGCACCGCCGCCGCCGAGTCCCTCCTCGGCGGCGCATCCACCTGACGCCCGGCCCCCAGGACTGCGGGCGTGTTCAGGCGGTGCTGTCGTGCCGCTGGTGGTGCTGTTCGTTGATGCGGCGGGCCTCCTCCAGCTGGTCTTCGAGGACGATGATGCGGCAGGCCGCCTCTATGGGGGTGCCCTGATCGACGAACTCCCGGGCCCGGGCGGCGATGCGCAGCTGGTAGCGGGAGTAGCGGCGGTGGCCGCCCTTGGAGCGCAGTGGGCTGATCAGGCGGTGCTCGCCCAGGGCGCGGAGGAAGGCGGGCTTGACGCCGAGCATGTCGGCGGCCCGGCCCATGGTGTACGCCGGATAGTCGTCGTCATCGAGATGGTCGACGGGACGGAGACTGGCAGGGTCCATAGAACCTTCTTCTTTCGGGACAACTTTCGGGAGACGTTTCGGAAGACACTCGGGAGACGTGTCACGGGACGCGCCGAGGGGCCCGGGCGCCGTACTGGCACCCGGGCCCCGAGTTTCATCACCATCCACCGGCTTGCCTCAGCCGGCGTTCGTTTTCCGCTGCCCTGCGCCCGGGGGGGGTAGGCGAGGCACCGGACCTTCCTTGACCTGCTCGCCCGGCAGTTCGTACCTGCCGGACCCTCTTCGACTTCTTGGCTACGGAGAAGACACTAACCCCCGCGCAGCACGATGTCTACTCCCGTGAGCATAGATTTCCTCCAGTACGAGGGGTTGGATTCTCCACCGTTCGTCCCTGCGGTCCCTCGGTGTCCCGTCGGGGCGGGGGCCGCCACGGGCAGGGCGTCGTTTCCTGCCGCACCCCCAGGGCATCCGAACGGGCATGACTCGCGACGCGTTGACTCAGGCCGCTTCCGGCAGTGGCGACAGCCCGGTCCTCATCCCCGTCCTCTGCCTCTTCCTGATCATGGGGACGATCCAGGTGGTACGCCCCCAATTGCTCTGGCAGGTCAACAGGAGGCTGCAGCGGGGCTGGGTGAAGGACCCGGACGCGACCGAACCCACCGCCAAGGGGTACACCATGGCGCGCGTGACCGGGGCGCTCGTCCTGGTGTTCGCCGCCTGGATGTTGGTCGAGCAGTTCTGACCGAGCGCGGCTTCGGCGGCCCCCGCAGACCCGGTGGCATACGACGCCTTACGGGATCACGTTCTGGCGTCCGCGCCGTGCCGCCGGTCCTCGGGCGGTGCCCGGCGAGGTGGGGAGCCGGTTCGTCAGGCAGCATGCGGTGACCGCGGTCCAGGCCGCGAGGGCGAGCCACGCCAGGGGGTGGGGTGAGAGAGGGAAGGCCTTGCCGCCTTCGACGGCGGTGATCTCGGTGGTCGCCGTGGCGTACATGCCCAAGGGGAAGACGATGGTCCACAGCGCGGGCTCATAGGTGAGCGGGATGCGGTGGCGCAGGTGACGCCAGATACCCGCGGCCAGGAGCACGGGGATCAGGAGGGTGGCCCAGGCCCACAGGGCGAGGACCGCGACGGCCAGGGCAGAACGGGCAGCGCCGGACAACAGGTGGACGCGGGCGAGGAGTCGGGCGCCGGCCAGGGTGCTGATGGCGGCGGCGCCCATGGTGACCCAGTAAGTAGGGGTCAGTTCCGCGGCCGAGGGCGGATGGTGTCGCAGGCGTCGGACGACCAGCGTGAGGGTGGCCGCGTAGAGAAGGGAGCCGGCGCTCCAGAGCACGAGCGCGAGGGTGAGGACGGCGTGCTCGGGGTGCAGGCCGGTCAGGGCGAGGCCCAGCGCTTGCAGCCCTACGGTGGCCAGGAACCAGCTGCCGTCGGCCCGCCGCGGCGCCGGGCGCGAGCCGGGCGCCTCCTGGTCGGCCACGGTCCCGGCGCCGGCGCGCTCGTCGGCGCCGGGGACGGCCCGGACGACGCTCCGCCCGACGGCCCGGGCCAGCAGCAGCCACACGAGTGCCGCGAGGAACAGGAGAAAGTGGGCCGCGCACCTGAGCGGGCCGGCGCAGAGCCGCGCGGCGAGGACACCACTGGCCGCGACCAGGGTGAAGTGCCCGAACAGCCGCGGCGGGTCGCGGAGTTCGGCCCGCACAGTCGCGCGGTGGTACCGGGCCTTGATCACGGTGCCGGTCAGGAGCACCAGGTACGACGCCACCGCGATGCCGAACAGCACGCTCGACACGGTGGGGGCTCCCGCTTGCGCCACGGCCCGGGAGACGATGCCGGTGGCCATCACCGGGGCGAAGCACGCGGGCGGCAGGCGCCGGCACCGGTCGAGCAGTTCTTCCCGCATCAGCGGCGGACGAGGGGCTTCCGCGCGGCCTGGCGCCGCGGGGGCCGGGGGCCGGGACCGTGTGCGGCGGGCACCTGACGGGCTCCGCGGGAGCGGTAGACGACGTAGGGGCGCACCAGGTAACCCAACGGCACGGTGAAGGCATGGACCAGGCGGCTGAAGGGCCACAGGACGAACAGGGCCATGCCGAGCAGCGCGTGGACCTGGTAGGCGAGGGGGGCGTGTGCCATGGCGGGCACGTCCGGGTCGAGGGTGAACAGGGAGCGGAACCATACCGAGACGCCGAGGCGGTAGTCATAGGGGTGGGGCCGCAGCGTCGTGGCGGTGGCCGTCAGGCCGGCCAGGACGACACAGATCAAAACCGGGTAGACGGCCCGGTCGCTGCGGCTCGTCGCGGCCCGGACGGCGGGCACCCGGAGCCGTCGGAAGAGCAGGATCGCGAGGCCGGCGAGGGTGGCGAGGCCCGCGGTGCCGCCGACGAGGAGGGCGTTGGCGTGGTAGAGCCACTCGTGGACGCGCACCCGCTCGGTGAGCGACTCGGGCACGAGCAGACCGATGACGTGCCCGGCGGCGACGAAGACGATTCCGTAGTGGAACAGCGGCCCGCCGACGCGCAGCAGCCGGCTCTCGTGCAGCTGGCTGGAGCGGGTGGTGAAGCCGAACCGGTCGTAGTGGTAGCGCCAGGCGGTGCCGGTGACGAGCACCGCGAGGGCGAGGTAGGGCAGGACGCCCCACAGGGTGGTGTGCAGATGGTTCACCGGGAGGTCTCCTCCGCGTGCGGGGCGTCCGATGGTCGTTGGGGGAAGGGAAGGAGTCCGACCGCCTCGGTGGGAGGGCCGCCGCGGGCCAGGCGCAGGGCCGCCTCCCGGGTGGCCGGGCCGGGGCCGGGCAGTGCGTGGCAGACGGCTTCGACGATGTCGGCGTACGGGCTGTGGTGGTCGGTCAGAGCGAGGCGCAGCAGTTCCAGCCCGGGCCGGTGTTCGGCGAGCAGGCGGGTGCCGGCCTTCGGGGTGAGAGCGGCGAACTCCAGCATCAGGGGCAGGAAGTCGGGCAGTTCGTCCTCGGGCGGCTGCCAGCCGTGGCCGCGGTAGAGCGCCTTCAGGCGGGCGAGGTTCGTGCCGCGTCTGCGGGTGTCGCCGTCGGTGTAGTACGTCAGGTAGAGGCAGCGGCGCCGGCTGCGGTCGAACGTCGTGACGTACCGGGCGGCGAGCGTGAGCGGCGCCGTGTCGCGGACCGTGGCGCAGAACCGCAGCAGGAGGGCGACGTCGGGGCCGGGCAGTGGCTCCAGGGCCGCGGTCACGGCGTCCAGCCGCTCGGGCCAGCGCGCGTCGGGGTAGCCGAGGAGCAGCGCGGCGGCCTGGTGGACGGCGGGGCCGCTCACGGTGCCGTGCCCTCACCGCGCGGGAAGAGGCCCTCGGGGCGTCCTCGGCCGTTCCAGTTCAGGAGGTTGACGCGGCCGCGCAGTGAGGCGCCGGCGTGCTCGGGCGCCCGGCCGCCGTCGCCGTCGCCCGCTCCCCCGCCGTCACCCGCGAAGGGCCCGTGGAAGGCGTCCGCGTCGTACATCCCGGGGCCGCCGGGGCCGTCGAGGCCGCACCCCGCGTCCGGCGCGTCGGCGTCGATGTCGCCCGGCAGGGGGGCGGTGTAGCTGGTGGGGATGACGTACCGCTCGTCGTACTTGGCGAGGGCGAGGAGCCGGTACATGCCGAGGATGCCTTCGGCGTCCATGCCGACGGCGCGGGCGATGGCCGGGTCCTGCGCCTCGCCGAGGTTGACGCGCCGCATGTGGGAGCGCATCGCGGCCAGGCGGCACAGCGCGGCTTCCACCGGGGCCGGGTCGCCCGCGGTGAAGAGCCCGGCGAGGTACTCCACGGGGATGCGCAGGGAGTCGATCGCCGCGAAGAGTTTCGCCGGGTCCTCCCCGTCGTGCCCGGTGGCGGTCAGGGACTCCACGACCGGGGACAGCGGTGGGACGTACCAGACCATGGGCATGGTGCGGTACTCGGGATGCAGCGGCAGGGCCACCTTGTAGCGGCTGATCAGGGCGTGCACCGGGGAGCGCCGGGCGGCGCTCACCCAGTCGTGCGGGATGCCGGCCTGTTCGGCCGCGCGGCGTACGGCGGGGTCCTCGGGGTCGAGGAAGCAGTCGAGCTGGGCCTGGTAGAGGTCCTTCTCCTCGGGCGTGGCCGCCGCCTCGCCCACTCTGTCCGCGTCGTAGAGGATGACGCCGAGGTAGCGCAGCCGCCCCACGCACGTCTCGGAGCAGACGGTGGGCTGGCCCGCCTCGATGCGGGGGTAGCACAGCGTGCACTTCTCGGCCTTGCCGGTCTGGTGGTTGAAGTAGACCTTCTTGTACGGGCAGCCGGTCACGCACATCCGCCAGCCGCGGCAGCGGTCCTGGTCGACGAGGACGATGCCGTCCTCGACGCGCTTGTACAGGGCGCCGGAGGGGCACACGGCGACGCAGGACGGGTTCAGGCAGTGCTCGCAGATCCGCGGCAGGTAGAACATGAACGCCTGCTCGTACTCGAGCCGCACCCGCTCGTTCATCTGCTGGAGGATCGGGTCGCCGGCGAGGTGCCCCGGCCCGCCGCCGAGGTCGTCGTCCCAGTTGGGTCCCCAGGTCACCGCGGTGGGTTCGCCGTCGATCAGGGACCGGGGCGGCGCGGTGGGCACGTCGTCGCCGAGCGGCGCGGAGATGAGGTTGTCGTAGTCGTACGTCCACGGCTCGTAGTAGTCCGCGAGTGCCGGCAGTTCGGGGTTGGCGAACAGGCGGGCCAGGCGCCGGGCCCGGCCGCCGCTGCGCGGCACCAGGCGGCCGTGTTTGAGCCGCCAGCCGCCCCGCCACTTGTCCTGGTCCTCGTAGGCGCGGGGATACCCCTGGCCCGGGCGGGTCTCGACGTTGTTGAACCACACGTATTCGGTGCCGGACCGGTTGGTCCAGGTCTGCTTGCAGGTGACCGAACAGGTGTGGCAGCCGATGCACTTGTCGAGGTTCATCACCATCGCGACCTGTGCCATCACGCGCATGTCAGTACTCCACGTTCTGCGAACGGCGGCGGATCACGGTGAGCGCGTCGCGCTGGTTGCCCGTGGGGCCGTAGTAATTGGGGGCGAAGGAGAGCTGGGCGTGGCCGCCGATGAGGTGGGTCGGCTTGATCAGCAGCCGGGTGAGGGCGTTGTGGACGCCGCCGCGCCGCCCGGTGGCCTCGGACTTCGGGACGTTCACCAGGCGCTCCTGGACGTGGTACATGAACACGGTGCCCGGCGGCATGCGGTGCGAGACGACGGCGCGGGCCACGACCACGCCGTTGGCGTTGTGCGCCTCGATCCAGTCGTTGTCCGCGACGCCGATCTCCTCGGCGTCGGGCACGCTGATCCAGATCACGGGGCCGCCGCGGGCCAGGGTCTGCATCAGCAGGTTCTCCTGGTACTCGGAGTGGATCGACCACTTCGAGTGCGGGGTCAGATAGCGCACCGTCACCGACCGGCCGCCGTCGCCCTGACCCGGCTGCTCCCCGAGCGCCGCGACGTCCAGCGGGGGCCGGTAGAGGGGCAGTTGTTCGCCGTACTCGGCGATCCACGCGTGGTCGAGGTAGAAGTGCTGGCGTCCGGTGAGGGTGTGCCAGGGCTTGAAGTGCTCGGTGTTGATCGTGAACGGCGCGTAGCGGCGGTCGGGGCCTTCCTTGCCCGACCACTCGAAGCTCGCGCCCACCTGTACGGGGCGCGCCTGGGTGTCGGAGAACTCCACCCGGCGCTCGGCCACCGAGGCGGCCAGTTCCGCCAGGCCGGTGTCCGCGCCGCACCGCTCGGCGAGCCGCTCGAACCCCTCGGCGGCGAGGCGGCCGTTGGTGGTCCCGGACAGGGCCAGGATGGCCTCGCACAGTTTGACGTCGGTGTCGAGGAGGGGCCGCCCCCGCACCGGGCCGTGGCCGGCCGTACCGCACCGGGCGGCCAGCCACCGGGCCTCGGGGCCGGGGCGCACGGTGACTCCCTTGACCGTCATGCCCTGTTCCTCGGCGAGCGGCCCCAGGGCGGCGATCCGGTCGCCGAGGGTGGTGTAGTCCCGTTCGACGACGGTGAAGTGCGGCCCGGTCGGCCCTTCCGGCGGGGCCTCGCCGGGGGTGTCGTGCTGCAGGGCGGTGGCGACGAGGTCGTGGGCGGTGTCGAGGCGGCCCCGGGCGAGCCGGGACACCTCCGCGGCGAGGCCGTGGAAGATCTCGAAGTCGGTGCGCGCCTGCCACGGCGGGTTGATCGCGGGTGAGAACGCGTGCACGTAGGGGTGCATGTCGGTGCTCGACAGGTCGTGCTTCTCGTACCAGGTCGCCGCGGGCAGCACGAGGTCGGCGAAGAGGGTGGTGGACGTCATCCGGAAGTCGAGGGCGAGCAGCAGATCGAGCTTGCCGCACGGCGCCTCGTCCCGCCAGGCCACGTCGCGGGGCCGGGCCCCGGGCGGGGCCTGCGCGGCACTCGCGTTGTCACTCGCGCCGAGCAGATGGCGCAGGAAGAACTCGTTGCCCTTGGCCGACGAACCGATCAGGTTGGCCCGCCACACGGTGAGCACGCGCGGCCAGTTGGCGGGGTCGTCGGGGTCCTCGCACGCGTAGGACAGCCGCCCCGCGTCGCGTTCGGCGGCCACCCACCGTGCCGGGTCCGCGTCGGCCGCGCGGATGCGCTCGCCCAGCTCCAGGGGGTTGGCGCCGAAGGTGGGGTACGAGGGCATCCAGCCGTGGCGGGTGGCGTGGGCGACGAGGTCCGCGGTGTGCAGGCCCGTGAGGTCACCGGGGGCGGTGGGCGAGGCGAGGGCGTCCGCGGTGAACTTCTCGTAGCGCCACTGGTCGGTGTGCAGATACCAGTACGGGGTGCCGGCCATCTGCCGTGCGGGGCGGGTCCAGTCGGCGGCCGTGGCCAGCTGCTGCCAGCCCGCGTACGGGCGCACCTTCTCCTGGCCCACGTAGTGCGCCCAGCCGCCGCCGTTCACGCCCTGGCAGCCGGTGAGCAGCAGCAGCGACAGGAACGAGCGGTAGATCGTGTCGGAGTGGAACCAGTGGTTGGTGCCCGCCCCCATCACGATCATGCAGCGGCCCCTGGTCCGCTCGGCGGTGCGGGCGAACTCGCGCGCCGCCCGCACCACGGCGCTCGCGGACACGGAGGTGATCGCCTCCTGCCAGGCGGGTGTGCAGGGGCAGGACGCGTCCTCGTACGAGGTGGGCCACTGCCCGGGCAGGCCCTCGCGGCCCACGCCGTACTGGGCCAGCATCAGGTCGAAGACGGTGGTGACCAGCCGCCCGCCGACGCGCAGGGCCGGCACCGCGCGCCGCAGTGTGGCGCCCGGGGTGTCGAAGCGCGGCAGGACGACGGTGGCCCGCGTCGCGCCGGGGCGGCCGTGGAAGCTGAGCAGCGGATCGATGTCACCGAGGTCGAGGTTCCAGCGGCCCTCGCTCTCCTTGGCCCAGCGGTCCCCCAGGGTGCCGTTCGGGACGTGGGGCCGGCCGGTGGCCGCGTCGAACAGGACGGGCATCCAGCGCCGCGAGCCGGCCTCGGCGTCCTGCGCCAGGTCCAGGTCGCGGGCGGTGACGAACGCGCCGGGCGTGTGCGCGTCCGTCCCGCGCTCGTCCAGGGTCACGAGGAAGGGCAGGTCGGTGAAGCGCTTGACGTAGTCGGTGAAGTACGGCACCTGCCGTTCGACGAAGCACTCCCGCAGGATGACGTGCCCCATGGCCATGGCCAGCGCCCCGTCGGTGCCCGGGTGGGGGTGCAGCCACTCGTCGGCGAACTTCGTCGCGTCGGCGTAGTCCGGGGAGACCACCACGACCTTCTGCCCCCGGTAGCGGGCCTCGGCCATCCAGTGCGCGTCCGGGGTGCGGGTGACCGGCACGTTGGAGCCCCAGAGCATCAGATAGGCGGCGTCCCACCAGTCCCCGGACTCGGGTACGTCCGTCTGGTCGCCGAAGACCTGCGGCGAGGCGATCGGCAGATCGGCGTACCAGTCGTAGAACGACAGCATCGGCGCGCCGATCAGCGCGTGGAAACGGGCGCCGGCCGCGTGCGAGGCCATCGACATCGCGGGGATCGGGGAGAAGCCCGCGATCCGGTCCGGCCCGAACTCCTTGAGGGTGTGCACGTGCGCGGCCGCCGCGATCTCCAGTGCCTCGTCCCAGCCGATGCGCACCAGGCCGCCCTTGCCCCGGGCCGACTGGTAGCGGCGGCGCAGGTCCGGGTCGCCGGTGATCTCGGCCCATGCCGCCACCGGGTCACCGCCGAGGCGGCGCTTTGCATCCCTGAACATCTCCACCAGGACGCCTCGGGCGTGCGGGTACTTCACCCGGGTCGGCGAATACGTGTACCAGGAGAACGACGCGCCCCGCGGACAGCCGCGCGGTTCGTAGTCCGGCCTGTCCGGTCCCGCGGAGGGGTAGTCGGTCGCCTGTGTCTCCCAGGTGATCAGACCGTCCTTGACGTACACCTGCCAGGAGCAGGACCCCGTGCAGTTCACCCCGTGCGTGGAGCGCACCACTTTGTCGTGCGCCCAACGCTCCCTGTACGGTTGGTCGTTGACCCGTTGATCCGATGTGAATACGGCCCGGTCGTCGGGCGTGGCCGGAGCCCGCCGCAACATCTGTCCCACCGCGAAGAGCCGCTCGGCCGCGTCGGCCGCCATCTGGTCCACCTTCGCCCTGCCACGTCCCACGCCCTCGGGCTCCCCTCGTGGATCGGCGTGCCCGGGCAGTCACCCCGGACGCGCGCCTGTCGACGAACGAGGGTCAGACTCCTCCTGGCCGGCCCGTCGGCGGGACTTCTTTTCGGCCAGTTTGGTGTATCTAGAACTTATTTTTCTTGCCCTTTGCAAGGGTTGGACCTTTTGCTCGAAGCCGTGCCGACCGGGGCCGTGGGACGGGTGGGAGGCGGCTCAAGACAGCGGTGACAGGGCAGGCGGGGACGTCGCGCGCAGGCGCCGGCGCATGTCGCCGTGCCAGGTCAGCTCCTGGCCGCCGGCGCCCTGGGCACTGGCCCGCCACGATGGGCCGGCCTGCTCGGCCAGGCCCAGCTCCTGCAGGATGCGGGTCCCGAAGAGGGCGTCGGTGTGGGCGCAGACCCATGCCATCGGCTCGGCCAGGCCGAACCGCGCGACGGCGGCCCCGATGGCGCGGCGCGTGTCCGGCGCCGCGCGCCGCCACTGCCGCAGGATGTCGGCGAACTGGGACAACGCCAGGTCCTTCGTCACGATCGTCCGCTGGAGCCAGCCCTCCCGGAAGACGTGCAGGCACAGGAAGAGGAAGGCGTGGGGTGTGCTGAGGGCGGGCAGAGTGCGACCGTCGGGGACAGGGACGGTCACGGTCCGCTCGATCACCTGACGCATCGGCACCTGCCAGGTACTGCCGTGCCAGGTGAGGCTGTTGGCGACGTCCACCGAGACGTGCGGCACGCAGATGTCCTCGGTGAGCAGTCTGAAGTGCGGAAGGTGGTCCGGGGACACCCGGTACATCCGCTGGTCGAGCCGGGACATCTCCTTCAGCTTCCCGGTCTCGGGGTCGAAGACGGCGTCCGGTGTGTAACCGAGGTCGATCAGTACGGCCTTCGTCCGTTCGCGGTCGTCAGGAGCGATCATCAGGTCGATGTCGTTGAAGGGGCGCACGGCGGTGTCGTCGTACAGGGTCGACTGGAGCGTCACGCCCTTCGTCCAGGCGGCGCGCACTCCCGCGCGGGCGAGGCCGGCGGAGACGCGGACCGCCTCCCGGGTGAGCAGCCGGCTCCGGTGCTCGCTCAGCCGCAGGTGGTTCAGCACGGGGGTGCGCAGCCGGTGCGGCAGCGCCTTGCGGAGGCCGTGGCGGTTGAGGAAGTCCGCCAGGGCGGGCAGCAGGTTGTGGCGCATCGCCTGCTGGATCAGCTCGCCGTGGTCGAAGTCCGGCTGGTTCAGGTACGCGGCGCGGCCGTCCGGCTCGGCGTCAAGGCCCTGGTGTTCGGCGACCAGTTCGAGTACCGCCCAAGCGGTGTCCTGGGCGCCGAGCGGGTCGAGGGGGGCCTCGGGGTGCCGCGACGCCATCAGGTGCCGTATCCGTGGTGCTCCCCCACCGGCCCGGCGGTGGACCGGCGCAGGTCGTGCGAGACGCGCATGCGCCGCCGGGCCTCGGCGCGGTCGATCGGGTGGTTGTCGTCCCACGCGATGGAGTTGCGCATCAGCGCGGCGAGCGCCGGGTCGATGCTCTCCAGGTATCCCGGATCGCGCATGTACGAATACGACGTCTGACCGCCGGTCGGTTCGTCCATGGACTGGACGTTCATGTGCAGTGTCCTGCGGAACTGGTCCGGCGCGCACGAACCCCGGTGCAGCATGTGGTAGTTCATGTAGATGACGTCCCCCGCGCCGCACTCCACCTGGACCTCGCCGGCCAGCGGTCCGGTGCTCCGGGCGTAGACGGCCTCGCGCTCGACGTCGGTGAGCGGCCGGCGGTGGGAGCCGGGGATCGCCCGGAACGACTTGTCCTCGGTCAGGCAGACGTTGAACTGCACGTGACGCGGTTTACCGTTCGGTTCGTAGTGCTCGTGCTCGTGGTTGTCCTTGTGCCAGTTCAGCTCATAGGGCATGAACTGCGGTGACCACAGCAGATGGGCGGCCCAGAAGCGCAGGTGCGGACCGAGCACGGCATGGCTGAACTCCATGAACTTGCGGTGGCCGAACACCGCGCCGAGCTCGGGTTCGTAGAGATTCGGCGCGAACATGTTGTCGACGCCCCAGGTGTCGACGGCGCCCTCGGCCCGGTGGGTGTACCGGGGTACGGTCGGCGCGCCGAAAGCCGAGGGATCCGCCCGGACCTTGGCGACCACCCGCTCCGTCGCGGCGAGCATGCCGGAAACCTCTTCGGGGGTGAACACGTTCCGGACCACCGTGTATCCCTGGACGGCGAACCGTTCCACATGGGCTTCCAGGGTCTCTTCCGCCGGTGCCACACTCATTCTTGAGCCGCCGCCTTCCCGTCGAAACGGTTCGGACTCGTATCCTTGCGGGCCGAGGCTAGCAGCGCTTTCCGCGACCGGCACCGACTTCAAGTTGCTGGTTAAAGTCCCACTCCGCAGGAAGAATCGGGCCGGGTCGGGCATGCTACGCCCGGCCGGTCGGGTAGGGGGAAAGCACGTTCCGCCGACAGGGGCGAACGACAGCGCAGACCAGTGCAGTCACAGAGAAATGGTTCCCTTATGCCAGCGACGGTGCTCGTGACCGGTGGAGCCGGTTTCATCGGCAGCCACACCTGCGTCGAACTCCTGCGGCACAACCATTCCGTGGTCGTGGTCGACGATCTTTCCAACAGTTCCCTGCGGGCTCTTTCACGGGTGGAGCAGGTGACTGGAAAAGCGGTAGACGCCTTCCATCAGGTGGACATACGGGACCGGCACGCCCTCGCCGGGGTGTTCAGCCGCCATCGCCCGGACACAGTGATCCACTTCGCTGCGAGAAAGGCGGTCGGGGAATCCGTCACCATGCCCGCCGAGTACTACGACACCAATGTGGGCGGGACCATCACCCTGCTGTCGGTCATGCAGGAACACGGCGTGCGGCGCCTGGTCTTCTCGTCGTCCTGCTCGGTCTACGGAAACGCGGACAAGGTGCCCCTGGGAGAACTGGATCCGGTCGCCCCCACGAATCCGTACGCCGCCTCCAAGCTCATGTGCGAGCAGGTGCTGACCGACTTCTGCCGACGCCTGCCGGAGTGGAAGGTGCTGGCCCTGCGCTACTTCAACCCGATCGGCGCCCACCCCAGCGGCCTGCTGAACGAGGAGCCCCGGGGCGCGTTGAACAACATCATGCCGCTGCTGACCCGCGTCGCGGTCGGCCGGCTGGCACGGCTCGACGTGTACGGGGGCGACTACCCCACCGCCGACGGCACCGGCGTACGCGACTACATCCACGTCATGGACGTCGCGGAGGCCCACCGCGCCGCCGTGGAGCGCATTGACGACGCGAGCGGCATGCGCACCTTCAATCTCGGCACGGGGCAGGGCACGTCGGTCCTGCAGCTCGTGCGCGAGTTCGAGCGGGTGTCGGGGCGGGCCATCCCCTACCGGGTCACGGCGCGCCGCCCCGGGGACGTGGCCGTCCTCGTCGCCGATCCGGCCGCGGTCGCCCGGGCATGGAACTGGACCACCACCCGGGATCTCACCGCGATGTGCCGGGACGCCTGGCGGGCCCAGCGGCGCAACCCCGCGGGTCACTCCGTCTGAGGTCCGGCCGGCGTGCGCCCGGCGGAACCAGTTCGCGGGGGTCCACTGTCGCCAGGTACGCGCCGAGAGGGCGGTCCAGGCAGACGCGGGCCGCGGCGCCGGCCGCCGCGGAGCAACCCGGCACGGCGATGCCGACGCGGCTGGCGGCGAGCAGGTCGGCGTCGTTGTCGCCGTCACCGAAGGCCACCACCCGCGTCAGATCCGGCTCGCCGAAGCGCTCGGCGAGCAGCTCGGCGAGGCCCCTCGCCTTGCCCCGGCCGACCACCGTGAACACCGTGGCGCCGAAGGCGTTGAGCGGTCGTCGCCGTGTACCGGGGACGTCCGGCGGCGCGTCGCCGAACACCACAAGGCGGCTGGCCGCTCCGGTCGGTGCCGCGACCTCGATGTCCCGGCGCGGGATGCGGTACGCCACGGCGTACGCGGCCGCCGCGCGCCGACTGGACGCGATCAGTCGGCCCCCACCGCATGAAGCGACGACGTCCGCGCAGGTCCGTGTCACGTCCACCACCGCCGAGGACGGCAGCGAGGCCACCGTCCGGCAGCGCCCTCCCGCCCGGTCCAGGACGATGTCGCCGTCCTCCAGCAGTACCTCGGGGTGAAAGAGGGCGAGCAGCGGATCGAGCGACAGACGCAGGAATCCGGGGTGCGAGCGTCCGGTCACGATGATCGGAAGGAGCCCCAGATCACGTAGCCGGGATATCCCGGCCACCACCGTCGCCGAGGTCGCGCCGTCCGCGTCGAGCACCGTGCCGTCCAGGTCGAAGGCGGCGTAGCGCAGATCGTCGTCCCGGTGCTCGGGCCGTGCGGCGTCTATTCCTCCACCTTCTTGTCGAGGAGGCCGACGATGCTTTCGACGGTCGCGAAATTCTCTATGCCCAGTTCGTCGTCCTCGAAGAGAATCCCGAATTCGTCTTCCAGATACAGAGTCAGCTGAACGCTGGTCAGCGAATCGAGGCCATGTGCGGAGAGCAGGTCGGTCTCGGGGAAATCGGCGGGCGACTTCAGCAGAGCACCGACGTGTTTCCGGACCTTCTGGGCGATCTCGCTTCTTTCCAAGGAAGTCCTCACAGCCTCGCGACTTTTATCGGCCACGGCCGGTCTGCGCCGACACCTGGCCAGCCTTTTGCCGTCACCCTAGGATCGGCCCCAAAAGCTGTCAACAACATTCAGTCTCCGCTGGATGACCCCGGGGTTCATTGCCCTGGGTTTGTGCCCACTGTTACGCTCCACGACCGGCTCGCGTGCCGTCGGTGCGCCTGGCCCTTCCCGGGTGAGAAAGAGGTAAGCACTCCGTGATGATCCGTACTGAATACGCCCGGCTGTACATGGATACGCGGTTGCACCACAGCTCGGGGTATTTCACAGCTGCCGACATGTCACTGGAGAGCGCCCAGCAGGCCAAGACCGAGGCGATTTTGCGCAGTTGCCGCATACGGCCGTCGATGCGTGTGCTCGACATCGGCTGCGGCTGGGGCGCGACCGCGCGCGCCGCGGCCGACGAGTACCGGGCCGAGGTGATCGGCATAACGCTGAGCAGTGAGCAGCACGCGTACGCCGTGGCACGGGAGACCGGCAGGCCCACGTCCCAGCGCGTCGATTTCCGCTTGCAGCGGTGGGAGGATTTCGACGAGCCCGTGGACCGCATCATCTGCGTCAACGCGTTCGAGACCTTCGAGAACAAGGACGCGTTCCTGCCGCACTGCCGTGCTCTTCTGCCACCCGGCGGCGTCATGGTCATGCTCGCGGTGACCGCGGAACGGCCGATCTTCCGGGTCGCCCCCAAAGGGCGTGTCATCGAGGACGGTGAACGCGCCGGGTTCGAGGTCGCTGTCTCGGAGTCCTTGAGCGCGCACTACGCGAAGACCCTCGAACTCTTCGTCGGGAACCTCCGCCGGAACAGGCAGCAGGCGCTCGCGCTCGCGGGCGAGGCCGAGGTGGACAAGCAGGTGGCGCACTACGCGCAGTGCGCTCAGTTCCTCAGGCGTGGCATGAACGACATGTTCGAGTTCGTGTTCACCGCTCGATGAGCGCGGAGGGAGCCGGCGGCCGCGCCGGTCAGGCGATGCGCAGGGGCGTGGCGGGAGGCCCGTCGGCCACTACCGCGCGCACGAGATCCACGAATCCGGGCGGGCGCACCACTTCCGACGACGCCGCCAGCTCGTCCAGCGGCCACCACCGGATCTCCTTGATGACCTCACGCTCGCTGTCGGTCATGAACTGGCCGGTGGTCCGGGTCTCGCGGGTGAGGCAGAGGAAGTAGCGCTCATGGCTGCGCACCCGTCCGTGCTTGGGCAGGTCCAGATCGAGTTCGCGCAGCCACAGCTCCCCGCCGATCTCCACGTCGACCAGGCCGGTCTCCTCGCGCAGCTCGCGGGTGAGCGCCGCCTCGGCCGTCTCCCCCTCCTTGACCCCGCCCCCGGGCGTCACCCAGTAGTGCAGCAGCCGCGGGTTGGCCGGGTCCACCGGTGCCGAGTCCTCGGCGCGCAACAGCAGCACCTCGCCCGATTCGTTGAGCACCAGGCCTCGTGCCGAGGGCCGTACGCGCATGGTGGTTCCCCTCTCATGCCGCTGCGGCATGCGTATGGCGGCGGAGCTCCTCCGCACCGGCGGCGATTTTACGGAACGCCTCGGCCAGCTCGGTCAGCGTCTGTGCCGACAACGGCCGCGGAAAGGCGGGCAGACGCCAGGCGGATCGCACGTATTCCTCGCTCCGCGGCAGGTCGCCGGCCCGGTACAACCGCCGGTCCGGGTCGACGTGGAATGTCGTGATGCCGGTCTCCGTACGGCTGAAGAACGGTTCCCGGTGCAAGGGCGAGGACGTCGGCACGGTGGCCGGTACGCCCTCGGCCCGCAGGGCGTCGATGAACACCGAGCGGGGCAGGCCGCCCCAGGCCGCCGGGTCGTACAACGGCTGGTAGCTGTAGCAGCCGTGCCGGGAGACGTGGTCCTGTCGGGGCGCCGGGGCGAGGCCGGGCGTCCCGCGGAGAATGTCGTCGTAGGCGCGGAAGTTGGCGGCGCGCCATTCGAGGTGCTGGTCCAGCCGCTCCAGCTGGCCGATGGCGAGCGCCGCGCCGAGCGGGTGCATGCGGTAGTTGAGGCCGTAACCGAGTTTCGCGAAGGGCATCAGCCCTGGTGTGGTCACCTCCGTTTCGGACCGTGCCGCGAAGTGGCCGAGCATGACCGCACGTTCGTAGACGGTGGTGTCCGATGTGGCGAGGATCCCGCCTTCGCCGGCGGCGACCATCTTGCGGCCCTGGAGGCTGAACGCCGCGACGTCGCCCCGGGTGCCGACCTCGGCCCCGGACGTCGCCGCGCCGTGCGCCTGGGAGCAGTCCTCCACCACCTTCAGGCCGTGCCGGCGCGCGAAGCGCATGGCTCGCTCCATGTCGACCGGGTGCCCGGAGAGGTGGGTCACCACCATCGCGCGGGTGCGTGCGGTGACGTGCCGCTCCGCGTCGTCGAGATCGATGTTGCCGGTGTCCGGTTCGGCGTCGACGAGGACCGGTGTCGCGTTGCAGGCGACGATCGGCATGACGGTGGCCAGATAGGTGTACGACGGGGCGAGCACCTCGTCGCCGGGTGCCAGGCCGATCCCGAAGAACGCCGAGTGCAGGGCCGCGGTACCCGAGCTGGTGGCCAGCGTGTGGGGGCGGCCGAGTCTGGCCGCGAAGGCGCCCTCCAGCTCGGCGACCATGCCCTCGCTGGCGTCGTACGAGATCTCGCCCCGGCGGGCGGCGTCGGCGACGCGGGTCACATCGGTGTCACTGACGATGGGCCATGCCATCTCGACCGGTTCGCGCACCGCCGGCTCGCCGCCGAGGATGGCCAGGTCACTCATGCGTGTGCTCCTTCTTGCGGGTGGCCGCCGTGCGCAGCTCGTGGATCAGGGTGTCGGCGTCGGGGCGGCTGACCCGGATCAGTCGGACACCGAGGGGGGCCAGGCGCCGGAACAACTTCGCGTTCTCCCGGCGCTGTTCGCGGTGGACGCGGAGGGCGTACCAGAGGATCGAGTCGGGGCCGATCGCGTGCCACCAGGTCTCGACGTTGCCGGCCGACCACATGGGTTCCCGGCGCCGGGCGCGGGCCACCGTCCGGTGGACCAGGCGCGGCAGGCTGACCCGCAACGGGGTGTCGACCCAGATGACCGTGTGCGCCCGGGCGGCGTACGCCTCGACCGCGGCGCCGTACTGGCCGTCGACCACCCATCCCGGTTCGTCGATCCGGGCACCCACCGCGTCCAGGAAGGTGTCGGCCTCGGCGGGCACCCAGTCCTCGGCCCAGAAAGCGTCGTCCAGTTCGACGTGGCGCAGGTCCAGCGCGGCCGCCAGTCGTCGGGCGAGGGTCGACTTGCCCGCGGCGGGCGTACCGACCACCCAGACGCCCACGCGAGCGTTCACCTCCGGTCCAGCGCGGCCACGAACTTCACGGCGTCCGCCCAGTCCATGTCCTCGGTCAGTTCGAACAGCGGACCCGTGTGTTCCCCGCTCTCGACATACGGGTCGCCCGCCACCCACTCGACCTCGTCGGCGCAAAGGCCCGCCGCCGTCAGACGCCGCCCGAACGCGGTGTCCTGCGGGCGGATCGGAGAACCGCCGGCCGAGAAGTAGCGGACGATCGTGGCCATTCCCTCGGGCGCTCCCGGGGAGACGTGGACGCCGTTGCGGCGGGTCGACACCCGGTCCAGGCCGAGCGACCGGCCCTCCCTGAGCAGGATGCCCTTGATCGAGTGCGGCCGCGCGTCCCTCGGGTCGGTGGCGCCGACGAGGTCGCGCCGGATCGTCGGCAGCGCCAGCTCCGACCAGCATTCGAGCAGCGCCACCGCCCCGCCCGGCGCGGTGAAGTGGGCGACCTGCTGGGGGTGGAACGGATTCAGGATGACCAGGTCCTCGCCGTCGACGGACGCCCGGATCGCGTAGGTGCCGGTGCCCAGCTTGGCGACCTCGGTGTTGCGGGTCAGCAGCTCCAGGGCGAAGGGCGTCATGTCGGGGACCTCGCCGAGCAGCTCGAACGCCCCCACGACACGGCCGCCCCCGGCGCGGAACCCGGGGTAGGTGTCGTCCAGGCGCTCGACGGCGGCCGGTGACATGCCCGCCGGGCCCGTGCGGGCGACGCGGTTCAGCGCCGGGTAGTGCGACTCGACGACGGCGTGCCGGGCCACGAACGTGCTCGACAGCACCCGGACCGCGCCGATCTGCACGCCGCGGTCGGCCAGGACGTCCAGCACGCGGGCGAGCGGCCTGGAGCCGTCACCGCCGCGCGGGAGCACCAGTTCGGGTTTGAGCATCACCAGGAACTGGTGCTGGTCCACGTGGCCGCCCGGCGCGTAGGGGCGGATCCAGGCCTCGGTCGCCGCCGACGGCCGTGCGGCGCACCGCCGGACGGCGGCGGCGATCGTGGTGGCGAGCGCGTTCACCACATCGTGATCCCGTCGAACACCAGCTCCCGGGTCACGTCGCCCATGTTGGCCAGCCGCTTCGTGATGATCCCGGTCGCGATCGAGCGCTGGTCCTCGCTCAGCTCTCCGTGGGCCTCCACCACCACTTCGTCGGGCTGGTCCAGGCGCGCCTCCTTGGACGTGAAGATGTGCGTATCCACCGGCAGGTCGATGGCCTCGCTCACCTCTCTGGCCAGTTGGTGCGCCAGGACGCCGTACAGCTTGCCCGTGTGGTCGAGCGGGTTCTTGCCGGCGGGGGCCTCGATGCTCATCGACCGCATCGGCGTGATGAGGCCGTTCAGCCGGTTGCCGCGGCCGACGACACCGACGTCCCCGGTGTCCGCGACCGAGCCGAGCGCGGTCAGGTAGGGCCGCTTGTTCCGGTCGGTGGGGTTGAACAGCAGGTCGGGCACCAGGCCGAAGGTCTCGCGCAGGTGGTCCGCCACCTGCTGCCGGCACTCGGCCTTGCGCCGGAGGTAGGTCTCCATCGAATCGATGTGCCGCGCGAGGAAGGGCATGTTGACGATCAAGCGGTACTGGTCCCCGCGTCGGCTGCCGAAGACCTTCACGTCCCAGCCGGTGTCGGGGTTCTTCTTCTTGAACCCGGATCCGTTGATCAGCTGTTCCGTGCCGTGCACCATCGCTTCGAGCGTGCTCAGCGGGTGGTAGCCGTGCAGCAGGTTGCAGTCGTTCGACACGAGGTCGGGGTCTCCGATCTCGATCAGATCGTCCATGACCTGGGGGCGGTAACGGGAGTGTCCGCGCCCGGACCCCTGGTGGTCCACCACCTCGCACTGGACGGTGAGGTGGCGCTTCGGGTCGAACCCGGTGGTCACCTCGGTAAGTGTGTCCGCGGCCGCCCTGAACAGGATGTCCTCGAGCGGTATCGGCCGGTCGGCGTAGCGGTGGGCGCCCTTGCCCGCGTACAGCACGGTGTAGGGCTTCGTCAGTTCGCCCTCGCCGAAGTCGATGGTGGCCTCGCCGCCGAAGAGCATGACCTTGTCGAACCAGTGGTGCGCGACCCGGCCGAAGTGCTCGACGCAGTACTGGGCGTAGTAGCGCGAGGCGCGTTCGGCGATCGCGTCGCACATCGTGTCCGGGTGGCCGACCCCTTTTCGTTCGACGAGTTCGTAGTCGGGAGCCGCCCCGCCACCAGGGGGGACGGAAGCGATGGAGACAAAGGTCCCGGTCACCGGGTTCCTCCGTGGGTAGGTCCGTTGGGAGCGAGCGGTTGCTACAGGGGGAGTTCGATCCGGCGACGCCGTTCGAAGACGTACCAGTGGCGGTAGCCGAGTTCTCGGAGCGTCCGGCGCACTTCCTCGTGTTCGTCGCCGACCCGCTCGGGGTCGTGCGCGTCGGATCCGAACGTCAGCTTGACGCCGTAGTGGGCGGCCATCTCCAGGATGGCGGGGTCCGGGTACCAGCCGCCGCACTCCTTGGTACTGCCCGAGGTGTTCACCTCGACCACCACGTCGGTTTCGGCGAAGGTACGCACCATCCGTTCCGTCGCGGGGGTGGCGATGGACGACATGGCGGGGCACGCCGCCTTCACCGCGTCGACGTGGCCGAGTACGTCGAACAGGCCGCTGCGGGCCGACTGGCCGACCAGGTCGCAGTACTTCTCCTTCGCCCGCTTCAGGTCGTCCGGGGTGGCGTCCTGCCAGCGTTCCGGACGGAAGAGGTCGACGCCGTCCATGACGTGCACCGACCCGATGACGTAGTCGAAGTCGTGGCGGCGCAGCGTCCGGCGGTAGAGGCCGACGTGCTCGGGGAAGAAGTCCGACTCGACGCCCACCAGGACGCGGATCCGGTCCGCGTACTCCTCGCGCAGTTCCTCGGCTTCGGCGACATACCGGGGGAACTCGCTCTTCGCCATGGCGACCCAGGGGCGGTGGTGGTCCTCGGGCTCGGCGAAGAAGGGGGTGTGGTCGGAGAAGCCCAGCGTGTGGAGTCCGGCGTCGATGGCGGCGCGCACGTAGTCACGCATGGTCCCCCGCGCGTGGCCGCACCGGTCGTGGTGGGTGTGGAGGTCGAACATCTGTGATCAGTCCCGGGCGACGCGGTCGACGTAGTCACGGAACCTGCGGATGCCCTCCGACTCCGGTGCGCCCCGCGGCGGGTTCTTGAAGAGGAAGGCGCACACGTCGTCGACGCAGCCGGCGTGCCCGTGTTCGGCGGCGACCTTCGCGACGCGTACCGCGTTCACCAGGACGCCGGCCGCGTTGGGGCTGTCCTCGACCTGCATGCGTACGTCGAGCACGAGGTCGGAGTCCAGCACCGACGCCGCTTCGATGCGGATGAAGCAGGTCTTCTCGTCGCCCAGGTACTCCACGAACCCGTTGGGACCGGCCGAGACGGTGCTCGCGTCGATGCCGGCCGCGCTCAGGGCGTTGCGCTTCGTCCGCACCTTGCCGGCCGCGCGCCGGGGGTCGGACAGGTTGAGGAAGTCGGTGTTGCCGCCGACGTTGAGTTGATAGGTGTTGACGACGGCGAGGCCGCGTGAGCGCAGCAGTTCGATCAGCGCGGTGTGCAACGTCGTGGCGCCCAGGTGGCTGCGCAGGTCGTCGCCGAGGAGCGGCACCCGGTGGTCGACGAAGGCCGCCGCGATCTCGGCGTCGTGGGCGACCGGTTCGGGGGTCGCGTTGACGAAGGCGACGCCCGCCTGCACCGCGGCGCGGGCGTAGGCCTGTACGGCGGCGGTGGCACCGGTCGGCAGGAGGCACACGAGGACGTCCGCCGCGACCGCGGTCAGCCGGTCGGCCACCTCGTCGACCGTCACGTCACGGCTCGCCGGGTGCGGCTCGATGACGCCCTCCAGGTTGCCGCCCACGCCGTCGAGCAGCGGGCCGGGCTCCACGAGAACGCCCGTGGGTTCGACGTCGACGTGGAGCGCGGCGGCCACCGGCGGTGTGGTGATCGCCTTCACCACGTCGAGGCCCACCTTGCGGCGATCGACGTCGAACGCCGCGACGAACCGCATGTCGTTCACCCGGTACCCGCCGATACGCGCGTACATGATGCCGTTCATCGGTCCGGTGTCCGGCGGGGTCAGGCCGGCCGTCTGCACGAGACTCGAAGCACAGGATCCTATGCCCGCGAGAGCAACTCTGATTTCGCCCATGGGTCCTTCCGTCCGCATAAGTGGGGTGAACGCCCGGCCCGCCGAAAGGCCCACCGGATCACATCGCGGTGTAACCGCCGTCGATCATCAAATTCTCCCCGGTGATGAAACTGGCGTCATCGGAAAGAAGGAATGCGATCGGACCCGCGATCTCCGCCGGGTCCGCCACCCGTTTCAGCATGTGCCGACCACCGATCTCGGGGTCCTTTTCGGCGTGTTCACGCGTCATTCCCAGTACGTCGCGATGGAAACGTTCGTTGTTCGCGTTCCACACCGTTCCGGGGTTGACGGCGTTGACCCGGATTTTCCGGTCCGCCAGGTCCAGCGCCATGCAGCGGGTCATGTTGGCGACCGCCGCTTTCGCGGCGTTGTACACCACGTAGTCCGGTTGCGCGATGTGCCCGGAGATCGAGGCGATGTTGACGATGGCGCCGCCCCGGTCGCTCATGTGCGGCACCACGTGCTTGACGCACAGCGCCTGGCCCATGATGTTGACGTCGTTGCTGCGCCGCCACTCCTCGACGGTGGCATTCACGCCGCGCATGATGAACACGGCGGCGCAGTTCACGAGGAAGTCGATCCGGCCGTGGCGGCGGGCCGCGCCGTCGACGGCGGCGGTGACCTGGTCCTCGTCGGACACGTCGGCGAGCGCGTGCCAGGCGCTGCCGCCCGCGGCCGTCACCTCGGCCGCGGCCGCGGGCCCGAACTCCGGATGCGCGTCGACGATCGTCACCGCGACGCCCTCGTGGACCAGCCGGTCGACGACGGCCCGGCCGATACCCTGGGCGCCGCCGGTGACGACGGCGGCCTTCCCGTGCAACCCCCGCATGGCGAAGTCTCCTTGTGTCGAGGTGTCGAGTGAGGGCGGCAGCTCACGCTGCCGGTGTGGGCTCGCCGCGGGTCACCAGGCCCACGCCTCGGGCGCCGGTCCGCCCTTTCCGGGCGGGGGGAAAAGCTCGTCGAGCCGGGCCAGGGCCGCGTCGTCGAGCCGGAGCGTGAGCGCGGCCATGGAGGCCGTCAGCTGTTCGGCGGTGCGGGGCCCGATGATGGGCGCGGTGACGCCGGGACGGCCGAGCAGCCAGGCCAGCGCCACCACGGCAGGGTCCTGGCCCAGGTCCGCGCAGAGCTTCTCGTACTCGGCGATCGCGCGCGCCCCGTGCCGCAGGTCCTCGGCGAGGCGGTCGCCGGTGGAGCGGACCGTGGACCGCGCGGCCCGGCGGCGCAGCACTCCGGAGAGCAGACCGCCGTGCAGGGGCGACCAGGGCAGCACGCCGAGTCCGAGGGCGGAGGCCGCCGGGACGACCTCGAGTTCCACGTAGCGGGCGAACAGGTTGTACAGGCATTGCTCGGAGACCAGGCCGAGGAGATGCCTCTCACGCGCGACGGCCTGGGCGGCGGCCAGGTGCCAGCCGGCGAAGTTGCAGGAGCCCACGTAGCGCACCTTGCCCTGCGCCACGAGCGCCCCCATCGCCTCCCAGATCTCGTCCCACGGGGTCGCACGGTCGACGTGGTGCATCTGGTAGACGTCGATCCAGTCGGTGCCGAGCCGGCCGAGGGAGGCGTCGCAGGCCTTGATGATGTGCCGGGCGGACAGGCCCCGGTCGTTGGGCCGGTCGCCGGTCTTGCCGTACACCTTGGTGGCGAGCACCACCTTGTCGCGTCGGCCGCCGCCCCGGGCCAGCCACCGTCCGATCAGTGCCTCGGTACCGCCGGGCCCGGCCTTGCGGCCGTAGATGTCGGCCGTGTCGAAGAAGTTGACGCCGAGGTCGAGCGCGGCGTCCATGATCGTGTGACTGTCCGGTTCGCTGGTGTGCGAGCCGAAGTTCATGGTTCCGAGGCCGAGCCGGCCGACGACGAGTCCGGTGCGTCCGAGGTGGGTGTGTTCCATCAGGTCCGAGCCGCCAATGAATGCCCCTCAATATGCGTGTCGCCCGAAGGTGAATGCCGCCCGGAAATCCGGCGCGTTATTTCCAATTCGGATTCGGCGGGTCATGCCGTGCCATGGCACTCACCCGGCAGTTCCGATGCGGTCGATCATGGATCGTAGCAGCGGGTTCACAGAAGCGGCAACGAAATCCAGGGTCATCCAGCGGTGGCTAAATGTTGTTGACAGCCCTTGCGGCCGATCCTACGCTGCCCGGAACAGACCATTCCTTTCTTTGTTTTGTTCGGCGGTCGCCGCTCTTCCATAAAAGGCGCCGCAACTGCCGTGCGCCATGCCGCATTCGGGATTCGTTTCATACGGAGGGAGAGCGGGTGAGTTCGCGGGAGAAGGTCGTCGCCCGCCGCGCCGGAGCCGGCACCGGCACCGGCGGACGAACGGCCGAGGTCGAGGTGCCGGCCGAGGTCTGGCCGGTCGTCGAGGCATACCTGTCCGGGTTCGTCACGATCGAGCCGGCCGACCCGGGAGACGAGTGCTGGCGGGTCTCCCTCACCGAGTGGACGGACGACCCGCGTGGGACAGCGGACGACCCGCGTGGGGCAACGGCCGCGCACTACGGCGACTACGACGACACCGGCGTCTGGCGGGAGGTCGACGGCGGCCACCGCACCGTGCGGCTCACCGCCCGCACCGGCTCGGCCTACGCGCCGGTGCACGTGGTCCGCGTCGTCCGTACGCTGCTCCGCCTCGACACGGCCGAGCACGATCCGTCCGCCCTGTTCCTCCACGCCGGCATGGTCGCGTGGCGGGGCCACGGCGTCGCGCTGGTCGGCGACAAACGCAGCGGGAAGACGTCCACGGTGATCGCCGCCACCGCGGCCGGCGCCCACTTCGTCAGCAACGACGACCTCTCCCTGCACGAGGGACCGGAAGGACCGACCGGCGTCGGCTGGCCGCGGTCGGTGTCGATCCGCCTCGACACGCTGGAGCCGCTCGGACTCGCGTTGCCGGACCGCACGGCCCACCCGGCCAATGCCCACCGCGACGCGGCACGGTTGCTGATGCCCCACGAGATCGGCGCGATGTTCGACGGCCGGCTCACGCGGCAAGCTCCCCTGCGCGCCGTGGTCTTCCCCTCGTTCGCAGCGGACGACAGCGCCACGCTGCGCCGCCTCGCCCCGGACGAAGCGGCCGACCGGCTCCTCGCCAACCTCCTGTCCCCGCCCGTGAAGGACGACGAGCTCACCTCCTGGTTCAAGCCGGCGGACATCCGGGAACTGGGCGCGCGAGCACGCCGAGTCGCGGCGGCCGTCCCCGCGTTCACCCTGCGACAGAACCTGACCCACCTGGCGAACCGCGCGCGACTCGCACGGATCCTCGACGAGGCGGTGGCGGCGCGGTGAGCCCGCACCCGGCCGGGGACAGCGCGTTGCGCCACGTGGACAACGTCTATTACGACGGCTTGCACTACGACCAGCGCTACGCGTCATACACGCACGACATCCGGTTCTGGTGCGACACGGCGCGCGCCAACGGCGGGCCTGTCCTCGAACTGGCCGCGGGCACGGGCCGGTTGAGCCTGCCCATCGCCGAACTCGGCGTCGACGTCGTCGGCCTGGACGTCGCGCCGAGCATGGTCGAACGGGCCCTTCGCAAACGCGGGCCGTCCCCGGCGCCGGCGTTCCTCGTCGGTGACATGCGCCGCTTCGAGCTGGACCGGCGGTTCGGCCTGGTGATGATCGCGTGCAGCAGCGTCTGCCATCTCCTGTCCGACGAGGACGCGTTGAGCTGCTTCACCTGTGCCGTGCGGCACATGCGGCCCGACGCCGTCCTCGCGATCGACGTCGCGACCCCGCGGCACGAGACCGCACGGGCCGACGCCCTGTGGAAGAGCCGCTTCGCCTATGCCCACCCGGTGACCGGCGAGATGGTGACGGTGCGCGGACGACGTACGTACGACAGCGCGTCCCGGCTGCTGACGGACGACATGGAGTACACGTTCGCCGAGGACGGCAGGACCGAGCGCGCCACCCGCTTGAGCCGCATGTACTCCGCCGAGGACCTCGTCGGCCTCCTGGCCCGGGCAGGCCTGAGGGTGGCACGCACCTTCGGGGACTTCGACGGCGGCCCCCTGGCGGCCGACTCCACGACCCAGATCCTCATCTGCTCGCTCGGCAGCGAGGGCCGCACGTCCTGAGCCGCCACAAAAAGGAGGGCAAGAAATGCTGTCCGAACTCGCGCGCTACCGCGTCGACTGGGCCGACCTCGGCAAGGCCCACCAGCAGAACTCCGAGTTCCTCACCGCTCTTTCGACCGACACGAAGGCCATGCGGGAGCTGGTGGACGGGGTACGCGCCGACCCGGGCCTGTGGGACATGTGCGAGCACAACCGCCTGTTCGACAAGCTCGTACTGCACGACGCCCCGGACCGCGGCTTCCGGATCCGGCTGCACGTGTGGTCGAACATGGAGGTCGCCGCGCCCCACGATCACCGCTGGTCGTTCACGACCCGGCTGTTGACCGGGTCCTACGACCATGTGCTGTACCACGTCATCGAGGACTCCGACGCCTCGGTGGCGCCGGCGTTCGAGCCGCGGTTCCAGTCCACCGAGCGGGCCGGGGACTCGTACACCATCCACCACGACACGGTCCACGCGACGACCACGAAGGCGAACACCATCTCGCTGCTGGTGCGCGGCCCGGCGCAGAAGAGCGTCTCGCGCCGGATGGACCCGAACACCGGCAAGTTGTGGTTCGGCCTCGGCCGGAAGGACCAGACGGAGGCCGATGTCGCGCGGCGGCGCATGACGGTCGAGCGCTTCGAGGCCATCCGCGCCCAGCTCGTCGACGCCGGCATCAGCTGACCCCGCCCCGAGCCCGAGCGAACGCCTACGAAGGAAGTCGGCCACCCCATGGGTCTGTACGAGGCACTGACCACCCGGGCGGCGCGGAACGGCACCCGCGCGCCGCTCACCATCCATTGGTACCGCACGAGGCTGCGGGTGTGGGCCGACGACCCCGGCGTGCACCGGCACATCGCGAGCCAGCACCAGCTCGTCGAGCCGAGCCACCCGGTTCCCGGCCCGCACCCGAGGGCCGATCTCCACGTCGTGGCGGCCCCGGAGCTGCTCGCCGGATTGCGCCTCGGCACCCCGACGGGCCGCCGCCAGGCCTTCACGGGCGAGTGGTACACGGAGCACACCGGCCGCGACGGTGAGACGGTGCTCGTGTCGCAGGACACCGGCAAGCACCCTCATGCGCTGGTCACACCGGACTTCCGGTCCTGGGCGGTGCTCGCCGAGGGGACCGCCCGTCTCGGACTGCTGGCCGGCCGCACCATCCGGGAACTGGTCCGGGAGGCGGCCGTCGCCGACGGCGCCCTGATGTTCCACGGCGCCGCGGCCCAGCGCCCGGATGGGCGCGGGGTCTTCCTGGCCGGCGCCTCGTCCTCGGGCAAGACGTCCTCGGCGGTGTGGCTGGGCCGGTGGGGCGGCCGGCTGGTGGGGACCGACCGGACGTTCCTGGCGCCCACCGGGGCCGGATGGCTCGCCGTCGGACTGCCGGTCTCGACGCGGCTCGGCGCCGGGTCGGTGGCGGCGCTCGGCATCCTCGACGCGGTGCGCGACCGCGTGCCGGTGCGCGCCATCAATCCCTTCCGGACGGGCGCGGACACCGTCCCGGCCCAACGGCCGGAACCGGGGACCCCCATGGACAAGATCTGGCTGAGCAACGCCGAGGTCAGGGAGATCCTCGGCTCGCCGTTCACCGCCGCCACGCGCCTCGACACCCTCGTCGTGCTGGAGCGGGCGGCGTGTGCCGAGCCGGTCGTCGAGCGCCTGGACGCCGGGGCCGCCGCGGCCGCGCTGCGCCCGCACCTGCTGGCCCCCGACCCCGACTACCACTCCCGGTGGCTGGCCCGTGAGGCGGCGCCCGAGTCGGCGGGGCACGCGCTGTCGGGCCTGTCGCGACTGCTCCGGGACCACACCGTGGTCAGGCTCCGCTGGGACCCGTCACTGCACTGCGACGCCCGCCTGCCCGATCTTCTGACCGAGATCGACGCCGCCGCGCAAGGCCTCCCGGGCGTAGAGAGGATGGCCCGCCCATGAGTGTCGCCTGGCAGGTGGACGTGGAGAGCGAGGCACGCCAGGTACTCGACACGTCGTACGGCATCCGGCCGCGGTCGGTCGAACGGCTGACGCGCGACAGCCCCAACCAGATCTGGCGGTGCGCCACGGCCGACGGGAGGTACACGCTGAAACGGCTGGGCCGGCCCGTCGAGGACCGCTGGCTGGCCTTCCAGGACGCTGCCATCGCGCGCGCCGCGCGGTGCGGTGTACCCACCGAGCCGCTGATCCGCGCGGTGGACGGCTCCCCCACCGCCGCCGCGAACGGCGCCCGGTGGCAGCTGCGCCACTATGTGCCGGGGCGGCCCTTCAGGGACGGTGACGCCGCGGACCTGCGCGCGGCCGCCGACACGGTGGCCGCCGTCCACGCGGTGCCGCTCGACGGTCTGCCGCCGTGCGGTGCGAACCCGATCCAGGACATGGAGTTCTGGCTCGGCGCCGACGAGTCGGCCATCGACGAGCTGGGCGAGCTGGTGTCCGCGGCCGCCTCCCCGGCGCTGTGGGACGAGGTGCACGACACCTACCGGGCCGCCTATCGGCGGGCGCGGGCCGCACTGGACCTGCCGGCGTACCGGTCGCTGCCCAGGACGCTCACCCATGGCGAGATCGCCGGCTCCAACCTCGTCTTCGACGACGGGGGCAGGCTGATCTCCCTGCTCGACTGGGACGGCGTGGACGTCCGGCCGCGCGCCTACGACCTGGCCCGGGCGCTGCTCTTCCTGGCCCGCACCGGCCGGGGAAGCTTCCGGATCCACCACGACCTCGGCATCGACCTCGTGCTGCGCGCCACGGCGGCCAACCCGCTGCGGTCCGACGAACTGCGCGCGCTCGTCCCCGTCCTCGAGCTGTACTGCGTCCCCACGCTCGACTATCTGCGGCAGATGGCGAAGACCGGCCCGGCGACGCTCACGTGGTACCTGGGGTGGACGGCGGAGGGGGCGCGCACGGTGCGGGACAACGTCCGGCCGGCCGTGACCCGGCTCGCGGAGCACCTCGAACGCACCGGCCCGCTCCGGGAAGACCACCCCTAGTCTGGAGATCCCATGACCGTCGACGTGCCGGCCCTCACCTGCGCCGGGTCCGTCCACGACCTGCTCGCGCACGCCGCCGCCAAGCACCGGGACCGCCCCGCCGTCCGGGACCGGGCCGGCGCCTGGTCGTACGCGGAACTCGACGGGAACGCACGCCGCGCGGCCCACTGGCTCGACGGTCTCGGACTGCGGCGCGGGACGCGTCTGCTGTGCGTGCTTCCCGGCTGCCGCGACTTCGCGGCGCTGCTCTTCGGCGCGGTGGCCCGGGGCGTCATCTTCGTCCCGGTGGCCGAGCAGGCCTCCGCGTACCAACTGCGCCACCTGCTGGCCGACGCGGCACCGGCCGCGGTCGTGACCACGGCGGACCGGGTCGCGGAGATCGCCGGACTCACCTCGGTACCGGTCCTCGCCCCCGCGTACACCGACGCGCCGGCCGCGGCGGCGACCGGGCCGGCGGGGGCACCTGACGAGCCCGCTCTGCTGATGTACACGTCCGGGACGACCGCCCGGCCCAAGGCGATCGTGTGCCCTCATCGGGCGGTGGTCTGGGCCACCCGTGCCGTCGCCGAACGCGTCGGGTACCGGCCGGACGATGTCGTGTACTGCCGGGTGCCGGTGTCCTTCGACTACGGCCTGTACCAATTGTTTCTCGCCGTGCTCGCCGGGGCCGAGGTCGTGTATCCGCACGGGGCGGCGTCCGCGCGTGAGCTGGTCGCGATCCGCGCCGCGGGGGCCACCGTGGTCCCGGTGGTGCCCACGCTCGCCCTTCTCCTGGCGCGGCTCGGCGAACGCGACCGGCGCCCGACCTCGGTGCGGCTGCTGACCAACACGGGCGCCGCCTTGACCGGCCGGGACGCCGAGCGGGTCCGGGCCACCTTCCCGGACGCCGCCCTGATCTGCATGTACGGCATGAGCGAGTGCAAGCGGATCTCGATCGCAGCGCCGGACGAGGACCTGGCCTTCCCGGGTACGGTCGGCCGGCCGCTGCGGGGGACGCGGCTCTTCGTCCTCGGCCCCGACGGCGAGCCGGTGCCGCGCGGCGGCATCGGCGAGATCGTCGTCGCCGGTCCGCACGTGATGGACGGGTACTGGGGCGCCGCGGCGGCCGGGCAGCAGCGCGAGCGTTTCGTCGCCGCCCCGGACGGTCGGGGCAGGGCTCTGCGCACGGGCGACTACGGGTGGGTGGACGAGGCCGGGCGGCTCTACTTCCACGGGCGGCGCGACGACCTCTTCAAGCGGCGCGGCTGGCGGGTGAGCTGCCAGGAGGTGGAGAACGCCGCCAGGGACGTCGACGGGGTCGAGCAGGCCGCCTGCGTACCGCCGGGCCCGGACGGGACGTTCACCGTCTGGACGACCGGGGCCGCCGCCCCGGAGGAGGTGCTGCTCGGCATCGGCGCGCGGCTGGGCGCGGCCAAGGCTCCCGATCGCTGTGTCCCGGTGGAGCGGATGCCGCTCACGGCGAACGGGAAGATCGACAAAGCGGTGCTCGCGGCCGCCGGCGACGGTGGCTGGGGTGAGCCTTTCATCTATGGGTAACTCAGGGTTCCGGGGCCGGACTTGGCCGCGGGGATAGGGTGCGGGGATGAGTTTTCGGCTGGCGGCGTACGCCGTGTGCATCAAGGACGGGCGGGTGCTGCTCGCCCATCATGTGTCGGGGAACTGGACGCTGCCGGGCGGCAGGGTCGAGCACGCGGAGGATCCGTTCGACGCGGTGGTCCGCGAAGTGGCCGAGGAGACGGGCTGCGACGCGGTGGTCGAGCGTCTGCTGGGCGTGGACTCGCGGGTCATCCCCGCGGCCGAGCGCAACAGTCCCGGTGACGGCCCGCATCAGAACATCGGCATCTTCTACCGGGTGCGCCTCACCGGCGGCCGGCTGCGGCCGGAGCCGAACGGCGACACCTCCGAATCGCTCTGGACGCCGCTCGCCGAAGTCGCCGGCCTGCGCCGGTCCTCGCTGGTCGATGTCGGCCTGGCTCTCGCCGAGGACCTTCCGGCGACCGGTCACGTGCCTCCCGTACCGGTCGGCGACCTGGTCCAGCACTGAGCCCCCGCTCCAGGGGCGACCGGATGGGGGTCACCGGCCGCCCGGGGCACTCGTGGCGCGGGCCGCCCGCACGTCGACCACGGCTCCGTCGGCGCCGAGGACCACCTCGGTGGCGCGGGGACGGCTGAGGAAGCCCGTCAGACTCGCCGACAGGCCGTACGCGCCCGTGTTGTCGATGCGCAGGATGTCGCCGACGCGGGGCAGGGGCATCTTCGCGGCACGGGCGAGGACGTCGAGCGGTGTGCACAGGGGCCCGACCAACGTCACCTCGGCGAGGCCGCTTTCCCCGCCGGCGCCGCCGGTGTCGACCGTGGGCCGGATCGCGGGGGTCAGGAGCCGTCCCATGCCGGACATGCCGCCGAGTACGTTGACGCCCGCGTCGAGGACCACGTAGGTGGTGCCCCGGCTGTGCTTGACGTCCAGCACCGTGGTCAGCAGCGAGCCGCAGTCGGCGGTGAGGTAGCGGCCCGACTCGAAGGCGATCTCGGGGTCTTTCGCGCGCCAGCGGGGCAGCGTCCCGTCGAGCAGCTCCTCCAGGACCGCGCGCAACCCGGTGTACGCGGGGCGCTCGCCGGGGGCGGCGAACGGCGCGGCGAAGCCGCCGCCGAGGTCGATCAGCGACGGGGTGACTCCCGCTGCCCCGAACGTGCTCAGCGCCGTGCGCAGGACCGACCGGAACTCCTCGACCAGGGCCTGCTCGTCGGCGATGTTGGTGGCGGAGAACAGGTGCGCGCCGACGGCGCGTACCCCGGGCGGGGAGTCGAACATGCCGGCCGCGAGGGCGTCGTCGGGGTCGGTGCCGAACTGCGAGGAGCGCCCCGTCATGCGCAGTCCGGTGCCGACCGCCGCGGCCTGTGCGTTGAGGCGGACGAGGTGGTCGACGGGTGTCCGGGCCTCGGCGCTCAGTTCCGTGAGGCGGCGCAGGTCCGTCGGCGACTCCACGGAGAACAGGCGCACCCCCGCCTTCAGTGCCTCGCGGACCTCGGCGGCGGTCTTGCCGGGGCCGGTGTAGAGGCAGTGCTCCGCCGGGTGGCGGGCGTGCTCCGCGGCGGCCAGCTCGCCGGGCGAGCTGATCTCCAGGTGCAGCCCCAGTCCGCTCAGCTCGCGCACGAGGGCCGGATGGGGATTGGCCTTGAGCGAGTAGTAGAGGCGGGCGCCGGTCGGCAGGGCGTCGAGCAGGTCCAGCGCGGCGCGGCGCACGCGGTCCAGCCGGTAGACGTACAGCGGTGTGCCGAAGCGTTCCGCGAGTTGGCTCGGGGAGTTCACTGGTGTTCAGCCTCCGGTGCCGCTCCGGTCAGGGGCGAGGTCGGACGGGTGGTCGGGAGAGGGGGCTTTCGCGGGTCCGGGGCCGGTCGGGGGCCCGTCCTTGAGGAGGCGCCGCAGGATCGGCCCGGTGGACATCGTGGTCAGCACCGCCATGGTCACCAGGAGCGTGTAGCCGACGTCGTCGAGGAGCCCCAGCTCCCGGCCCGCGGTGAGCACGATGAGTTCGGTGAGCCCGCGGGTGTTCATCAAGGCGCCCAGCGCCGCGGAGTCGCGCGGCGTCAGCCCCGACAGGCGGGCGGCGCCCGCGACGGCGAGGAACTTGCTGCCGCTGGCCGCGACCAGCAGGATCACGAGGTCGACCAGCTGGGCCGGATCCAGTTGCGACAGGTCCACCTGCCAGCCGGCAACGACGAAGAACACCGGCATCAGGACCCGGTTGTCGAGGGAGCCGAGGCCTCGTCGCAGGTCGGCGTCGGCCCGTGCCCCCGGCGCCCTCTCCCGCTCGCCGTCCGGCCCGCGCAGCTTGTGGTCCAGCCCGCGCAGGGCGTGCGTGCGTACGACGCCGAAGACGAAGGCCCCGACGATGAAGTGCAGCCCCATCCACTCGGTGGCGGCCGCGGAGGCGAGGACGCCCACGCAGGTGAGGGACAGGTCGAGCGAGGTGCGCCCGGAGCGTGCGAGTGTGCGCAGCACCGGCCGCGCCACGACGGCCAGCACGAGCAGATAGGGGACGAACCACAGCAGGCGCCAGGGGGTGTCGATGCCGCACAGCACCATGACGACGCCCAGCATGGCCCAGGCGAGGACGTCGCAGAGCGCGGCACTGGCCACGGCCAGCTGACCGAGCGGCGCCCGGGCCAGACCCCGGTCCTCGACGATCCGGGCCAGGACCGGGAACGCGGTCACCGACAGGGCGACCCCCATGAACAGCACGGGTGCGACGCCCTGCGCCGGGGGGCCGCCGGGACTCCACCAGAGGCCGAGCCCGGTGCCCGCCGCGAAGGGGAACACCATCGCGGCCGTCGCGATGCCCGCGGCGGTCCGCCGCATCGAACGCCCCGCGGCCCAGTCGGACTCGGTGCCGAGCTTGAACATGAACAGGGCGAGCCCGAGGTCGGCGAAGGCGCTCAGCTCGCTGCGGATCTCGAACGGGAAGACGTGCTGGGACAGCCGGCCGTCCAGTACGGTCGGCCCGAGCAGGATGCCGGCGACGATCTCACCGATGACGGCCGGCTGACCGAAGCGCCGGGCGACGGCCCCGGCCAGTTGGGCCAGGGCGACGATCAGCGCGAGGTCGACGAAGAGGACGGTCAGTCGGCTGCTGGACACGGCGCTGGTGCCAACTCCCCTATGCCTGTGTCCGCATGGCCGCGAAGTACTCGTTCTGCGTGGGGAGTTCGGCGGTCAGGCGGCGGGCCTTGTCGCGGATCGCCTGGAACTCCAGGAGCGCCGCCTTCTCGTCGGCGAGGTCGAGGGCGGGCGAGGGCCGCACCGGGATGCCGCCGGTGCCGAGCAGGATGCAGTTGTACGAGTACGGCGGGAGCCCGTGGTAGTACGGGAAGACCGTCTCGGAGTCGGGGAGCTTGGACTGCCACCGCTCCATCCGCTCGGCGAGCGCCTCGGGCACCTCGCGGGTCTTGGTGTCCCGCCAGTACTGGTTGTCCGCCCGCTTCGCGCCCCGGTAGTGCAGGACGAGGAACTCGCGTACGCCGTCCATGACGTGGGCCACCGAGTTGTTGTAGAGCGTGCGCAGGGAGGGGTCCCAGTCGCCGCCGGGGAAGAATTTGACCAGCTGCTCGATGGCGTGGTGGATGAAGAAGATGCCGGTCGACTCCAGTGGCTCCACGAAGCCGGAGGACAGGCCGACGGCGACGCAGTTGTTCACCCATGACCGCCGGGTGCGGCCGATGCGCATCCGGATGTGGTTGGCGGGGACGTCCGCGGCCTCGGGGCCGACGAACTCACGCAGCGTGCGCTCGGCCTCCTCGGGGTCCAGGTAGTCGCGGGCGTAGACGTATCCGGTGCCCAGGCGGCTGAGCAGCGGGATCGTCCAGATCCAGCCGGCGTCCTGCGCGGTGGCGGTGGTGCACGGGCGCAGGGGCGCACGGTCCATGTCCAGGGGAACCTGGAGCGCCACCGCGCTGTCGTTGGGCAGGGAGTCCTGGTAGGACTCGAAGGGCTCGCCGAGCGCTTTGTTGATCAGCAGGCCCTTGAAGCCGGTGCAGTCCACGAACAGGTCGCCCCCGACGGGTCCGTGCTCCTGGGTCCGCAGGCGTTCGATCCAGCCGCGGTGGTCGCGCTCGACGTCGACCACGTCGTCGACGATGTGCCGCACGCCGCGCTCGGTGGCGTAGCCGCGCAGGTAGTCGGCGAGCAGGCTGGCCTCGAAGTGGTAGGCGTAGGGGAACTGCGCGCCCTGGAAGTCGGCGATGGTGGAGCGGGCCGCCGGCTTGTCGCCGCGCTCCACGAAGTCCTGGTCGATCAGTGTGCCGTCGAGGTAGCGGGGGCTGCGGTTGGCGTCGCACAGGGAGGCCATCACGAAGCAGTCCGTGTCGAACCGGTTGGTGGTGGGGTGGCGCAGCCACCAGTCGGTCAGGGGGAAGCCGTCCACGGAGCGCAGCTGTTCGAACGGGTGGTAGAAGTGGTGGCCGGGCTCCCGCCAGTTCTCGAACCGGACCGCGAGCTTGTACGTGGCGTTGCAGGCCGGCATCCAGTCCTTCTCCTCCAGTTGGAGGAACTCGAAGAAGTGCCGGATGTCGCTGAACGTCGCCTCGCCGACGCCGATGGTGCCCACTCGCCCGGATTCGACGAGCGTGACGTCGACGCGGTCGCCGAAGGCGGCGACGAGGTAGGAGGCGGTCATCCACCCCGCGGTACCGCCGCCGACGACGACGACCTTGCCGACTCGCCCTGTGGTTGCGCCCTGCCCCTGCTGCGCCATCGAAAATGCCCTCCCCGGGATGAGGTTGCGCCGCGGTACCGCGCGGCCTGCAGAAGTGTCGCGGTGCACGGGCTCGCCGAAGGAGCCCATGAGAAGCCGCGCGGTCCGGTAAAGGAGACCGGACGCGTCGGAAGAAAGCGGGCGTACTCGGAAATCGGGCCCTCGGCCACGCTAGCGGGACGGCCACCGCGGCGGAAAGCATTTCAGTCACGGCTGACGGACGAGCCTTCCACCGGTTTTCCCCGGGTAAAAGGACAGCCCTTTCGGGCACGCGCCGGCGCGTGCCGGGCTACGTCTCGCTCACCGCGCCCGGCTCGCCGGGCCATACCTCGGGCACGAGGCGTCGGCGCGCGGCGCGCCACAGGTACGAGGCGCCGTCGGACCCGGCGGTCCCGGTGCCACCGCCGAGGAACCGTTCGGCGAGCGCGGCGTGGCGGGAGCGCCACACGGCGAAGGCCTCGTCGAAGTCGAGCAGCGCGCCGCGTACGCGTTCGAGGGGCTCCCGGCGCGGGCGGTCCGCGGCGAAGTCGCGGTAGGCCTCTTGGAGGGAGCGCTCGTCCAGGCGTGCCCGCAGCCGCTTGCGATCGGCGTCGGTGAAGCCGGCGGTGTTCAGGAAGCGCGCGTCCCGCAGCCCGCACAGGTATTCGATCTCGCGGTACTGGGCGGACTGGAAGCCGCTGGCGTCGCCGAGGGCGTCCCGAATGGCGTGGAACGCCTCCGGGGTGAGCGTCGCCAAGCCGTCGAACTGACGCACGAGGGTGGCGACCAGTACGGGCAGCGGCGCGGCGCGGCGCACCGCCAGCACCCCGTCACCGGAGTCGAGGGCGCCGCGTACGGCCTCCAAGTGCCGCAGGATCACGGCGAAGTAGATCTCGCACGACTGATGCGTGGCCAGGAACAGGACGTGGTCGACGTCGTCGTCGTGCACGCGCGCGGCCTGCAACAGCTCTTCCAGCCTGAGCACCTGTCCGTAGGGCAGGGAGGCGGTGGGGCCGCTCATCGGCAGTTCTCCTTCTTCAGGGATCGGTCGGCCCTCGTCCGCCCGGACGTCCGCAGGAATTCCAGCAGCGTCTGGTTGACCGCCTCCGGCCGTTCCAGGTAGCCGAGGTGGCCGCAGCCCTCGATGACCTCGAAGGTCGCGCCGGGCACGGCGGCGGCGATCTCCCGGCCCGCGGCGGGCGGCGCCATGACGTCGTCGGCGAAGGCGATGACGTGGCAGGGGGCGTCGATGCGCCGGTAGGCGTCGAGGCGGTCCGGCATCGGATAGAGGCGCCGCTGATCGCGCGCCGCGGGGCCGGGGGGCGGGGCCAGCTCGAACACCTCCAGCCAGTCGGTGATCGCCTGTTCGTCGCGGAAACCGCGCGGGGACAGCTCGGTCAGCGCCTTGACCACGGCACGGTAGCGCGGCGGCAGTTCGATGCCCCGGTCATCCAGTTCACGCTCGGCGAGGCTGAGCGCGGTGTGCAGCGGGTCGCTGCGGCCCCTGGCCGCCATCAGGACGAGCGTGTCGACCAGGTCGGGGCGGCTGAGCGCGAGCTCGGCGGCGACACGCGCGCCCAGCGAGGTGCCCACCACGGCGCACGGCCCGAGATCCAGCCGGGTGACGAGTCCGGCGCTGTCGGCGACCAGGTCGGCCATGGTGCAGCCCGGCGGGGCCGGGTCCTCGGGCCGCAGCCCGCGGTGGTCGAAGGTGATCACCCGGTGGCCCGCGGCGACCAGGGCGGGGACCTGGTGCAGATGCCAGGCGCTGCCGGTGGCACCGGCCCCCATGATCAGCAGTACGGGAGACCCGCGGCCGACGTCCCGATATGCGAGCCGTATGCCGTTGACGGGGATCACGGGCATGGCACTCCTCGCTTCCGATGGGCTGCGTGCAGAGTTTCCGAAACCCCGCCCGGTGGGCAACCACCATTACCCCAGACTGAAAGACTTCCCCTCCGCCCGGTGGCTGTTACCTTGCGCTGCGAAGGGGTGCGGGAGCGCGCCCTCGCCACATTCCCGATCCCGCGAAACCGAAAGGGCGAATGAATGCCGTACAGCGATGTCGACCGATTCGCCGACGGGTCGATACGTGTTTCCGAGGACGCGGTGCCGGTCGTCGAGGCGGCGGCCGGGGACGGCCCGGAGTGGCTGCGCGCGCACGCCGCCGCGCTGCGGTCCGTCGCGGTCGAGCGGGGCGCGGTCCTGGTGCGGGGGCTGGGGCTGCGCGAGCCGGCCGACGCGGCCGGGGCGAGCCGGGCCCTCACCTCGGAGCTGATGACGGAGCTGGAGGGCTTCGCCCCGCGCACGGCGCTGCCGGGCGGGGTGTACTCCTCCTCGCTGTGGCCGCCGGACCAACCCATGTGCATGCACCACGAGTTGACGAGCGCGGCCCGCTACCCGAGGTGGCTCGTCCTGTCCTGCCTCGCCACGGGCGGCAACGGCGGCACGGTGTCCGTCGCCGACGCGCGCGCGGTCCTCGCCGCCCTGCCGGCCGACCTCCTGGCTCCGTTCGAACGCGACGGCTGGCAACTCGTACGCAACTACAATCCGTTGCTCGGGGTCGCGCTGGCCGATGCCTTCGGCACGGATGACCGGGCGGCCGTGAGCGCGTACTGCGCGGCCCACGACATCGCCCACGAGTGGACGGCCACCGGCGGGCTGCGCACCCGGCAGACGCTGCCCGCGGTGGTCGAGCACCCGCGGACCGGTGAGCGCTGCTGGTTCAACCAGATCGCGTTCCTCAACGAGTGGACCATGGACCCGGCGGTCCGCGAGCTGCTGCTCAGTGAGTTCGGTGACGACGGCCTGCCCTTCACCACGCTCCGGGGCGACGGCACCCCCCTGGATCCGGCGACCGTCGAGGCGATCAACGAGGTGTACGACCGGCACACGGTCCCGGTGCCGTGGCAGGCGGGCGATCTGCTGCTCCTCGACAACATCGCCGCCGCGCACAGCCGCGCGCCCTATCGCGGGGAGCGCCGGGTCGTCGTGGCACTGGGGGATCCGCTGGCGCGCGTGCGGCCGTAGGGCCCCTGCGGGCCCTGTCCGTCATGGGTCCTGCCGGAAGCCCAGCGTCACGTAGGTGGTCACGTTTCCGGCGAGGGCGATGCAGCCCCGCGAGGCCCGCACCGCCTTGCGGGCCCAGTGCGGGTCGGCTCGGTCGAGGAGGATCCCGAGCGAGGTGCCGCTGTGCGCGACGACGACTCCGAGGCCGCCGACCTCCTCGCACAGCGCGATCATCCGGTCGAGTGTCCTCTTGGGCCGCAGCGCCTGGTTCAGCACCGCGCTGCGGGTGGCGACGGCTCCGGCCTCGGCGAGGTCGCCGTCCCCCACAGCCGTGGTCAGGCGCGCGAGCAGACGCGCGTACTCCCGTCGGTCCGCTTCGGAGAACGGCTTGGGGAGCCGGTTGAAGGCGACGGTGTCGACGGTCCCGCCCTCGTCGACCCCGACCACGGACATGGGGCGCAGCGCTCCGAGGGTTCGGCGCAGCTCGACCCGGCGGTGGTCGAAGGCGACGATGCCGTCGTAGAGGACGCCGTCGGTGGGCTCGATGCGGCGCAGATAGGACTCGATCCTGGCCGGTGGCATGGCGATGTCCAGTGCGTTGCCCACGGCCCGTGCCGTGGCCACCAGGTCGGCCGAGGAGCTGGCGAACCCCTTGCCTTCCGGCAGGGTGCTCTCCAGGAGGAGTACTCCGCCGACGGGCCCGGGGTGGTCCGCGAGGATCATCGACAGCAGGCGCCGGGCCTTGTGCTTGTGGTCCGGCACGACCAGCAGCCGCTCTTCGGCGGGGTCGCTGCGGAAGGTCGCCACGCTCCAGCGCGCGATGGGCAGCGTCACCAGGAAGTCCTCGCCGCCGGGCAGGACGCCCTGGAGCAGCTCGCCGAAGGTCCCGAAGGCGGTGCTGACCCCGGTCCTGCCCCGGTAGGGCAGTCCGGCCCGGTCGCGTTCGGTCAGCAAGGTGTTCCCGCCCGGGTCAGGTGGGCGAGGGCCCGGTCCGGTCCGGCGGTGCCCCTCCGCGTCCGCCGGGTCGGGGCGCGTCCGGTGAGTCGGGTTCGTGCCGCGTTGCCGAACGGTGCCACCACTGGTCCCCCGTCACGTCGGTCGGAAACGCCCGGATCGGACGACACGCTTGCGGAGCAACGGTGCCAGCGGGGCGCCAGAGGTGTCAACGAGCTGTATCCGAGCCGGAAAGTGCCTGTTCAGGCCGTTTGCGCGGGGCGCGGGGCCCGGTGGGGGCATTGGGTAGTCTCGGCGGGTGATGTGGCGTACCGACGAGGGTGGGGCGGGTGCGGGCCGCCGGGTCCCGGCCCGCCTGGTGGCGGCGGGGCCCGTGCTGCGCGATGTGGCGCTGTGGCTGCTGCTCTGCGGGGTGGGGCTCGTGTGGTTCCTGGAGAACGACACGACCTCCTCCGCGCTGGTGGACGTGGTGGTGCCGGCGCTGGTCCTCGCGGTGGCGGTGCCCGGCAGCCGCCGACACCCCGCGGTCGCGGTGCCGGCCGTCAACGGACTGTGCGCGCTGGGCCTGGCGCAGGAGGCCAGTCCGGCGAACCCGTATCTCCTGGCGCTCGCGGTGACGAGTTATCTGCTGGGCGCGGGTCCTGCCACGACGGGGACGGCGCTGGCGGCGTTCGGCGGTTGCCTGGCCTTCGACTTCGCGCTCTGCGCCGCGCTGCGGGTGCCCGTCGTCTGGTGGTTCTACGTGGTGACGATGGTGCCGCTCGCCTTGTTGCTGCCCTGGCTCGTGGGCCGTTACCGACGGGCCCGCGCGGCCCTGGTGCGGGGTGGCTGGCAGCGGGCGATGAGTCTGGAGCAGCGGCAGCGGGCGGTGGTGCAGGAGGCCCGGCTGCGGGAGCGCACGCGGATCGCGGCCGACATGCACGACTCGCTCGGGCACGAACTGAGTCTGATAGCGCTGCGCGCGGGCGCCCTGGAGCTGGAGCCCGCTCTGCCGGACCGGCACCGGGCCGATCTGACCGAGCTGCGGATGGCCGTGTCCGACGCGGTGGACAATCTGCGGGACACCATCGGTGTGCTGCGCGAGAGCGCCGATCCGGTGTCGGCCGCTCCGACGGCGGAGTCGGTGGAGGACCTGGTGCGGCGGGCCGCCACGTCCGGTGTGGAGGTGTCCCTGGTGCGTGAGGGCGAGGCGCCCTCGCTGGCACCGCTGGCGGACCGGGCCGTGTACCGGGTGGTGCAGGAGTCCTTGACCAATGCCACCAAGCACGCGCCGGGCAGCGCGGTGGAGGTCCGCATCCGGCACGAGGCCGGCGCGACCGAGGTGCGGGTGGTGAACTCGGCGCCGCCCGGCGCGGTGTCGGCGGGCCGGGGTACCCGGCCGACGCCGGGCAACCGTGGCCTGACGGGGATGCGGGAGCGGGTGGCGGTGATCGGCGGCACGTTCCGGGCGGGCCCGCGCGGGGGCGGGTTCGAGGTGAGGGCCACGGTGCCCGACCGGGTGAGCGCGGACCGGCCGCATGTCGCCGACGACCCGGCGCGGGCCGCGGGTTCGGAGTCGACGCACCAGTTGGCGGTGGCTCAGCGGCGGGCCCGGCTGCGGTTCGCGGCCGCGTTCGTGGTGCCGGCGGGGGTGGCGCTGACGGCGCTCCCGGCGGCGATCGTGTTCGCGTACCAGCTCAGTACGTGTGTCCTGCGCCCGGGGGTGTACGAGTCGCTGCGCGTCGGTCAGGGGTACGGCGAGGTCCGGCAGCGGCTGCCGGAGCGGCAGTTCCCCTATCCGACCGACGCGATGCGGGCGGCGTCGGCACCACGCGGCGCCACCTGCGCCTTCTACCGGTCCAACGGGAACCCCTTGGAGGAGGTGGACGTGTACCGGCTGTGCTACTCGGGCGGCCGGCTCGTCGCGAAGGATGTGCTGCCGGGCCGCCCGGCCGGCTCCTGAGCGCCGGTCGCCGCGAGGTGTGCGGCCAGTGACCGGCCGATGGTGGCGATGTGGGCGGGCACGGTGAGCAGTTGCTCGTGTTCGGCGTCCACCGGGCGGTCCTCGATCGTGCCGTCGACGAAGGGCTGCCAGGCTGTGGCGTCCACTCGGCCGCGCAGCTCCGGGGGCTTGCGTGTGGCGGAGAACATCAGCAGGTCACCGTGGTAGCACCCGGGCAGGTGGGTGGCGAGGAGCCTGCTGTGGTGGATCCACACGTCCTTCATGGCCAGCAGGGTGCGCTCGCCGACGGCGGCGAGGGGGTGCTGCTCGGCGCGCAGGAACTCCAGGTACCGCGCCACGAGCGCGCTCCGGTCGCCCGTCAACTCCGCCTTGTCGAAGGAGAATCCGGCGGTGGTGAGGTTGTCGACGAGGAGCTTGTCCTCCAGTTGCCGCAGGGTGCCTTCCAGCGCCTGCGCCTCGGAGACGTCAGTGAGGTCGGTGACGTTGGGGTAGGAGTCCACGAGGGCGAGCAGCTCCACCTCGTCACCGGCGCGTTGGAGCCGTACGGCGATCTCGTGGGCGACGACTCCGCCGAAGGACCAGCCGAGCAGCCGGTAGGGGCCTTCCGGCTGGATCTCGCGGATCTGCCCGAGGTAGTCGGCGGCCATCTCGCCGACGTCGGCGGGCATCGGCCCCGGCCGGCTCAGCGCGCGGGCCTGCAGTCCGTAGACGGGCGTGTCGCCGTCCAGGTGGGTGAGCAGGCCGGAGTAGCACCAGGAGACGCCGCCTCCGGGGTGCACGCAGAACAGGGGCCGTTTGGCGCCCTTGGTCCGCAGGGGCAGCATCGGCGCGAAGGAGTCGCGGGTGCCGCGGCTCTCGACTGCCCGGGCGAGGTCCGCGGGGGTGGGCGCCTCGAACAGGTCGCGCACGCCCAGTTCGGCGCCCAGCTGTTCGCCGACCCGGGTGGTGACCTTGGTCGCGAGGAAGGAGTGGCCGCCGAGGCGGAAGAAGTCGTCGTCGGGGCCCACGTGGTCGGTGCCGAGCACCTCCGCGAAGATCGCGCAGATGCGTTTCTCCGCCTCGGTGGCCGCCGCGCGGGCCGTCGGGCGGGCGATGTCCAGGTCCAGCAGCGCCCGGCGGTCGAGCTTGCCGTTGCGGGTCAGCGGCAGCGTGTCGACCACGACGAAGTCGGCCGGTACGAGGTGATCGGGCACGGTCCGCAGCATGGTGGCCCGCAGGGCGCGGGGGTTCGGCGTGCCGCCGGGGGCGGGGGTGACGAAGGCGATCAGCGAGGTGTCGTCACGGGCGAGGACGGCGGCGGCGGCCACCTCGGGGTCGCTCCGCAGCACCGCGGCCACCTCGCCCGGCTCGACGCGGAAGCCCCGGATCTTGACCTGGTCGTCGACCCTGCCCAGGTGATGGAGCTGCCCGTCGGCGCTGCGGCGCACCCGGTCGCCGGTCCGGTACATCCGTTCGCCCGGCTCGCCCGCCGGGCAGGCGACGAAGCGTTCGGCGGTGAGCCCGGGGCGCCCCCGGTAGCCGCGGGCGAGGGCGGCCCCGGACACGTACAGTTCGCCCGGCACGCCCGGAGGGACGGGTCGAAGCCGGTGGTCGAGCACGTGGGTGCGGACGTTGGGCAGCGGGCTGCCGATGGCGGGGGCGGCGGGCCAGCACGCGGGGTCGGCGGGCAGGGGGGCGGCCGTCACCACGTGGGTCTCGGTGGGCCCGTAGTGGTTGTGCAGCCTCGGCCGGTGGGTGGCCGCCGACCAGTGGCGGCCGATGGCGCCGGTCGTGAGCAGTGCCTCACCGGCCTGGGCGACGTGGCGCAGGGCGGTCAGTTCCACTTCGGCGTCCAGTGCCTCGGCGCACACCGCTTCCAGGACGAGTGTGGGGGCGAGCAGTTCGTGGACGCCGGTTTCCCGCAGCCAGGCCACCAGGCGGCCGGGGTCGCGGCGGACGTCCTCGGGGCAGATCGCGAGGGTTTTGCCGAAGAGCAGGGTCGAGAGGATCTCCTGGACGCTGACGTCGAAGCCGGTGTCGGTGAAGTGCGCGGTGACCGAGCCGTCGGGGGCGGGGAGCGCCTGTCGGTGCCAGTGCAGCAGGTTCCGCACGGCGCCGACGGTCATCTCGACGGCCTTGGGCTCCCCGGTGGACCCGGAGGTGTACATGACGTAGGCGAGGTGTTCGGGCAGCGCGGGGCCGCCGCGTTCCAGGTCCGTCACGGCGCTCTGCTGGACATCCGCGAAAGTGGTGGCGTCGAGCAGCAGCGTGTTGTGGTGGCGCGGTAGCCGGGCGGCGATGTGCTCGGTGGTGAGCAGCACCGCGGGGCGGGCGTCGTTCAGGATGAACGCCAGGCGGGCCGACGGTAGTTCGGGGTCAAGGGGCAGGTGGGCAGCTCCCGCCTTGAGGGTGCCGAGAAGACCCGTGACGAAGTCCGCGCCACGGGGCAGCGCCAGGGCCACGACGGCATCCGGGCCGGCGCCCTGCGCGAGAAGGGTCCGGGCGACCGCGTTCGTCCGCGCGTCCAGCTCGGCGTAGGTGAGGGTGCCGTGCTCGTGCAGGAGCGCGGGATGTTCCGCGCGCCGTCGCGCCTGCGCGGCGAACAGCTCAGGCAGGAGGGTGGGCGGCACGGCGCGGGCAGTGTTGTTCCAGGCCCGGATCGCCTCCAGTTCGTCCGGGAGGGTGATGCGGGTCGCGCCCGCGGTCAGCTTCGGGTCGCTCGTGACCTGTTCGAGCACGGATATGAGGCGCAGTGTCAGGCGGTGGGCGGTGGCGGCGTCGAACTGGGCCGCGTCATACTCGAGTGCTCCGTTCAGTCCGTCCGGTTCGCCTTGGGGCGTGCGGAGTTCACCGAAGGACAGCAGCAGGTCGAATTTGGCGGTGGCGGTGTCGGCGGCCAGGGGTCGCACGGTCAGGTCGCCCCCGCTCCCGGCGGCCGTCGGGGGAAGGCCGGCGGTGTTGTTGAGGGTGAGCATGACCTGGAAGAGGGGGTGGCGGGACAGGGACCGCTCAGGGTTGAGGATCTCCACCAGCCGCTCGAAGGGCAGGTCCTGATGCGCGTACGCCTCCAGGTCACTCTCCCGCACCCGGGCCACCAGCTCACGGAACGTCGGATCCCCCGAAACATCCGTGCGCAGCACGAGGCTGTTGATGAACAAGCCCACCAGGTCGTCCACCGCGTCGTCGGTACGCCCCGCGACCGGGGTGCCGATGGGGATGTCCTCCCCCGCACCGCACCGTGCCAGCAGCAGACCCAGAGCCGCCTGCAACACCATGAACACGCTCGCACCGCTCTCCCGGGCCACCCGCGCGATACCGGCATGCACGGGCCCGGGCACGGTGAACTCCACCCGTGCCCCGCGCTGCGAGGCAACCGCCGGACGCGGACGGTCCACCGGCAACACGATCTCCGCCGGCAAGCCGGCGAGCCGCTCCCGCCAATAGGCGACCTGCGCCGAGACCAGACTCTCCGGGTCCTCCTCCGAACCGAGCGCCTCCCGCTGCCACACGGCGAAGTCCGCGTACTGCACCGGCAACACCGGCCACTGCGGCACGTCACCCTCCACCCGCGCCCCATACGCGGTGACGAGGTCGCTGACGAAAGGCCGCAGTGACCACGCGTCGGTCGCGATGTGGTGCATGAGCAGGAGCAGGGCGTGGTCGTCGGGGCCGAGTTCGAACAAGGTGGCCCGGACCGGGATCTCGGCCGTCAGGTCGAAGGGATGCCGTGCGGCTTCCTCCAGCCCCGCGCCAAGCTGCTCCTCCGTGACCCGGCAGACAACCCACGGAACCTCGACGCCCACGTCCAGCACCCGCTGATACGGACCCCGGGCATCCTCGGCGAACACGGTACGCAGGCTCTCGTGCCGGGCCCCGACATCGCCCACGGCCAGCCGCAACGCCTCCCGGTCCAACCCCCCACTCAACCGCAACGCCAGAGGAACGTTATAGGCCGCGCCCGGACCTTCCAGCTGATGCAAGAACCACAACCGCTGCTGCCCGAACGACAACGGCAACCGCCCCGGACGCACCCCCGCACTCAGAACCGGGACGCGACTGCGATCGGCGCCGTCCAACACCCGGTCCAGCTCCGCCACCGACGGCGCCTCGAACAACTGCCGCACCGACAACTCGGCGTCCAGCACCGACCGCACCCGACCCACCAGACGCGTCGCCAGCAAAGAATGACCGCCCAGAACAAAGAAGTTGTCGTCAATACCCACCGTCGGAACACCCAGCACCTCGGCGAACAGACCGCACAGAATTTCCTGCCGGGGAGAGCGCGGGCCACGCCCCGAGGCCACTGCCACCTCGGGTTCCGGCAGTGCCCGCCGGTCCACCTTCCCGTTCGGCGTCAACGGGACCTCATCCAGCACCACGACCACCGACGGAACCATGTACTCCGGCACCACCCGAGCACACTCACCCCGCACCAGCGCCGGCTCCAGCACCCAACCCGGCTCCGCCGTCACATACCCGACCAGCCGACGGCCCCCCGACACGTCCTCCCGCGCCACCGCGACCGCCCGAGCCACCCCGGCACAACCCACCAACGCCGCCTCGACCTCACCCAACTCAATACGGAAACCCCGCACCTTGACCTGATCATCCACCCGACCCACAAAATCCAAAACCCCATCCCCGCGCCACCGCACCACATCACCCGTGCGATACATCCGCTCACCCACACCACCAAACGGACACGCCACAAAACGCTCCGCCGTAACATCACTACGACCCCAATAACCCCGCGCCACCCCCGCACCCGCCACATACAACTCACCCGACACACCCACCGGAACCGGCCGCAGAAAGGAATCCAGCACAAACACCCGCGTATTCACCAACGGCCCACCAATAGAAACGTCCGGACCCGAGATCGGCGTGGCGGTGGCATAGACGGTGGCTTCCGTCGGGCCGTATCCGTTCCAGACGGAGGCCAGGGAGTCCACGAGTGTTTGGGCCATGGCTGCGGAGAATGCCTCGCCCCCCAACATCGCGTGTACGTGCTTCAGTCGGCCGTCCGCCACCGCCACGATCTCCCGCCACAACGACGGCGTCGCCTGCACCACCGACACCCCCGACGACACCACCAAATCCACCAACAACCTCGGATCACCCACCACCTCCGAAGACGCCAGAACCACACACCCACCAGCCGTCAACGGACCAAACAACTCCATCACCGCGATGTCGAAGGCGAACGTCGTCAGCGCCAGCACACGCCCCGAACCCACCACATCACGCAAACCCGCCAGCACATTCACCACACCACCCTGCGAAAC